>CAIVJW010000123.1 GCA_903906315.1 uncultured delta proteobacterium | reverse complement strand
GCGGTCGTCGGCGGCACGCAGGGCATCGGTGGTCGAGGCGCCCTGGGCCTCGAGCGCGTGCTCGCGGTCATATTCGCGCTCCGCCTGGGCCAGGGCGGCGCGGGCCAGGGCGGCGCGCAGACGACGGGCGCCGGCGGCCAGGGGTCGGGCGGCGGGCAGACGACGGGCGCCGGCGGCCAGGGGTCGGGCGGCGCGCAGCAGCAGTCGGGGACGATCGCGATCACGCCGCAGAACGCGACGATCGATCTGCCGAACGGCCAGCCGCAGACGATCGGCTATGCGGTCACGTTCAAGGATCTCAATGGCAATCCGCAGGACGTCACCGCCCAGGCGAAGCTCTGGCTCGAGGACGATCTCGGCACGTTCGGCGGCGCGACGCTGAAGGCCGAGGCGCCCGGGTCGACGGTCGTCCACGCCGAGTACCTCGGCCTCGGGGCGAAGACGGGACTCACCGTCACGATGGGCAACGTCGTCCTCGAGCCCGGCGCGCCCCAGGACGCCCCGAACGACTTCAAGGGACCGAAGGGGGGAGGCGGCGCGCAGATCGTCTATCCGCCGGACGGGCTGCTCGTGCCGCCCAACATGAGCGTGCTCGAGCTGCACTTCGTCCCCGGCGCCGGCGACACCCTCTTTCAGCTGGAGCTCACGAGCCCGAAGGTCGACCTCTCGGTCTACTTCCCGTGCACTCAGGTCGGCAACGGCTGCGCCTACGCGATGAGCAAGGCCGTGTGGAAGGCCGTCTCCGACGCCGCGCGCGGCGGCGACCCGGTGAGCTACGTCCTCCGCGGCGTGAACGCCCAGAGCCCGGGGAGCGTGAGCCAGTCGGCCCCGCGCCAGATCTCGTTCGGCGAAGAGAACGTGGTCGGCGGCGTCTACTACTGGAACGCCAACCCGGGCATCACCATGCGCTACGAGTTCGGCAAGAGCGGGCAGGCGGCCGAGAAATACCTCGACAAGGGCCAGGCCGGAGCAGGCCAGTGCGTCGGCTGCCACGTCGTCTCGCGCAACGGCGCCCGCATCGCCGTCGGCCTCGACATCCCGGGGCCCGCTCAATACAAGGTCTACGACGTCGGGACGAAGAACCTCTATTACACGCAGGGCAGCCCGTTTGGCGGCGGCGGCGCCAACTTCTTCTCGTTTACCCCCGACGGCAAGCGCCTGCTCGCGTCGAACGGCATCAACACGACCTTCCGCAGCGCCGACGACGGGACCGCGATCGGGCCCGACCCGCTGTGGAAGAACGGCTCGATGCCGGACTTCTCGCCGGACGGAAAGCACGTCGTCTACGTCAAGGCCGCGTCCCCGCCGCCCTGCATCCCCGGCTTCGCGTGCGGCACGACCGGCAGCGACAAGGGGTCTCTCGTCCAGGTCGACTTCGACGGACAGAGCTTCTCGAACGAGCAGACGCGGGTCGCGTACGCCGGCCAGAACAACTACTACCCGGCCTACTCGCCGGACGGCCAGTGGGTGCTCTTCAACCGGTCCCCGAGCGACGTGAACTCGTACGACGCGCCCGACGCCGAGGTGTGGGTCGTCCGGGCGGCGGGCGGGGCGCCGATCAAGCTCGCGAAGTCGTGGGCGGGCGGCGACTCGTGGCCCAAGTGGACGGCGTCGACGCAGACGTACCAGGGCAAGACGCTGATGTGGCTCACGTTCTCGAGCCGCCGCGCGTACGGCCTGCGGCTCGCCGACAAGGAGCGCGCGCAGATCTGGATGACGGCCTTCGACCCGGCGGTCGCCGTCGGCGGCGGGGACCCGGCGTACCCGGCGTTCTGGATGCCGTTTCAGGACCTCAAGAGCGCCAATCACATCGCCCAGTGGGTCGAGAAGATCGAGCGCAAGACCTGCAAGCAGGACTCGGACTGCGGGGGCGCGGAGGCGTGCTTCGGCGGCATCTGCCTGCCGAAACCGTGACGCGCGAGCCTCCGCCGCGCGCGTCTAGCTCGCCCGCGGCGGAAGGCTCCAGTCGATCGGGTCGTGCCCGAGCTCGGCGAGCGCCGCGTTGACCCGGCTGTAGGGCCTGCTGCCGAAGAAGCCGGCGTGGGCCGAGAGCGGCGACGGGTGCACGCCCGTGATCACGCGGTGCCGGTCCGGGTCGACGAGGCGCGCCTTCTTCCTCGCGTGGTTGCCCCAGAGCACGAAGACGCTCGGGCGCCCGCGGTCGGCGACGTTGCGCACGATCGCGTCGGTGAAGCGCTCCCAGCCGCGCTTCTGGTGCGATCCCGCCTCGCCCTCGCGCACGGTGAGGACGTCGTTGAGGAGCAGCACGCCCTGCCTCGCCCACGGCACGAGGGAGCCGTCGCACGGCAGCGGCTGCCCCACGTCGGCGTGGGCCTCCTTGAGCAGGTTGGCGAGCGACGGCGGGGGCCGCACGCCGGGCGCGACGGAGAGCGCGAGGCCGTGGGCCTGACCGGCGCCGTGGTACGGGTCCTGGCCGATGATCACGACCTTCACGCGATCGAAGGGCGTGCACGCGAGCGCCGCGAACACGTGCTCGTCGGCCGGGTAGACGACGGCGTGCGCGCGCTCCGACGCGACGAAGGCCTGGAGCGCCGCGAAGTACGGCGCCGCGATCTCGGCGGCGAGGACCTCGGCCCAGCCGGGCGGGAGCGACGCGGGCACGCGAACCCCGCGCAGGTCAGGCGCGAGCGTCGACATCCGGCCAGACGACGCCGCGGCCGCGGAGGTCGGCGACCGTGTCGGAGAGCGTGACCATCGGGTCGCGCGGCGCGAAGCCGAGATCGGCCTTGGCGCGGCTCGCGTCGAGGTACCAGAAGCACGCGGCCATCTCGGCGGTGATGCGGAGGGCGGGAGGCTCGGCGCGGAGCCGACGGGCGGTGCGGTCCAAGAGGTCGGCGCCGAAGCTCGCGAACGAGAGGCCGCCGGGCGTCGGCACGCGCGGCGCCGCGACGCCGGAGATGCGCTCGAGGCGGCCGAAGAACGCGGCCACGGTCAGGTTCGCCGCGCCGAGGAGGTAGCGCCGACCGGGCTTGCCGCGCTCCATCGCGGCGAGCATCGACGTGGCGACGTCGCGCGCGTCGACGAACGAGAGGCCTCCCGCGGGGACGAAGGGGACCTTGCGGTCGAGGAACCGCACCACGTCGTCGGTCGACGATCCGCGGACGTCGCCCGGACCGAGCAGCAGCGTCGGGTTCACGGCCACGACCTCGAGGCCGCGCCCGCCGCGCTCGAAGGCGGCGCGCTCGGCGAAGAGCTTGGATCGGTAGTACGGCCAGCGTGAGACGAGATCGAGCGGAGCGGGCGCGTCCTCGGCGAGGACGACCGGAGCGCGGCTGACGGCGACGACGCCGCTCGTGCTCGCGACGACCACGCGCCGCACGCCGGCGTCGAGGGCCGCGTCGAGGGTTACCTCGGTGCCGTGGACGTGCACGCGGTGCAGGATCTCGGCGTCCTCGGGCCGGCGCGAGACGAGCCCGGCGCAGTGGAAGAGGCCATCGCAGCCCGCGGCCGCCGCGCGCACGCTCCCGCCGTCGAGCACGTCGCCGAGGGCGATCGTCGCGCGGTCGGCGAGCGCCGGCGCCGGCGCGCGGCAGATCGCGACGACCTCGTGCCCCGCGGCGAGGAGCGTCGTGACGAGGTGGCCTCCCAGGAATCCGGTCGCGCCGGTGACGAGGTAGCGGCTCATCCGAGGTCGAACGCCTTCTGGAAGGTGAAGAGGTGCGAGAGGTCGTTGGACTTCACGAGGCCGGTCATGAACTCGACCGGGCTCGGCGTGTAGCCCTCGCGGACGATCTTCGTGAAGATCTCCGCCGAGGTCTTGAGCACGCAGTCGGCGTCGTTCGGGGGCTTGCCGGGCCGGATTTCGCAGCGATCCGGCTCGATCCGGAGCGTCCACTTCGAGTCGGCGTCGCTGCCGAGCGTGAAGTAGAACGTGATGGGCTGCTCGACGCGACCGGGGACGAACTTGCGCTCGAGGTCGCGGAAGAGGGTGACCAGCGGGTGCGGCTCGCGCTCGATCTCGACGATGCTGCGGACGCGCGCGGGGTCGAGGACCTGGCCGTCCTTGAGCGCCGAGACGGCGCGGTGGGCGAGGCTCGCGACCGCGCGGCAGGCGACGGTAAACTTCATGCCGTGCGTGAGGCGGCGCAGGTGCGCGGCCTCGAGCGGCGGGCCGATGCGCGCGACGAGATCGCGCTTCACCGGGAGGCTGCGGCCCTTGGGCAGCGCCTCGTAGGTGCCGCCGAGGTAGACGGGCAGGATGTCGATGCCGTGCGTGAGCGCGAGGTGGCCGATGGCGGGCTTGAACTCGTGCAGCGCGCCGTCCTCGGATCGCGTGCCCTCGGGGAAGATCAGCACCGTCTTGCCCTGATCGATGAGATCGCCGGCCTGGCGGAGCGCCTGGCGCAGGCCGCCCTTGCGGTCGAACGGCGCGAGGTTCGTCAGGTTCTCGAAGAAGGCGCGGCGCCAGCGGTCGTCGAAGAAGTAGTCCTGCGCGGCGAGCGAGACGAGATCGTCGCCGTACGGGCCGAGCGCGTACCTCACGAACCCCATGTCGAGGTGGCTCGCGTGGTTCGAGCACACGATCGTGTTGCGGTTGTGCGGGATGTACGCGCGACCGTAGACCGTCGGCTGCATGAGCCGCTCGTAGAAGCCCGTCTGCGCCTTGCCGATCAGGCGCTTGGCCGCGTCGGCCACGACCGGCGGCAGGAGGATGGGGGCGTCGTCGTTCGGGATCTCGGCGACGACGTCGGGCTCGCCGTGCACGAGCTTGTGCGCGGCCTCGGCCGCGAGGCGCTCGACGTCGCCGACGGTCTCGCAGCGAGCGAGGTCGCTGGAGTCGAACGAGCGGCCGGCGTGCGGCTCGAGCGCGACGCCGAGCTCCATCGACATGAGCGAGTCGAAGCCGAGCTCCGCGCGCAGCGAGGTCGCCGAGGTCAGCTCGGACGCCTTGCGATTGGCGATCGACGCGATCGCGTGGCGCGCCGGCGTCACGCCCGTCCCACCGATGGCGCCGGTCGCCGAGGGCGGCGTGGACGCGGCGACGAGCCGCGCGAGGACGGCCTTGACCTCGGGGCGCTTCACCTTGCGGGTGGCCGTGCGCGGCAGGTCGGCGTCGTAGAGGTGCACGATCGCCGGCTGCGCCGCGCGCGGCAGCTTCGCGAACGCCTCGCGCAAGGCCTTCATGACCTTGTCGCGGCTCTCGCGACGATCGCCGCCTGCGCGCGAGGAGGCGACGGCGTCGTCGGGCGGCGCGGCCGGCACCGCGAGGCAAGCGACGCGCTCGCCGCCGCGCGGATCGTCCAGGCCGACGATCGCGAGCTCCTTCACGCCGTCGACCGCGCCGATCATCGCCTCGACGTCGTCCGGGTAGACGTTCTCGCCGCTCGCGGAGACGACGACGTCCTTCTGCCGACCGACGAGGACGAGCCGCTTCTTCTTGTCGAACTTGCCGAGATCGCCGGTGTGCAGCCAGCCGTCGGCGTCGATCACGGCGGCCGTCGCCTCGGGGTTGTTCGCGTAGCCGAGCATGACGTTCGGGCCGCGCGCGACGACCTCGCCGACGCCGTTGTCGTCGGGGCTGGCGATCTTCACCTCGACGCCCGGGATCGCCTTGCCGACGTGGCCGGCCGCAGTGCGCATCGAGGCCTTCGCGACCGTGAGCACCGGCGAGGCCTCGGTGAGACCGTAGCCCTCCGAGAGCGGCAGCCCGACGCCCTTGAAGAACTCGGCCGTCTCCTTGGGGAGCGCGGCGCCGCCCGAGATCATCCAGCGGATGTTGCCGCCGAGCGCGTCGTGGACGCTGCCGAAGAAGAGGCGCCCGAGGTTCATCCCGGCGCGCTTGCCGATCAGGCGGTTCAGGTCGAGCGCCCAGTCGAAGGCGCTCTCGGCCAGGCCGCCGTGCTCCTTCACCGTCGTGAGGACGCGGCGCTCGAGCATCTGCCAGAGCGCGGGCACGCCGACCATCGCGGTGATCCGGCCGCGATCGAGGCCGTCGGAGAGGCGATCGCTCGACAGCTCGCCGAGGTAGAGGATGCGCGCGCCGCGCGACATCGGCAGCAGGAGGCCGCAGGTGAACTCGAACGTGTGGTGCAGCGGCAGCACGCTGAGCACCCGGTCGTTCGGCGTGAGCGGGAAGACCGGCGCGAGCGCCGCGAGCAGGGCGGCGAAGTTCGCGTGCGTGAGCATCACGCCCTTCGGGTCGCCGGTCGTGCCGCTCGTGTAGATGATGCTCGCGAGATCGCCGTCCTTCACGGCGACCGCGGGCAACGCGACCCCGGCGCCCGAGGGCGCGTCGAGGTCGGGCTCGGCGAGCGCGACGAGGTCGACGAACACCGGCGCCGCGGCCCCGAGCGCCGCGCGCACGCCCGCGCCGACCTTCCCCTCGACGGCCGGGGTGACGACCGCGACGGCCGCGCCCGACGAGCGGAGGATGTTCGCGAGCTGCGGCGCCTCGAGGCCCGGATCGACGGGCACGGCGACGGCGCCCGCGGCGAGGATGCCGAAGTACGCGATGGGCCACGCCGGGTGGTTCAGGCCCGAGAGGAGCACGCGGTGGCCCGGGCGGACGCCGAGACCGGCGAGGCGGGCCGCGGCGGTCCGCGCGGCGTCGCGCCACTCGCGGAACGTGGTGCGCGTGAGGCCCTCGTCGGTGAGCAGCTGCAGCGCGACCGCGTGGTCGTAGCGCTCGGCCATCTCGTCGAGAAGATCAACCAGCGTGTCGTAGCGACGGAGGGGCTTCACCTCCTTCTGGAGGCGCTCCTCGATGAGCGGATAGACCCACTTCTCGAGGCCGGGGATGTGCACGTCCCAGAGCCAGTCGCGCCAGTCGAGCGACTCCGGCGCCCAGAAGAAGCGCGCGCGCTCCTCGGGCGGCATGCGCGCGAAGGCGGCGCGCGTGTTCGCGCACGAGAAGATCCAGTCCGCCTCGGCGACGAAGGGGATGAACAGGCCCTGGATGTCGCCCGTCCGCGACTCGATCTTGGCGGCGTCGAGGAGCGCCTTCGACGCGGGCTCGAGCAGCGCCGCGGCGGGGCCGACCGCGGCCTTGCCGAGCAGCCCGCCGAGGCCGCGCAGGGCGCGCGCGATGCCGGGCGCGCCGCGCGCCTCGAACTGCTCCTTCGTCATCGGACCGGGCTCGAAGTACGCGCTCACGTAGTCGAAGAGGGCGGTCTTCTTGCCCTCGAACACCTGACGCCGCTTGTAGAGGCCCGCGAGCTCGAGGAACCGGGTCACGCGGCAGCCGTTCGTGTCGGTCGTGCCGTACTGGTAGACGGCCGCCTGCGTCCCGTCGACGAGCTCCGCGAGCGACGCGATCATCCCGCTCGTGACCATGTCGACGGGGATGATGTCGAGCCGCACGTCGTGCGACCCGGGGAACTGCACCTGCCCGCGCGAGGCGAGGTAGAGCAGCGGCGCCGAGGTGTTGATGCCCTCGTTCCAGCCCGGAAACGGGTACTCGCAGCTCGACTCGACGACGGCGGGGCGCACGATGCAGAAGGGCACGCCGGAGGCCGCGAGCACCTGCTCGCCGATGCTCTTCGTGTACGTGTAGATGTTGGTGAAGCCCCAGAAGATCGCCCGCTCCCTGCCGGCGTCGACGAGGCGCGCCTCGACGAACTTGCGCTTGACCGAAGCGAGCTCGGCCGCGAGCGCCCGGCCGCGGCCCGGCTCGCCGCGCGAGGCGAGGTTTGCCTTGGCGGTGTCGAGGAACGCGCTCTGGCGGAAGGAGTCCTCGCAGCGCTGCCGCGCTTGCTTGACGAGGTCGAGGCACTCGTCGATCTCGCGCTGCGGATCCCAGTGGGACTGGTCGAGCGTGCGGTGCGGGCACGCGGCGCCGAACCAGGTCTCGCCGGTCGATCGCGGGAAGGGCACCTCGCGCGGGTCGACCTCCTCGATGAGCCCCGCGCGGTAGCCCGCCACGTAGCAGGTGCTCGTGTGCAGCACCTTCGCGCCGAGCGTGCGCGCGAGCGACACGAGGTTGTTCACGCCGAAGGCGTTGACCTCGAGCGCCTCGTCGAGGGGCGGGTTGAAGTCGACGACGCCGGCGACGTTCACGACCGCGTCGACGCGGCCGGTCAGCGAGGCGATCACGCCCGCCGGAATGCCGAGGTTGTCCTGGCCGATGTCGCCGGAGACGGCCGTGACCTTGTCGCGGAGGAACGCCTCGAAGGCCGCGCCCGGGTACTTCGCGCGCAGCGGGTCGAACACGGGCGAGGTCGCGATCTGCGACCAGAAGCGCTCCTCCGAGCTCTGGTCGGCCTTCGCCCGGACGAGCAGGTACAGGTGGCCGATCTCGGGGAACCGGTCGAGCAGCATCGAGAGCCAGACCTTGCCGAGGAAGCCCGTGCCGCCGACGACGACGAGGCGCCGGCGAGCGAGGATCTTCGACGGCTCGAGCGGGCGCGCGCGGGGGCCCTCCGGTGCGAGCCCCGTCATCGAGGGGTGCTCACCGTTCGCGCTGACGACCCCGTTCGTGCCCGCTCCGATCATGAATCCTCCGCCCCGGTGTCGCGACGCCGCCGGTGCCCGCCGGGGTCGCCTGGGGCCGCGCCCGGATCGAGCCGAGCGAGCCTCGATTCGCCTCTGACGCGAGACGAGTCAAGCGGCACCTGGCGCGAAGGGGGCTACGCGGCGCCGCGTCGACGCCGCGAAGGACCGCGGCGCTACGCGATCGGCGTCGCGACGAAGCCGTCGCGGCGACCGCTGCGCGCGAGCTTGGCGAGCAGCTCGACGCGCCGAGCGTGGTCGCGAACGAACGGGTTGTCCGCGTCCCAGACGTAGCCGGCGAGGACCGAGCAGATCTGCTTGCTGATTTCGGGCGTCTTGCCCTCGGCGAAGAAGATCGCGGGGAGCGCGCCGTCGTACCAGCGCGTGACGAACGTCCGGAAGACGTCGATCCCGCGCATCATGTGGTCGGCGTACTCGACCTTCCAGTCGGGCGCGTCGCCCGCGAGCTCGCGCAGCACGAGGCCGGAGGCGCGGTGCGCGGACTCGAGCGCGAGCGTCACGCCCGAGGAGAACACGGGGTCGAGGAACTCCGTCGCGTTGCCGACGAGGCAGTAGCCGGGCCCGTGGAGGCGCTTCACGGACGCCGAGTAGCCCGAGAGCACGCGCGGCTCGAACTCGAAGGCGCCGTCCGAGAGGCGGTCGCGCGCGGCGGGCTCCGCGCGCAGGATGGCGCGGAGCTTCTGCTCCGGGTCGCCCGGGAAGACGTCGAAGAAGTCGGGCGTGCTGACCGCGCCGACGGAGGTGACGCCGTTCGAGAAGGGGATGATCCAGAGCCACGCTTGGCCCACGCCGAGGGCGCCGTCCTGCCCGGGATGGATGCAGATCCAGATGCGGCCCTCGTCCTGGCCGGGGGGGCGTCGGTCGCCCGTGAGGTGCGTGAAGAGGGCCTGGCGCTTCGGCAGGTGCGAGGGCTCGTCGAGACCGAGCAGGCGCGGGAGCACGCGCCCGTAGCCGCTCGCGTCGACGACGAACTTCGGGCGCAGGTGGTGGACGCGCCCCTGCTCGTCGCTGACCTCGACCTCGGGCGATCCCTCGAAACGCGCGGAGACGACCTCGTGGCCGTAGTGGATCGGCACCCCCATCGCCTCGGTCGCGTCGGCGAGGGTCTTGTCGAAGTCCGCGCGCGGCACCTGCCACGTCCAGCCCCAGCCGGGCGTGAAGGCGTCGCCGAAGTCGAAGCTGCAGCGGTCGCTGCCCCGGTAGAACAGCGCGCCGCGCTTGACGAGGTAGCCGCGCGCCTCGACCGCCGGCAGGAGGCCGGCCGCGTCGAGGACGTCCATGCAGTGCGGCAGGAGGCTCTCGCCGATCACGAACCTCGGGAAGCGCTGCTTCTCGACGATGCGCACGGTGCGGCCCGCGCGGTGCAGCAAGGCGGCGGCGGCCGCGCCGGCGGGGCCGGCGCCGATCACGAGGACGTCGATCGGGGCGTCGAGCGGAGAGTCCACCATGGGCGCGGAGCGTAGCAGGCGTCGGGCTCACGGGGCGCTCGCGACGAGCCGCGAGCGAGCGCGCAGGGCGTGGACGAGCCGGCGCGGCGTCAGCGGGAGCGGCGCTTGCCCACGCGCCGGCTCGCCGACTCGAACGCGCGCTGCACGCGCACGAACGCGGCCGCTTCGCCCCCCCGATCCGGGTGCGTCTCGAGCGCGTGCTTGCGGTACGCGCGCTTGATGTCCGCGAGCGAAGCGCCCCGCGTGAGGCCGAGGACCGCGAGCGCGCTCTCGGGCGGCAGGTCGCCCGCGACCACCGGCGCGGCCTCGGGCGGACGGCGCCGCTCGGGCCAGGCTGGCAGCCCGGCGCGCAGCCGCGTGAACGCGCGCGCCCACGACGCCGACGCGACGAGCAGCGTGCGCCCGGCGGCCTGCTCGGCGGCGCGCTTCGCCTCCTCGGGCGACCGCGCGCCGCCCGCCCACGCGTCCGGGGCGCGGAAGGGCTCGCGCGACGGCGCCCCCGTCCACCACGCGCACCAGAGAAAGCGGCGGCGCTGCGTGGTGGTGATGGAGACGACGGCGACCTCGAGGGCGGTCATGGGTGCCGATCCGGCCGCGCGTGGCCGCCCACCCAGAGGCGAGGCGCCATGGGGCCGATCACCACCGGGCCTCGCGGGCCGCTGCTCCCGACGGCGAAAGGCGGCGCCTGCGCGACGCCAGGCCGTCGGCCTCCGGCTCCGGGCCTGATCGTGCGCAGGCGCCGCACGACCCCCTCAGCGACCTTCGCCCCGCAACCGCTCGAGCTCCGCCAGCGCCTCGGCCAGCCGCCGCTCGGCTGCGTCGGCGCGGCGCGCCTCTCCGTCGGCGCGCCCCGCTTCGTGCTCGGCGCGCCCCGCTTCCTCTTCGGCGCGCAGCGCTTCGTGCTCGGCGCGTCGCGCTTCCTCTTCCGCGCTCTGCTCGGCCGCGCGCAGGTTCCCGTCGAGCCGAGCGATGAGCTCGGCGGACTCGGGCAGCGGGGCCCCGCTGTACGAGAAGCGAAGCTTGTCGCCCTCGACGGAGAGGTCGAGGCCGAGCTGCTCGGACCGGTACGCGCCGAGCTGCGGCAGGATGGGGCGATAGGCGCGCGCGCCGGGCGTCGGCAGGCGGTGACCGTGCAGGCGCAGCTTGCGGCGGTCGAAGACGAAGTACTCCGGAATGCCGAGGCGCGCGAAGCGCTCGACGTTGTCGGCCAGGTCCTTCTTGCGGCGACCCGCCCAGAGGACCTCGATGACCACGTCGAGCCCCTTGCCCTCGGCGCTCACCGTGAAGTGGTCGCGCGATCGCGAGTCGACGTCGACGACCGCGATGACGTCCGGCGAGAACATGCGCTCGCCCGGGTAGTAGATGGGCAGGTTGTTGGCGACCCAGATGCGGCGGCCCGAGCGGCCGAAGAAGCCGCGCAGCACGTCGCGCGCGCGCACGACCGCCTCGAAGTGCACGTCCCCCTCGGGCGGCGCCGACTCGGAGATGGGCATCTCCGACGGCAGGCTCGCGAGCAGCTCTTCACGCTCCGCCGGCGTCATCCGATCCCATTCGTCCTGGGTGGGCGCGCGCGGGTCGGCGTCATCGACGACGTACCGAAGGCGAGCATCGAGCATGGGGGTACGGTAGCGCAACATCCGCATCGCGTCCCCGCCGGAGGGGCGCAACGCCGCGTCCGTTCGCGCTAGACCCGGTGCGGGACGCGCACGCCCTTCTCGGCCGCCACGCGCAGGGCCGTCTCGTAGCCGGCGTCGGCGTGCCGGATCACGCCCATTCCCGGGTCGATCGTGAGCACGCGCTCGAGCCGACGCGCGGCCGCGTCCGTGCCGTCGGCGACGATGACCTGCCCGGCGTGCAGGGAGTTGCCGATGCCGACGCCGCCGCCGTGGTGGAAGCTCACCCACGACGCGCCGCCCGCGGTGTTCGCGAGCGCGTTCAGGATCGCCCAGTCAGCGATGGCGTCCGAGCCGTCCTTCATCGCCTCGGTCTCGCGGAAGGGCGACGCGACCGATCCGCAGTCGAGGTGATCGCGGCCAATCACGATCGGGGCCTTCACGACGCCCTTCCGGACGAGCTCGTTGAACGCGAGCCCGACCTTGGCTCGATCGCCGTAGCCGAGCCAGCAGATGCGCGCCGGAAGGCCCTGGAACGCGATCCGCTGCTGGGCGAGATCGATCCACCGCGCGAGGTCGGCGTCGTGCGGCACGGCCTCGATCACCGCGCGATCGGTCGCGAGGATGTCGGCGGGGTCGCCCGAGAGCGCGACCCAGCGGAACGGGCCCTTGCCCTGGCAGAACAGCTCGCGCACGTACGCGGGCACGAAGCCCTGGATGTCGAACGCGCGATCGCAGCCGACCTCCTCGGCGCAGGTGCGGAGGTTGTTGCCGTAGTCGAACGTCTCGGCGCCGCGCTTCTGCAGCTCGAGCATCGCCTCGACCTCGAGCCGCATCGAGGCCTTCGCCCGCGCGACGTACTCCTTCGGATCGCGCGCGCGCAGCGCCGCCGCCAAGGCGAGCGAGAGCCCCATCGGCACGTAGCCGACGAGCGGATCGTGCGCCGCCGTCTGCTCGGTGACGAGGTCGGGCACGACGCCGCGCCGCACGATCTCGGGGTAGACGTCCGCGGCGTTCGCGCACATCGCGACCGAGACCGGCTTGCCCTCGGCGGCCGACGACCGGACGCGATCGAGCGCCCGATCGAGGTCGTCGATCCGCTCGTCGACGTACCGCGTGCGCAGCCGCTTCTCGATGCGATCGGGGTCGATCTCGACGCCGAGGCACGCGAGGCCGGCCATCGTCGCGGCGAGCGGCTGCGCGCCGCCCATGCCGCCGAGGCCGGCCGTGAGCACCCAGCGCCCGCCGGCCCTCCCGGTGCGCGCCTCGTGCGCCTTGCGCGCGGCGACGAAGGTCTCGTACGTGCCCTGCACGATGCCCTGCGATCCGATGTAGATCCACGAGCCGGCGGTCATCTGGCCGTACATCGTCAGGCCGAGCTGCTCGAGCCGACGGAACTCGTCCCAGTTCGCCCAGCGACCGACGAGGTTCGAGTTGGCGATGAGCACGCGGGGCGCGTCCGCGTGCGTGCGGAAGCGCCCGACGGCCTTGCCCGACTGCACGAGGAGCGTCTCGTCGTCCTCGAGCAGGCGCAGCTCGCGCACGATCACGTCGAACGCCTCCCACGACCGCACGGCCTTGCCCGTGCCGCCGTAGACGACCAGGTCGTCGGGGCGCTCGGCCACCTCGGGGTCGAGGTTGTTGTGCAGCATCCGCAGCGCGGCCTCCTGCAGCCAGCCCTTGCAGGAGAGCGTGGTCCCCCGCGGAGAGCGGACCTCGCGCGGCCCGCTCGGGAGACGGTCGCCGTCGTTCGTCATCCGGAGCGTCTAGCCCACCCCGCGGGGGGCGCCAATCGGAGCGCCGACCGATCGGCCGCCCCGCGCTCGGCTAGGATCGGGGCGATGCGACTCCTCCTCCTCGGCACCGGGACCTGCCTCGGGGCGCTGCCCGGCACGGTCGCCCGGCAGCCGCCGCTCTTCGCCCTCGAGCTCGGCGCGCCCGGGGACGCCTCGCGCACGCTCGTCCTCGACTGCAGCGAGGGCGCGCGCTTCCGCCTCGCCGCGGCGGGCATCGAAGCGAGCCGCGTCGCGCACCTCGCGGTGAGCCACCCGCACGCCGATCACGCGGCGCTGCCCCAGTTCCTCCAGGGCCGATCGTGCGACGCCGTCGTCCGGGGCGCGGCGCGCGCCGATCTCGCGCTCGCGCTCTACCTGCCGCGCGCGTCCGCCGAGGATTTCACGTCGCTCCTGCGCTGGCACGAGCCCGAGAACGGCGGCCGCACGTCGTCGCGGTGGGACCTCGACCTCGTCGCCGTGGACGACGACTTCGCGCGCGAGCTCTGGCCGGGCGTCCTCCTGCGCGCGTTCGCCGTTTCGCACGGGCACGGCAGGAGCCCCGCGGTGGCGTACCGCGTCGAGGCGCACGGGCGCATCCTCGCGTATTCGGGCGATTCCGGGCCGTGCGACGGCCTCGTGCGCGCCGCGATCGGCGCGGACCTCTTCCTCTGCGAGGCCTCGGCGGCGATTGGCAAGGACCTGAGCGAGTATGGCCACCTCACCCCGCGGCAGGCGGGCGAAGCGGCGCTCGCGGCGGGCGCGAAGCGGCTCGTGCTCACGCACTACCACGGCGTGGACGGCGACGACGCGATGCTCGCGGACGCGCGCAGCTCCGGCTACGCGGGCGACCTCGCGATCGGACGGGACGGCGACGTCGTCCCGCTCGCGT
This sequence comes from uncultured delta proteobacterium, assembly GCA_903906315.1. Lineage (GTDB taxonomy): Bacteria > Myxococcota_A > Polyangia > Polyangiales > Polyangiaceae > CAIVJW01. The sequence goes on along the minus strand of CAIVJW010000123.1, from coordinate 54,257 downwards.
AGGCTCGCCCCGCGTCACGCCCCTCCCCGGGCTAGCTCGCACCCTTCTTTGCAGGCTTCTTCGCTGCCCCGGGCTTCTTCGCGGCGGGCGCCTTCGGCGCAGGCTCCTCCGCGGCCGGCTCCTCGACCGCCCCCGCGTCGAGGAACGCGAGCACCTGGTCGGCGTGCCCGTCGACCTTCACGCTCGGCCACGCCCGCTCGATCACGCCGTCCGCGCCCACGACGAAGGTCGATCGCACCACGCCGAGGACCTTCTTGCCGTACATCACCTTCTCCCCGTACGCGCCGTACGCCTTGTGCAGCGCGAGCGTCGGGTCGGAGAGCAGCGGGATCGTCAACGCGTACGTGTCGCGAAACGAGCCGTGGCTCTTCACCGAGTCCTTCGACACCCCGTGCACCGGCACGCCGATCGCCTCGAAGCGCGCCCGGTCGGCGGAGAACGCCTGCGCCTCGCGCGTGCAGCCCGGCGTCGAGTCCTTCGGGTAGAAGTAGATGACGTACCGCGTGCCCGCGAGATCCTTCGACCGCACGATCGTGCCCGCGTCGCTCTCGAGCTCGAACGCGGGGGCCACATCGCCCTGCTTCAACATCACTTCGTCCTCCTCCGCGGGGCCACTCCCGCGCGATCGGCCACGGTAACTCACGCCCCGAGCCCACGCCAGGCGCCCTCGGTGCTACGAGCCCGACTCGATGCGCGCCGCCGCCCTCCTCGCCCTCGCCCTCGCCGCCCTGGCCCTCACGGCCTGCGCGGCCGCACCGCGCTCCTGCGCGACCGCACCCGCCGCGCCCCCACTCCCACGCTCGCCCTCGCCGGCGGTCGAGCTCGTCGAGTCCGCGCCCGTCGAGACCGCCCTCGACCACCCGGACATCCCGAACGCGGGCGACGTCTGGCTGGCGATGATCGCGGGCGCGACCCGGTCGATCGACGTCGCGCAGTTCTACGCCGTGAGCGCGCCGGGCAGCCGCCTCGAGGCCGTCGTGCAGGCGATCGAGGCCGCGGCCGATCGCGGCGTCGCGGTGCGGTTCCTGCTCGAGACGATCTTCCTGTCCAAGTACCCCGATCTCGCGCGGCGCCTCGGCGCGCGCAAGAACGTCACCGTGCGCGCGTTCGACGCCTCGAAGACGATGGGCGGCATCCTGCACGCCAAGTACTTCGTGGTCGACGGCCGCGAGGCGTACCTCGGCAGTCAGAACTTCGACTGGCGATCACTCGATCACATCCAGGAGATCGGCGTCCGCGTGCGCGAGCCGCGCACCGTCGCCGTGCTCGCCGAGGTCTTCGCCTCCGACTACGCCTTCGCCGGCGGAGAGGCGCGCCCGATCCGCGCGCGCGCCGCGGATTTCCCGGTGACTGTGGACGTCGGCGGCGGGCCCGTCGCCGTGACCCTCGTGCTCAGCCCCAAGGGGTTCGTGGGCGACGACGGCTTGTGGGAGCTCCCCGCCCTGGTCGCGCTCCTCGACGGCGCGAAGCGGCGCATCGAGGTCCAGATGCTCACGTACAAGCCGGCGTTCCGCGACGGCGCTCCGTTCCGCACCCTCGACGACGCCCTGCGCCGCGCGGCCTCCCGCGGCGTGTCGGTGCGCCTTACCTGCGCCGACTGGCAAGACAAGCCCGGCCAGATCGAGCCGCTGCAGGACCTCGCCCGAACGCCGAACATCGAGGTGAAGCTAATACACGTGCCCGCCTGGTCGGGCGGCGACGTGCCCTTCGCCCGCGTCGTGCACGCGAAGTACCTCGTCGTCGACGAGACCGAGGTGGCGTGGGTCGGCACGAGCAACTGGGAGGGTGACTACTTCGTCAAGAGCCGCAACGTCGGGCTCGTGCTGCGCGGCGGCCCCTTCGCCGAGCGCCTGCACCGCGTGTTCTCCGACGGGTGGAGCGGGCCCTACGCGAAGCCCGTCACCCCCGCCGCCCGCTGATCCTCATCAGGCCCGTGCAGGCGCTCGGGTGCCCGCCCGGGTCGCTCCGCGCTATCGACGTCGCGCGGTTGCTGCTACCACGGGCCTTCATCGACGGAGGTCGGCATGGGCGGCGGCAGCGGCACGGGGTCTGACGGCGATCGGGATCTCGGGCGCGGCGCGGCCGCCGAGGCGACCGTGCGCAGGTTCGATCGCCTGCGCGCCGTGACGAGCCTGTGGCCCTACCGGGGCGCGCCCGCGCTCCTCTCGTGGGCCATCGGCGCGCTGATCCGCCCTCCGCGCGGCACCTGGGCCGTCGCGCCGGCGTGCGGACTGTGCCCGACGCTCGAGCTCGACCTCGGCGCGCACTGGCACCGCGAGCTCTTCTTCTTCCCGCGCACGTACGGCGATTTCTACCTCCGCCGCCCGTTCGCGGCGTACCTCGACCAGCACCTCCGCGCCGGCGCGACCTTCCTCGACGTCGGATCGAACGTCGGCATCTTCACGCAGCACGCGGCCCGCCTCGTCGGGTCCACGGGCCTCGTCGTCGCGTTCGAGCCGGAGCCGACCACGCACGAGGCGATCTCGCGATCGGTGCGGCGTAGCGGCCTCGATCACGTGCGCTGCGTCCGCGCGGCGGCGTCGGATCACGTCGGCGTCGCGTCGTTCCACCGCGCGGCGGACGGGACCGCGAGCTCGCTCATCGCCGAGAAGGCCGGCGAGGAGGGCCGCTACGACGCCGACCTCGAGGTGCCGGTCACGACCGTCGACGCCTGGGTCGCCGAGGCGGGGATCGACGCGGCGGCGATCGCGCTCGTGAAGGTGGACGTCGAAGGCGAAGAGGCGCGCGCGCTCGGCGGCATGCTCGCGACGCTCGCCGTCGCGCGGCCGCCGATCTGGTGCGAGGTCCGCGGCCCCGAGGGATCGACGCGCGCGCCCCGCACGGCCGCGGCGGTGGCCGCGGTCCTCGCGCCGCTCGGCTACGCGCCGTTCCGCTGGAGCGATGGCCCCGTGCCGGTCGCGATCGAGGACGTGCGCGGGCGCGAGGACCTCCTCTTCGTCGCGAAGTAGCCGCGCCTAGCCGCTGCCGGCGTCCGCTCGATTGTCCCATCGGCGGTCGCCCTTCGGAGGGGCGGGCCGGGCGCGCAGCCCGTCACCCCCGCACGCGCGTCGTCACTCCTCGGCGTCGGCGGAGGCGGGCTCGGCGCCGACGAGCGCGTCGAGCTCGCGCTCGCCCCGGTCCTCGGCCACGCCGCGCGAGAGCTTGCGGCGGAGCCACGCGCCCGCGTCGTCGAAGAGCGAGTAGGCGACCGGCACGGCGAGCAAGGTGAGCACGAGCGAGAGCGACTGCCCGCCGAGCACGATCGACCCCATCGTGTGGTTTTGCCCCGACCCCACCCCGTGGGACCCGACGAGCGGGATCATGCCCGCGCAGAAGGCGATCGTCGTCATCAGGATCGGCCGGAGCCGGTCCTTGTTCGCCTGCAGGATCGCCTCGAGGCGCGGCATCCCGCCCGCGCGCAGCTGGTTCGTGTGGTCGATCTGGAGGATGGCGTTCTTCTTCACGACGCCGAACAGCACGAGCAGGCCGAGCCCCGAGAACAGGTTCAGCGTCTCGTGGAACAGGTGCAGGGAGATGAGCGCGAACGGCACCGTGAGCGGCAGCGAGAGCAGGATCGTGATCGGGTGCAGCCACGACTCGAACTGCGCCGCGAGGACGAGGTACATCAGCACGAACGAGAGCCCGATGACGACGAGGAAGCCCATCGCCGTGCGCCCCTCGTCGCGCGACCGCCCGACGCGCTCGACGGAGTAGCCGGCCGGCATGTGCTCGGCGGCGACGATGCGGTCGAGCGCGGCGTTCACCGCGGCGGTGCCGACGCCGGGGCCGGCGTTCGAGAGGATCGTGATCTGGCGGCGACGACCGAGCCGGTCGATCTGCGCGGGGCCCGTGGCGCGCCCGAGCCGCGTGACGCTAGCCAGCGACACGGCGCCGACCTTGATCGACGGTACGTCGACGAGCGCGAGCGACTCGGCGTCGCCTCGGAAGCGCGCGTCGGCGCGCAGCCGGACGTCGTACTCCTCGCCCGCCTCGGCGTACGACGACACCTTCAGCCCGCCGACGACCATCTGGAGCGTGCCCGCGACGTGGGCGACCTCGACGCCGAGGGCGGCCGCGCGATCGCGCTCGATGCCCACGCGGAGCTCGGGCTTTCCGTCCACCAGCGTGTGGTCGACGTCGACGGCGCCGGGCACCTTGCGGAGCTCCTCGGTGATGTGGCGCGCGAACCCGCCGAGCTGCGCCAGGTCGGGCCCCTGCAGCGCGAGCTGCACGTTCTGCGTGTTCGACGCGCCGACGGAGATGAGCGGGACCTCGTTGGCGAACACGCGCAGCTCCTTCGGCTGCTTGTCGAGGACCTCGCGGCGCGCCCGCTCCATGAGCGCGAGCTGCGAGAGCGATCGCTGCTCCGGGTCCACGAGCAGCGCGAGGATCTTCGCCGTGTTCGGGGCCGCGAGATCGCCATCGCCGACGGTGAGCAGCGTGGCGCGGACGCCCGGCAGCGCGCGCACGTCGTCGGCGATGCGCTCGGCGATGAGGCGCGTGGCCGTGAGGCTCGTCCCCTCGGGCGCGCGCAGGTTGATCTCGAACTGCGCGATGTCGTCCTCGGGCAGGAACCCGCCCGGTAGGCGCTTGGCGATGGGCCCGCAGGACCCGAGCACGGCCGCGCACGCGACGACCATCACCCAGCGGCGCCGCATCACCCAGCGGAGGCACACCATGTAGACGCGCTCGATCGGCTTGTAGAACGCATCCACGACGCGGTGCAGGAAGCCGCCCTCGGCGCCGTGCGCTCCGGCGCGCAGCCACCGCGCCGCGAGCGTCGGCGTCAGCGTGAAGCTCACGAGCAGCGACACCGCGATGGCAAACGACATCGTGAGCCCGAAGCTCTTGAGGAAGCGGCCCGCGACGCCCGGCATGAACGACACGGGCACGAACACCGCCATCAGCGAGATCGTGGTCGCGAGCACCGCGAGGCCGATCTCGCGCGTCGCGAGCACGGCCGCGGGGAAGGGCTTTTCCCCCTTCTCCTCGACGTGCCGGACGATGTTCTCGAGCACGACGATGGCGTCGTCGATGACGATGCCGACCGCGAGCGCGAGCGCGAGCAGCGTGAGAAAATTCAGCGTGAAGCCCGCGACCCACATGACCGCGAACGTGCCGATGACCGAGATCGGGATCGCGAGCGCCGCGATCAGGGTGCTGCGCACGTCGCCGAGGAAGAGCAGCACGACGAGCGCGGCGAGCACCGCGCCGACGAAGAGGTGCTCCTTCACCGCGTTGATGCCCGTGCGGATGACGCGCGAGTTGTCGCGCACGACCTCGAGCCTCGTGCCGGGCGGCAGGCTCCGGCCGATGTCGTCGAGCCGCGCCCTCACCGCGTCGACGACCTCGACGGTGTTCTTGCCCGACTGCTTGACCACCGAGAGCAGGATGGCGCGGTCGCGGTCCACGGCGGCGTAGGTCTTCGGATCCGCGCGCCCGTCCTCGACGCGCGCGACGTCCTCGACGAGCACTGGGTGCCCCGCGACCTCGCGCACCACGATGCGCCCGAGCGCCTCGGGGGAGGTCACGCGCCCGACGACGCGCAGGGTGACGTTCTCCGGGCCGCCCTCGACGTTGCCGCCGGGCGTCGTCTGGTTCTGCGCTGCGATCGCGCGCTGCACGTCGACGACCGTGAGGCCGTGCGCGCGCAGCTCCGTCGGGTCGACCGACACGTTGATCTGCCGGTTTTCGGCGCCGATCACGGTCACCTTGCCGACGCCCGAGATGCTCTCGAGCTTGCGCCGCACGTCCTTGTCGGCGATCTCGCTCGCCTCGCGGAGCGGCTTGTCGGATCGGACGGCCACGTAGAGCACCGGCGCGGCGCCCGGGTCGACCTTGCTCACCATCGGCGCGTCGATGCCGCGCGGCAGGTCGGGCAGGATCGTGCTCACCTTGTCGCGTACGTCCTGCGCGGCGACGTCGGTGTTCTTGTCGAGGTCGAACTGGACGATGACCTGGGACACGCCCTGGCTCGAGGTCGATCGCAGCACGTCGACGCCCGAGATGGTGTTGACCGCGCCCTCGATCTTGTCGGTGACGTCGGTCTCGACCTCCTCGGGGGCGGCGCCCTCGAGCCGCGTCGTGACGACGATGACGGGGATGTCGACGTTCGGGAACTGGTCGAGGCCGAGCTTGCCGTAGCCCGCGATCCCGGCGACGACGATGACCAGCATGAGCACCGTCGCGAAGACGGGGCGGCGGACGGAGATCTGGGCGAGCCACTGCATCGGGTGCCGTCCTGTCAGTCGACGAGCTGGCCGTTCTGCAGCGTGGGCGCCGGCGCGGCGACCACGCGGTCGCCCGCCTTCACGCCGGCGACGAGCGCGACGAGGCCGCCTTGCTCGGGCCCGGTGCGCACGACCCGCTCTTCCACGCGACGGTCGACGACGACGAACGCGTGCGTGAGCCCCTCCTTCGCGACGAGCGCCGAGCGCGGAACGACGGGCGCGGGCGCCTCGCCGACGACGACCTTCGCGGTCGCGAACATGCCGGGGCGGAGCGCGCGATCCGCGTTCGGGACCGTCGCCTCGACGACGACGTCGCGCGTCGCCTCGCGCACGGCGGCGCCGACGCGGCGGATCGTCCCCTGGAACGGGCGATCCGGGTATGCGGCCACGGTGAAGGAGACCGCGGCGCCCTCCTTCACGCCGCCGAGGCTCGCCTCGGGCACGCTGAGCTCGAGCTTCAGCGGGTCGAGCGTCACGAGCGTGACCACGCGGCTGTCGGCGCGCACGTAGGTGCCGACCTCGACGAGCCGCTCGACCACCACGCCGGCGAACGGGGCGCGGATCGATCCGTCCCCGACGACGAGCGCGGCGGCGCGCGCACGCGACTCCACGGCCTGCAGCGAGAGCGGCGAGGTGCGGCACGCGTCGCTCGCCCGGTCCGACTCGGCGGCCGAGATCGCGCCCTCGGCGAGCAAGCGCTGGAACCGCCCGCACTCGCGCTGCGCGGAGTCGACCTGCGCGCGGGCGAGGGCGGCGGACGCCTGCGCCTCGGCCGCCGTGAGCGAAGCGCCGCGCACGTCGAGGGCAGCGAGCAGGTCGCCTTCCTTCACGCCGGCGCCGCGCTCGACGAACGTGCGCACGACGCGCCCCGTCGCGTTCGCCGCGATGTCCGCCTGCCGCTCGCCGCGCAGCGTGCCGGTGAGGGCCAGCGACCGCGGCATCGGCTGCTCGCGCGCCTCGACCGTCTCGAGGTGGACGGTCTCCCTCGGCCGCGCGTCGGTGGATGCCGCCTCGACGCGCCGACAACCGACGGCGCCCGTCACGAGGCCGGCGCAAGCGATCCACCCGAGCGTCCGATGAGCGTCCAAAGATCCTCCGTCCCCCGGAGTGCGCCCCGCGAGGAGCGCACGACGACAATCGCAACCAACCGTTGCGATTGAATAGCCTGGCCGCCCGGGCCTCGCAACCGGATGTGGCGATCGACCGGAGCGGCTCCGAAGCTCGCCGGATCGGGGCGCCACGACTATGGTGTCGGCGACTCGATGAGCGACGCACGCCCCGCCAAGATCGCCGCGAGGAAGCCTGCGGCCAAGCGCCCCCCCAAGCCGAAGCTCGTGCGCGGCGAGCCGATCGTGCTGCGCGTGCTCGGCGCCACGATCGACGAGCTCGCCCGGTCCGGCTACAAGGCGCTACGCGTCGAGGAGATCGCGCGCACGGCGGGCGTGAACAAGACGACCGTCTATCGCCGGTGGCCGGAGAAGAGCGCGCTCGTCCGCGACGCCCTGTGGACGTTCACCGGCGACGAGGTGATCGCCCCCGCGACGGGGTCGCTCCGCGGCGACCTGCTCGCGCTCGGGCGCACGATGGTCGAGATCACCTCGGCTCCGAAGGGCCTGTGCGTCATGCGCATGCTCGTCGCCGAGGGATCGGACCCCGAGGTCGCCGCCCTCAAGCGGTCGATGCGCGCCCGGCACGAGGCCATCCCGCGCGACGTGGTCGCGGCCGCCGAGCACCGCGGCGAGCTCTCACAGGACGTCGACCACGCGGTGCTCTTCGAGGCCTTCATCGGCGCGATCCACCACCAGCTCTACTTCCTGAACGGCGCGGTCGACGGCGCGTTCCTCGAGCGGCTGGTCGACCTCCTGCTCCACGGCGCCCTGCGCGGAGCCCCGAAGGGCAAGCCGCCGAAGGCCCCGGCGCGGCGCCGCTGACGGGCGGCCGCCGCATCGCAACGATCGGTTGCGAAACGGGCGGGCCGACCTGGGTTTACCTCGCACGCGCCTCGCCCACGCGAACGGCGCCGACGCCGTCACGAAGGGCGGCTAGCCGCGCGCCGTCACCGCCCGCGGAGCTTCGGGCCCTTCTTCGCGCTGCGCTTCGCGACGGGCGCCGGCGCGGCCTTCACGGCCTTGGGCGGCGCCTTCATCGTCGCGCGCGGCGGGGGCGGCGGCTCCTCGGCCATCGGGCCCTTCGGCGGGTTGACCACCATGCGCGCGAGCGCCGAGAGGTTCGGCCGCGGCGGCTCGGCCCCCTGCTTCTTGCGACCGAGCGCGTCCTTCTTGGCGCGCACGTAGGCGGCGACGTCGATCGATCCGTCGTCGCGGATCCACGCCCGGATCGCGGGCGCGACGTGCTGGTCCCACGCGGCCCCGAGGCGCAGCACGAGGAAGTCCGAGTAGAGCGAGCCGAAGAGCCGGTCGAGCTTCTCGACGAGGTCCATCCGCTCCTCGAACTGCTCGTCGTTCTCCGCCTTCAGCGTCGCCGGGATGCGCACGCTCGAGAGCGTGAGGCCGTCGGCGGTGAACCCGAGCGCGTACTCGAGGCCGTCCTTGATGACGCGCAGGCGCGCCTGCGTGGGCAGCTTGCCCTGGCGCAGCGCCTCGGCGGCCTCGGGCTGCGAGCTCGGGATCGCGCCCTTCAGTCGGCTCTGCTCCTTCTCCGCGACGAGCGTGATCGCCGCCTCGGGCCAGAGCTCGAAGGAGCCCTCGGTGCGGGTCTCGAGCGCGCCCTCGAGGACCTCGCTCTCGAACCACATCCACACCAGGAACTCGCGGCCGACGAAGCGCCCGCGCTCGATGGAGTCGACGAGATCCATGGCTCAGCCCTCCCGCTCGGCGGGTTCCGCGTGAAAGACCGTCGGGTCCAGCTGGTCGAACCGGTCGAGCTCCGCGTCCGACAGGCCGAGCGCCGCGCCCGCCGTGTACGGGCTCTCGGGCACGAGCGACTTCCCGAAGCTCGCGTCGAAGAGCTCGCCGAGGAGATCGTGCATCGCCGACGCGCCCGACCAGAAGCGCACGACGCCGGTGTCGAGGTTCCACGACAGGTCGACGACCTTCATGCTCGGCACGAGCATCTTGCGCAGGCGCTTCTGCACGAAGGTCTTGAGCTCGTCCTTCTCGCGGCGAGAGAGCTTCTCGCGGCCGCGCTCGGCGAGGTGCGCGCGCTCGGCCTCGGCGAAGTGCGCCTTGAAGAGCGGCGCCGGGATGCGCCAGCGGTCGACGCGCAGGCCGAGGTTCAGGTACGGGCCGTAGAGCATCTTCGTGCGATCGATCACGAAGTCGAACGGGTTGTCGATCGCGACCCAGCCGGCGCGCTGCTCGTCGTCCTCGGACGCGTCGAGCGGCCGGAACGCCCGCAGCCGCACGCGGTCGACGAGGTCGTCGTCGACGACCTTGGGCCCCTCTCCCCGCAAGAAGAGCTTCGTGTACGAGATGGTTCCCTTGAGAGCTCCCACGCGGCGACCTCCGTGCGAGCGCACCGGGTAGCCCTCGGCGGCGAGAAGGTCAACTTGCCGGCGTCCGCGCTCCGCGGCCGGCGCCGACGCCGACGAGCGTCACGCGCGCGCGGCCGTTCGATTCTTGTACGGGTAACGAAGGCCGAGCGCTCTCGGAGAGGCCGCACTTGGGGGAGCTCGGCGATGCCGCCCTGCGCACCGGAATGACGAATTTCCATCCGGCGAGGCTCGGCGCCGGCTAGCGTAATCGTCTGCGTCTGGAGCTCCCTCCGGGCGCGTTCCTGCGCACGAGCCCCGCTTGTGCGGCCTTTCTTCCACCTCGAGACGAGGACCCATCCCATGCGGACGTGGTTTCGAAAATGGTCCCTCGGCGCGGCCGTCGCCGTCGCCGCTGCGGCTCCGAGCTCGGCCCTGGCCCAGAGCGGCGGGCTCGCGCTAAACCGGTTCGACCCGGCACCGGCCGGCGACCGGATGTTCGGCGTCCAGTCCCCGTTCGTGGCCGGCAAGATGACACCGCACGTCATGTTGCTGGGCGACTACGCCCACAACCCGCTCGTGCTGCGCACGACGGGCAGCAACACGAAGCTCGGCTCCGTCGTGAGCGGGCAGCTCTACCTGCACCTGAATGGCGGCCTCGCCCTCTGGGACCGCCTGTACGTGCACGTCGACGTCCCCGTCGCCGTCGCGCAGACGGGCGACTCGCCGACGGGCGGGGCGACGACCTGGGGCTCGCCGAACGGCGCGCAGTTCGGAGACCTCCGCCTCGGCGCCCGCGTGCGGCTCCTCGGCGAGTACGACGAGGCCTTCCAGGTCGCGATCAGCGGCAAGCTCTGGCTCCCGACCGGGCCCTCCGACTCGTTCGTCGGCACGGGCAGCGTGCGCGGCCTGCCGGAGCTCGTGCTCGGCGGCCGCGTCATCGACCGCCTGGTCTGGTCGGCCGCCGCCGGCCCGCAGATCGCGGGGTCGACGACCTTCGCCGGCGTCGAACAGGGCACGATGCTCAACTGGGGCGCGGGCGTCGGGGTGCTCATGCTCGACAATCGTCACCTGCAGCTCGGCGCCGAGGTGACGGGCGCGATCACGCTGAAGGACGTGCAGAAGCGCACGACGAACGCGGAGCTGATGTTCGGCGCCCGGTATCGGGTCATAAGCGACGTCGAGGTCGGCGCCGGCGTCGGCCCGGGCCTGTCGTCGGGCATCGGCACCCCGGATCTCCGCGGCGCGCTGATGGTCGCGTACACGCCCGAGGTGAAGATCGTCCACGACAAGGACCACGACGGGATCCCGGACGAGAAGGACGCATGCCCCATGGTGGCCGGCGTCAAGCACGAGGACCCGAAGAAGAACGGCTGTCCGCCGGGATCGGACCGCGACAAGGACGGCATCTGGGACGAGGACGACGCCTGCCCCGACCAGCCGGGCCCGAAGAGCGACGACCCGAAGAAGAATGGCTGTCCCGTCCACCTCGACCGCGACAAGGACGGCATCTGGGACGAGGACGACGCCTGTCCCGACGTCGCCGGCATCGCGAACAACGACCCGAAGAAGCACGGCTGCCCGCCGCCCTCCGACCGCGACAAGGACGGCATATTCGACGAGGACGACGCCTGTCTCGACGTCGCCGGCGTCGCGAGCAGCGACCCGAAGAAGCACGGCTGCCCGCTCGTCGACACCGACGGAGACGGCATCTTCGACGAAAAGGACGCATGCCCGGCCGAGAAGGGCCTCGCCGACGCCGACCCGGCGAAGAACGGCTGCCCGAGGACCGTGCGCGTCGCGGAGAGCGAGATCTTCATCCTCGAGCAGGTCCAGTTCGACACCGCCAAGGCCACGATCAAGCCGGTCAGCGACAAGCTCCTCGACGAGGTCGCCGGCGTGCTGAAGGAGCACCCGGAGATCAGCAAGATCGAGGTGCAGGGCCACACCGACGATCGCGGCAACAAGGCGCTGAACAAGACGCTCAGCCAGGCGCGCGCGACGTCCGTGGTCGCGGCGCTCGTCAAGCGCGGCACCGACAAGGGCCGCCTGACGGCGAAGGGCTATGGCCAGGAGCAGCCCATCGCCGGCAACGACACCGAGGACGGTCGCCAGAAGAACCGCCGCGTGCAGTTCAAGATCGTCGAGAAGAAGGCGCCCGGCGACAAGCCGGCCGAGACGAAGCCCGTCGAGGCCAAGCCGGCGGTGGCCAAGCCCGCCGAGAAGAAGCCGGCGGTGGCCAAGCCCATCGACAAGAAGCCTGCCGAGAAGAAGCCCGTCGACGCGAAGACCCCCGTCAAGAAGCCGGTCGATAGCAAGCCCAAGGGAGCCAAGTAGTCATGCAACACCGATGGACGACGGCCCCAGGGGGCCACGAACGCGATGAAGGAAGTGGAGCCGTGAAACGGCGCGCCACCCCGCTCTGGGGTCGGCTCGCGGGCCTCGCGGCGGCGGTCGCGTTGACCGCTTGCGCGCAGGGAGGCGGCACCCAACAGGCCCCCGCGCCGGGCGATGGGCACGAGCACACCGGCGAGGCCGCGAGCGCCGTGTTCCTGAACGGCGGCTTCGAGACCGGCACGGCCGGCCAGCCGCCGCCGAGCTGGACGGTGCTCACGAACCAGAACTTGGGCATCACGCTGCAGACGCCGCAGACCAAGGCCGGGCTTAACCTCACGGCGGGCGGCGATCCGCTGACGATCACGCTCAACGCGCCCGGCGGGCCGGAGACGCAGACCGACCCCGGCCTCGGGGCGGGCGCGACCTTCCGCTGGCCGAAGTTCGGCAACAAGGTCGCCATCGTCAATGGCCAGGGCCTCAGCAACAACACGAACAACCACGGCCGCAACGTCAACACGCTCACGCAGACGATGACCGTCGGCGCGGGCGACATCGACCCCTCCGACGGACAGATCCACGTGCGCGCGACGCTCGCGCCGGTCCTCGAGAACCCGAACCACGCGCAGACCGAACAGCCGTACTTCTACGTCCAGCTGACGAACCTGACGACGGCCAAGGTGCTCTATCAGGACTTCAACTTCAGCGCCCAGCCGGGCGTGGCGTGGAAGGTCTCGAACAACATCTACTACACGGACTGGACGCTCATCGACATCCCCGGTGGGGCGGGGATCAAGGCGGGTGACAGCGTCCAGCTCGAGATCATCGGCGCCGGCTGCTCGCTCGGCGGCCACTACGGTCAGGTGTACGTCGACAGCGTCGGCACGTCGGTGCCCGGTCTGTTCGTCGCGGCGACCGCGCCCAAGGCCGCGAACGCCGGCACCAACATCACCTACACGCTCAACTACAAGGACGGGTCGCCGACGGACGCGGCCGGCGTGAAGGTCGACTTCAACACGCCACCGAACACGACGTTCGTGTCGCTGAACGCGCCCGGCCTCACGTGCACCGACCCGGGTGCCGGCAACGTGGGCCTCGTCCAGTGCACGATCGGCGCGCTCAAGGCCGGCGCCTCGGGCACCTACACGATCACGCTGAACATCAACGCCGGCGCGACCGGGGTCGTCACCCAGGGCGACTACGACATCTACGCGACGGCCGTCAGCCCGCTCTACGGCTCGAAGGTCACGACGATCATCGGGTGCTACGCGGACTCGGACTGCCAGGCCGGCAACTGGTGCCACATCTCGCCGGTGGCGGCCTGCCTCCCGACGCTCCCGAACGGGACGGCCATGCCGATCGACGCGGCGCACGCGAACCCGACGCTGAACGGCACCTGCAACGCCGCCGCCGGCGCGCTCGTCTGCACGAGCGCCGTCTGCGACGTGGGCGACAGCAAGTGCGGGTTCCTGAACAAGAGCGGGCCGTGCACCAACGCGAACGCCGCGGTCGTCTGCCGGTCGGCCGTCTGCGACCCGGACCTCAAGTGCGGCTACGCGAACGGCGACGGCACCTGCACGCAGGCCAACGCGGCCGTCGTCTGCCGATCGGGCGTCTGCGATCCGGACGGCAAGTGCGGCTACGCGAACGGCGACGGCCCCTGCACCGCCGGCAACGGCGGCGTGGTGTGCCGGTCCACCTCGTGCAGCGTGAACGGCCTCTGCCAGCCTGCGGGCGGCTGCAACGTCGACGCCGACTGCGGTGCGGGCCTGTGGTGCAACGAGTCCCAGCACGTGTGCGCGCCGAAGCTCGCGAACGGCGTCGCGATCCCGACCGACCCGCCCCACCAGAACCCGACGCTGAACGGCACCTGCTCCGCGGCCGCCGGCACGCTCGTCTGCACGAGCGCGGTCTGCGACACCAAGGACAACCTGTGCGGCTACCTCAACGGGGACGGCCCGTGCACGGCGCAGAACGGCGCGACCGTGTGCCGATCGGCCGTCTGTGATCCGGACCTGAAGTGCGGCTACGACGTCAACCGCGGCCCCTGCACTCAGCAGAACGCGGCCGTCGTCTGCCGCAGCGCGGCGTGCAGCGCCAACGGGCTCTGCGAGCCGGCCGGCGGCTGCAACGTCGACGCGGACTGCGGCGGCGGCACGTGGTGCTTCGAGACCACGCACACCTGCACGGCCAAGGTCCCGAACGGCACGGCGATGCCGACGGACGCGCCCCACTCGGGCCCCACGCTGAACGGGAAGTGCACCGCCGCGGCGGCGCTCCTCGTCTGTGCGGGCGGCGTCTGTGACGCGAGCGACGACAAGTGCGGCTTCCCGGTGGGCGTCGGCCCCTGCACGCAACAGAACGGCGCGACCGTGTGCCGATCCACCGCGTGCAGCGTCGATGGCACCTGCGAGCCGGCCGGCGGCTGCAACGTCGACGGCGACTGCGCCGGCGGCTTCTGCTTCGAGAACACGCACACCTGCACGGCGCCGTACCCGAACGGCCAGGCGATGCCGAACGACCCGCCGCACAAGAACCCGACGCTGAACGGCACCTGCACCGCCGCGGCCGCGACGCTCGTGTGCCAGGCGAAGGTCTGCGACCTCGCCGACAGCAAGTGCGGCTACGCGAACGGCGACGGCCCCTGCACGAAGGCGAACCAGGCGACGGTCTGCCGCTCGACCGTGTGCAGCGTCGCCGGCACCTGCATGGCGGCCGGCAGCTGCAACATCGACGGCGACTGCTCGGCGGGCAACTGGTGCGCGATCGCGACGCACACGTGCACGCCGACGCTCGCCAACGGCAAGCCCGTCCCGAGCGACCCGCCCCACCAGAGCCCGACGCTCGACGGCACCTGCACGCCCCAGGCGAGCGCGCTCGTCTGCACGAGCGGCGTCTGCGACACCAAGGACAACCTCTGCGGCTACGACGTCGGAGAGGGGCCCTGCACCAAGCAAGACGCGATCAAGGTCTGCCGATCCGGCGCCTGCAGCGTCAACGGGCTCTGCGAGCCGGCTGGCGGCTGCAACGTCGACGGCGACTGCTCGGCCGGCAACTGGTGCAACGTCGGGGCGCACACGTGCACGCCGACGCTCGCCAACGGCAAGCCCGTCCCGAGCGACCCGCCGCACAAGACCCCGACGCTCGACGGCAAGTGCTCGGCGGCGGCCGGCACGCTCGTCTGCACGAGCGGCGTCTGCGACACCAAGGACGACCTCTGCGGCTACCTCGACGGCGACGGCCCGTGCACGCAGCAGAACGGCGCGACCGTCTGCCGATCGAGCAAGTGCAGCGCCAACGGCCTGTGCCAGCCCTCGGGCGGGTGCAACGTCGACGCCGACTGCTCGAACGGCAACTGGTGCGCGATGGCGACGCACGCGTGCACGCCGACGCTCGGCAACGGCCTCTCCGTCCCGACGGACGCGCCGCACCAGAACCCGACGCTGAACGGCAAGTGCACGCAGGCGGCGGCGACGCTGACCTGCACGAGCGGCGTCTGCGACGTGGCCGACGACAAGTGCGGCTACGCGACGGGCGACGGCCCCTGCACCCAGCAGAACGGCGCGAACGTCTGCCGCTCCGGATCGTGCAGCGCCAACGGGCTCTGCGAGCCGGCTGGCGGCTGCAACGTCGACGCGGACTGCTCGAACGGCAACTGGTGCAACGAGGGCACGCACACCTGCACGCCCAAGCTCGCCAACGGCCTCGGCGTCCCGAGCGATCCGCCGCACCAGAACCCGACGCTGAACGGCAAGTGCACGCAGGCGGCGGCGACGCTGACCTGCACGAGCGGCGTCTGCGACGCGGCCGACGACAAGTGCGGCTACGCCAACGACGACGGCCCCTGCACGAAGGCGAACGGCGGCTCGGTGTGCCGCTCGGGCGCGTGCAGCATCGCCAGCACCTGCATGCCGCAGGGCGGCTGCAACGTCGACGGCGACTGCGGCCCGTTCACGTGGTGCAACATCCAGAGCCACGCATGCAGCCCGACGCTCGACAACGGCCAGCCGGTGCCGAGCGACCCGCCGCACAAGACCCCGACGCTCGATGGCACCTGCACGCCGGAAGCCGGCAAGCTCGTGTGCATCAGCCTCGTGTGCGACGCGAACGACGGCCTCTGCGGCTACGCCGACGGGACCGGCCCCTGCGATGCCCAGAACGCGGCCGTCGTGTGCCGCTCCAAGTCCTGCGGCCAGGACGGCCTCTGCAAGCCGGCCGCCGGCTGCAACGTCGACGGCGACTGCCCCCAGGGCGAGTGGTGCAACGAGAGCGTGCACGCGTGCGCGGCCACGCTGCCCAACGGCCAGCCGGTCCCGGTCGATCCGCCGCACGCGCAGCCGACCCTCGACGGCACGTGCACCCCGGAAGCGGGGGCGCTCGTCTGCACGAGCGGCGTCTGCGACGGCAAGGACAACCTGTGCGGCTACGCGGACGGCGACGGACCGTGCACGCCGCAGAACGCCGGCAGCGTCTGCCGGTCGGGCGCCTGCAGCGCGAACGGGCTCTGCCAGCCCGCGGGCGGCTGCAACGTCGACGGCGACTGCGCCGCCGGCAACTGGTGCAACATCGGCACGCACACGTGCACGCCGACGCTGCCCAACAGCCAGCCGATGCCGACGGACCCGCCCCACCAGGGCCCGACGCTCGACGGCACCTGCACGGCGGACGCCGGCAAGCTCGTCTGCACGAGCGGCGTCTGCGACAAGGACAACCTCTGCGGCTACGCGGACGGCAGCGGCCCGTGCACGCAGCAGGATCCGGGCGCATGCCGCTCGGGCAAGTGCAGCGTCAACGGCCTGTGCGAGCCCAAGACGGGCTGCAACGTCGACGCGGACTGCTCGAACGGCGACTGGTGCGAGGAGAGCTCGCACACGTGCAAGCCGAAGCTCGCGAACGGCGCGGCGATGCCCAAGGACGCGCCGCACTCGTCGCCGACGCTCGACGGGAAGTGCACCGCCGACGCGGCCAAGCTCGTCTGCGCGAGCGCGGTCTGCGATCCCGCGGACGACAAGTGCGGCCTCGCCGACGGCGACGGGCCCTGCACGGGCGCCGACGGCGGCGTCATCTGCCGATCGGGCGTGTGCACGAACGGCCTCTGCGGCGCCCCCACGGGCTGCAAGAAGGACTCGGAGTGCCCGAGCCAGAAGCCGGTGTGCGACGTCAACTCCGGCGCGTGCGTCGAGTGCACCGCGAAGAACGCGACGAAGTGCACCGACGCGAAGCCGATCTGCGACGCGCCGACGTCGACGTGCGTCCCGTGCGACGGCGATCTCGACAGCGGCGCCAAGCACGCCTGCGCCAAGGCCGACGCGCCGCTCTGCCTGAGCGGCTCGTGCGACAAGTGCGCCTCGGACGCGGACTGCAAGGGCAACCCGAAGGGCCCGATCTGCGACGTCGGCAGCGGCACCTGCCTGCAGGGCTGCCACCTCGACGCGGACTGCGCCGCCACCGAGTGGTGCGACGGCGTCGGCGGAGCGGCCGGCGTCTGCCACGCGAAGCTCGACAACGGATCGCACCTGCCGAAGGTGCCGCCGAACGTCTCGACCTGCGACGACGCCGTGGGCGCTCGCGTCTGCAAGGCGGGGGTCTGCGACACGAAGGACGACACCTGCGGCCTGCTCCCGGGCGACGGTCCGTGCAACGCGGACTCCGAGTGCCGGACAACGAAGTGCGACCTCACGACGCAGAAGTGCGCGCCGACGACGGGCTGCACGACGGACGCCGAGTGCCCGGCAGCCGACTACTGCAGGGCGGGCGCCTGCACGCCGAAGCAGCCGGAAGGCGCGCTCTGCGCCGCGGCAAACGAGTGCGAAAGCGCGCTCTGCGAGGAGAAGAAGTGCTCGAGCGTGGTCGCGTCCGGCAACGGCGCGTGCGCGGTGTCGAGCACCGGCTCCTCGAACGACGAAGGCGCCTTCGCCGCGTTCGGCCTCGCGCTCGCCGCGATGGGCCTGGCGCGCCGCCGCCGCCGCTAGTCGCCCCACCGCGCGGGCGCGGGCCGCCTCCCCGGCGGCCCCCCGCGCGGCCCCTCCCTCCTCCCCCGAAACAGCCCCCGATCAGCGCGCCCTTCGGCGGTCCACCGGACCGTCGAGCGGCGGCCGCTGCATGCTGCCGAGGGCCGACCTGCGCGCGCCGGGGGTGATCCCGGCTACCGCCCGCGCGAGCGGCGCGGCGAGGTCGTCGGCCCCGAGCGCGGCGACGAGCGGAGCCCACGGCCCGACGAGGCGCGCGGCGTCGGCGGCCTCCGCCGCGACGACGTGCACGACGCGATCGGCCGGCGCGAGGACGATCGCGCGGGGGGACGGGTCCACGCCGACCGCGTGCGCGCGGCCCGCGTGAAACGTGCCGATCGCCTCGATCGCGGAGCGGTAGAGCGCGACCTCGGCGACCGCCTCGAGCGCCATCGCCCCGCGCGGCACGCGGTCACCCCACGCGGCGAGCTCGCGATCGAGCGCGACCGCGAACGACTCCGCGCGCGCCGCGCAGCCCTCGACGAGGGCGACGCGCGGCGACAGGCAGCCTCGCTGGTCGAAGGCCACGACGTCGCGCGCGAGCGCGGCCGCGGCCCCGCCGAGGTCGCAGCCGGCGCCGATGACCGCGAGGCCGAGGCCGGTACCGTGACCCCGCACGACGACCCCCGCGGCGACCGAGGGGCGCAGCGCGGCGACCGTCGCGTCGGAGCCGTAGACGTGCAGCTCGTCGCCCGGCCGCGGCGCGACCTCGGCCACGATCGCGACGAGCCCGCCGGCCGCGGCGAAGCGCGCGTCCTCGGCGAGCGCCGCCGCGAGGATCTCGGCGAGCACGGGGTCGCGGCGCGAGGGCCGCACGCGCACGGCCTCGGAGGTCGCGACCGCGACGGCGAAGGCGCGGAGCGCGGCGACGCAGACGTTCGCCGAGAGCACGACGTGGCACGCCGGCGCGGATCCGGCCCCGCCCACCAGCGCGGCCAGATCGTCGGCCGTGGGGCACACCTCGAGGTGATCGGCGAGCGCGAGCTCGACCCCCTCGGGCGAGAGGCCCGAGACGCCCGGCAGGCGACGACGGGCCTCGGCGCCCAGCGGATCGCCCGGATCCGCGACGCGACGACCGGCCGCGACCACGCGCTCGACGCGCCCGAGCCGGCGCGCGAAGGCGTCGTCGGCAGGCGCGCTCACGTCACCCGCCCCGCGCGTCGCGCCCGAGCAGCTCGTCGATCGCGATCGAGCAACCGCGCGGCGTCGCGCCCGGCGCGCGACCCAGGAGCTCGACGCCATCGTCGCCGATCCGCACGCGGTCCGACGTCTGGATGGCGACCGCCGAGTCGACGTTCGCGAGGTCGACGATGCGGGCGAGGCCGACCTCGCCCTCCGCCAGGGGCGCGAGCGTCGCGGGGTCGACGGCCGTGACGCGGACCCACGGGGGCGCGACGTACACGCCGTGGCGACCGACGCCGGGCGCGACGAGCGTCGCCTCGTAGAGCTGGCTCGAGAGCTCCGTCATCCCGTATTCGCCGACGACCGCCGCCTCGGGCAGCGCGAACGCCGTGGCGATCGCGGCGCGGAGCTCGCCCGCCCCGACCTCGCGCGAGCGCCCCTTGAAGCCCCCGGTCTGCATCGCGCGGCTGCCGCGCGGCAGCGAGAGGTCGCGGCCCGATCGCTCGTCTATCAGGTGCACGAACGCGAACGACGTGCCCATCACGAGCGCGGGCTCGCCGGCGGCGCGCGCGGCCTCGCAGGCCCGACCGAGCCCGTCGAGGTCGATCGCGCCGTCGCGCACGTGCGCGCTCGCCGGCCCGGAGAGCGCGCGGGCGAAGAGGTCGATCATGAAGCCGAGCGACGAGTCGGGCGCCTCGTCGACCGAGGGCGCGAGCGCGATCGACCGCAGCCCGGCGCCCTCGGGCCAGAGCATGCCCGCGCCGAACGCGAGCGCCGCGGCCTCGTAGGTCGCCACCGTGCGGAGCGGGTGCTCACCGCGCGCCTCGCGCCCCTGCGACGTGCCGCTCGTCCGGAACACGCGCGCGTCGAGCGCGGGGGCGTGCGCCGCGACGCGGGCCAGCCGGAACACGTCGCACGGCACCGCGGGGATCGCGGCGGCCGACGTGGCCCGAGCGAGATCGAGGCCGCGCGCGCGCACGAGCCGCGCGACCGGCGCGACGTGATCGGCCTGGAAGCGGGCGATCGCGAGGGCGAGGTCGTCGAAGGGCTCGGCCGGCGCGCCCCGCGAAGCGGCCGCGATCAGGGCGCGCACGCGCTCGTGCAGGGCCTCGCTGGTCGCCATGGCGTCCACGGCGCGAGTCCTAGCACGCCGAGCGCGCCGCCGTGCGACCGCGGCTGCGCACCTCGCGCGCCCGGGCGATCGACCCCCGCGGGCCCCCGGACGGGCCGCTCGCGGCCCCGGCGTTACGCCCCGATCACGCGGCGGAGCGCCGGTCCGACCGCGGAGAAGAGCTCCTCGCTGATCGTGAGCGCAGGCGTCAACGTCAGCACCTCGCCGCGGGCGCCGCCCGTGATCGTGACGAAGCCCGACTCGAGCAGCCCGCGCATGGCAGCGAGGCCGAGCTCGGGGGTCGCGAGCTCGATCCCGATCATCAGGCCGACCCCGCGCACCTCCACGACGGCGTCGACGTCGCGGAGATCCTCGCGCAGCGTCGCGATCACCCGCGCGCCCACCTCGCGCGCCCGGTCGGGGAGCTTGCGCGATCGGACCGCCTCCAGGGTCGCCAGCGCGACCGCGCACGCGAGCGGGGCGCCGGCGTGCGTCGACGTGTGGACGACCTCGCCGCCGCGGGCCCACGCGCCCATGACGTCGGGCCCGGCGATGCACGCGGAGATCGGCAGGCCGCCGCCGAGGCCCTTGCCGAGGCAGAGCACGTCGACCTTCGCCCCGATCGCGAGCGATCGCAGGGGCGATCCGGCGCGGCCGAGGCCGGTCCAGATCTCGTCGGCGACGACGAGCGCGCCGTGCCGATGCGCGAGCTCGCAGAGGCGCGGGAGAAATGCGTCCGGCGGCACGACGCAGCCACCGCGACCGAGCACCGGCTCGACGAGCACGGCGCCGACCTCGCCGAGGCGAAGGGCCGCTTCGACGGCGTCGAGCGCGCGGTCGAGGTCCCCTTCGCCGCGCGGGTACGGCGCGAAGCGGACGTGCGGGCTGAGCTGCGCCGCGAAGGGAGCGCGGTAGCTCTCGCGCAGCCCGCAGGCCGGCAGGGGACCGTAGCCGAGGCCGTGGTACGCGCCCTCGAAGGCCAAGACGCCGGGGCGACCTGTCGCGAGCACCGCCGTCTTGATCGCCGCCGTGACCGCGTCGCTGCCGCTCTGCGCGAGCAGCACCTGGGCGCCCGGCGCGGGGTGGAGCTGCGAGAGCCGCTCGAGCAGCGCGACCTTCGCGTCGCTGCCGTACACGTCGCCGAGCCCCTGCATCAGGCGCTCGGACTGCCCCTCGATCGCGCGCGCGACCGCCTTGTCGCCGTGCCCGAGGAGGACCGACCCGAAGCCGGCGCAGAGGTCGACGAAGCGGTTGCCGTCGACGTCGACGAGGTTCGACCCCTTGCCCCAGCCGAGCACGATCGGCGCCATCTCCGCGCCGCTCTTCTCCTGGCGGTCGCGCCGCCGCTGGCCGAACGCGGGGCACTCGACGCGCTCGAGGCGCTCGGTCGCGCGCCGCGAGGTCGGCCCCGGAACGGCGGTGCGGAGAAAGGGCAGCTCGTCGCCGCCAGCGGTCGCCGCGGGCAGCTCGCTCAGGGGGGCCATGGATGCTCCTCGTGCAGCAGCGTCGCGGCCGGGGGCGAGCACATGCCCGCCCGGCGGCGCGCTACGCGCAGACCTTGTTGCGGCCGCTGTTCTTGGCGGCGTAGAGGCGCTCGTCGGCGCGCTTGATGAGCTCGTTCGCGGCGCGATCCGCCTCGGCGAGCAGCGCCGCGCCCACGCTGATCGTGACCCGGATGGTGTCCTGCTGGAACACGAACGAGTGCTCGGCGACCTTCTCGCGGAGCGTGTTGGCGAGCGCGGCCGCGCCCTCGATGTTCGTCTCGGGCAGGATGATGGCGAACTCCTCGCCGCCGTAGCGGGCGAAGACCTCGTCGCGGCGGATGCGCCCCTGCACGATCCGCGCGAGCTCCTTCAGCACGAAGTCGCCGGCGAGGTGGCCGTGCACGTCGTTGATGCGCTTGAAGTGATCGATGTCGAACATCAGGATCGCGCAGTCGCGCTCGTGGCGGCGCGCGCGGACGATCTCGCGCTCGAGGGCCTCGTAGAGGTAGCGCTTGTTATGGATCTGCGTGAGACCATCGATGATGGTCATCCGGTAGATCTCTTCGTGGTACTGCGCCTCGACGTCGGCTCCGGAGAGAAACTTGAAGATCGTCGGCCCGACCTTCACCCGGTCGCCGTTCTTCAGCACCATCTCGCGCGAGATGGGCTCGTCGTTGCAGTAGGTGCCGTTGGTCGATCCGTCATCGACGACGAGCCACGACTCCGACCGGCGCTCGAAGTGGGCGTGACGCCGCGAGACCGAGTCCCCGTCGAGGACGACGTGGTTGTCGGCGCCGCGCCCGACGCGGGTCGGCGTGCTCTCGAGGACGAAGCGCTTGCCCAGGAGCGTCGGCTCCTTGGTGTAGATCACGACGAGGCAATCGGTCACCCGCTCCGCGCCCTCGGCGGGAGGCTGGACGACCTGCGTTACCCTCGTCTTTTCGTCGAATTCGCTCACGTCGTCAGCGCGACCAGGCGGACGGGCGGAGGCCCCGGAACGCCGGGATCGCCCGACCGGGGCTCGACGGGAACCGCCGAAGGCCGGTGCGCCCAACGTATCCGGGCGCTGGGAGGGGCGTCAAGGCGACCCCCTGCGGCCAACGTGAGACAAGGCGAACAACGGTATGCGCGCACCCTTGTCACCGGCGACCCCGACACCTCGACCACCGCGCGGTCGCTGCAACGCGGGGCGGGGACCCTCGGATCGGCTCGCGGCCGCGGCGCTAGGCGGAGCGGCGGGCGCGAGGCGTCGGCTTCGCGACGCTCGGCAAGGTCGCGCGCAGCGCGCCGCGATCGAAGACCCACAGCTCGCCCGGCTTGCCCTGGGTCCAGACCTCGTTCGTCGTGAGCGGGCGCGTGGCGACGACGGCGACTCGATCGGTCGGCGTCGTCAGCTCGGAGAAGTCGACGCGCACGTCGTCGTCGGCGAGCGTCGCCGGGCCGAAGGGCGCCTTGCGGACGAGGTAGTGAAGGTTGGTCGCGCAGCGCGCGAAGAGGTGGCGCCCGTCGCCGAGGAGGAAGTTGAACGTCCCGCCCGCGCCGATCTCGCCGCCAAGCTCGGCGACGGCCTGCCAGAGCTCGGTCGGACGGCGCGGGTAGCCCGGGAACGCCGAGTCGAGCGCGCCGAGCAAGAGGCAGCACGCGTGCTCGCTGTCGGTCGTGCCGAGCGGGCGAAAGCGGCCGAGCTTCTTCTTCCGGGCGCCCTCGACCGTGCCGTTGTGCGCGAAGACCCAGTGCCGCCCCCAGAGCTCGCGCACGAACGGGTGCGTGTTGGCGACGCAGACCGGGCCGCGCGTGCGCTTGCGGACGTGGCCGATGGCGAGCAGGGTCTTGATCGGGTTCTCGGCGACGAAGCGCGCGAGCGGGCTCTCGACCGCCGGGTCCGGGTCGAGGAACACGCGCGCGACGGGGCCGTCATAGAGCGCGAGGCCCCAGCCGTCGGCGTGCGGCGCGGTCTTGCCGCCGCGCTGCCGCAGGCCCGAAAACGAGAAGACGATGTCCGTGGGGACGTTGCACTCCATCCCGAGCAGCTCGCACATCGGCCGAGGAGGCTATCACCACTCGCCGACCGGGCTCGGCCGCTCGCCGCGCGGGCCGGTCGGCGCCGCGCCGCGCTCGGCGAACGGCCGCGGTGGGCCGTGTGGTAGCGTCTCCGAGCCCATGAAGATCGAGCCCGGCGCCATGCCCGCACCGCAGCTCCGCCTCGTGCGCGTGCTCGGTCGCGGCGGGATGGGCGCGGTGTGGGAGGCCGAGCACCTCACGCTGAAGAACCGCGTCGCGGTGAAGTTCATGCTCGACCGGTTCGCGTCGAACGGGCCGGAGACCGCTCGGTTCGTGCGCGAGGCGACCGCGGCGGCGCAGGTGAAGAGCCCCCACGTGGCGCAGGTCTTCGACCACGGCTTCACCGAGGACGGCACCCCGTACATCGTGATGGAGCTGCTCGAGGGCGAGAGCCTCGCCGACCGGCTCGGTCGCGCGGGGCGGATCGGCCTGCGCGAGACCGCGGGCCTGGTCACGCAGGCGTGCCGCGCGCTCACGAGGGCGCACGCCCAGGGCATCGTCCACCGCGACATCAAGCCCGACAACCTGTTTCTCACGGATCAGGAAGGCGATCCGTTCGTGAAGCTCGTCGACTTCGGCGTCGCGAAGCGACCCGACGAGGACGGCGCGGCCGGCATGACGGCCACGGGATCCGTCGTGGGGACGCCCTATTACATGAGCCCGGAGCAGATGGCGTCGTCGAAGCACGTCGACGCGCGCGCCGACCTCTGGTCGCTGGGCGTCGTCGCGTACCGCTGCCTCACCGGCGCGCACCCGTTCGACGGGGGGTCGATCGGCGCGGTGTGCCTGGCCATCGAGCGCGGCACGTTCGCGGCTCCGTCGTCGATCGTGCCGGAGCTCGGCACGGGCGTGGACGGCTTCTTCGCGCGGGCGCTGGCGCGATCGCCGGACGACCGGTTCCAGACGGCGCGCGAGCTCGGCGAGGCGCTCGACGCGCTCGCGAGCCAGCACGGCGACGAGATCACGATGGTCGGCCGAGCGCGACCGCCGCGAGCGCGGACCGCGGCGGCCTTCGACCTCACGGTGCGCGCGCCGACGCGCCTGGACACGCCGGCCGACGAGGGTCCTCGCCGACCGACCGAGGGCGGCAGCGACGCCGCGATCGACGCGAACAGCGCGACGATCGACGCGCCGACGGGCGCCGACGTCGCCGCACCGCCGGGCGGGTTCGGGTTGCGCACCGCGGTCGCGGTCGCGGTCGTCGCGACCCTCGTCGGGGTGGCGGCGACGCTCGCCGTGTCGCGGCTGGGCGGGCCGGCCACGAGCACGGTGACCTCGACCGCGCCCGACGCGACGGTCGCGGGCTCCACGCGCGAGCCGACGCCCTCGCCCGCCCCGCTGGTCGCACCGGCGCCGGGGACGGCGACCGCGAGCGCGGATCCCGCGCGCCCCGCCCCCACCGCGTCGGCGCCGATGGCCCGCCCGCCGCGCGCGCCGGCCGTTTCAAGCTCGCCCCCAGCGGCCCCTGTCGCGGCTCCCGGGCCGCCACCGAGAGACCGCGGGTTCTGATGGGGAGGTCCTCGTGAATCGCGCGCGTCGCGCCGACGGCGGCCTCGATCGGCCTCGCGGCCGGTCGACTGGCGGGCACCTCGAGTGCCACGCGCGCCGGCTCGGGCTCGCGCTCCTCGCGGCCGCGGCGTTCGGGCTCCTGACGGCGCCGGCGGTCGCGGATCCGACGGCCGCCGACGAGGCGACCGCGCGCGCGCTGGGGGATCGCGGCGACGCGCTCACCGCGGGCAAGCACCTCGAGGGCGCGCTCGCTGCGTACCGCGGCGCGCACGAGATCCTGCGCATGTCGACGACCGGCCTCCAGCTCGCGAAGGCGCACGAAGCGATCGGGCAGCTCGTCGAGGCGATCGACGTCGCGCTCGAGGTCGGCCGCAGGCCCGCTCGCGGGGACGATCCGACCGCGATCCGCGACGCGCGCGCCGGGGCGCTCGCGCTCGCCCAGCGCGTCGAGCCGCGGGTGCCGTCGCTGGCGATCGACGTGCGCGGCGCGCCCGAGGGCGCCGCGCCGACGGTGGAGATCGACGGCGTGGCGCTGCCCGCGACCGCGGCGGGCCTGCCGCGCCGGGTGAACCCGGGCCGGCACGTGGTGAGGGCGTCGGCGAACGGGCGCGTAGCGGCCGCGCGCGAGGTGATCGCGCTCGAGGGGCAGACCACCTCGGTGAGCCTCGCGCTCGAGCCGATCGCCGGGCCGGGCACGCCCGCGCCGGCGCCGATCGGTGCGCGGGCCGGACCCGCTCCCGCTGCGCCGCCGGACGGGATCGCCAACTCCCCGCTCGTGCTGCTCGGCTTCGGCGCGGGCGCGGTCGGAATCGCCATCGGCGCGGTGACGGGGTCGCTGTCCCTCTCGCGCGCCTCGGACGCGAAGAAGCTCTGCGATGGCACCCGCTGCCCGCCCGCGGCCGGCCCCGACCTCGACGCGGCCAAGGGGCTGGCGTGGGGCTCGAACATCGGCTTCGCCATCGGCGCGATCGGCGTCGGCGTCGGCATCGTCGGGATCGTGATCGGGCACGGTGCGCCGCCGAAGGCGACGCCGGCCCTCGCGATCACCCCGGAGGTCGGCCCCGGGTACGCCGGCGTGGGAGGTGCGTTTTGAGGCCTGAAACCAGGCGTTCCATGCGCCTCGCGCGCGCGTTCGTGACCGCGATCGCGGCCGGCGCGATGGCCGCCTCGTGCCAGCTCGTGAGCGGCGTGTCGTCGCTCGAGATCGCCCCGGGCGCGGGCGGCGCGATCACGACGACGACCAGCGCGGGCGGCCACGGGGGCGCCACCGCCCACGGTGGGGGCGGCGGTGGCGGGAACGGCGGCGGCGGCACGACCACGATGGCGTGCCCCGACGACGCCAGCACGGACGCCTGTGCCGAGGGGCGCGTCGAGCGCCCCGGCGCGGGCGGCGTCGACCTCGCGCGCCTCGCCCGCCGACGCCGAGAGGCTACCGCCCCGCCGCGAGCTCCTCCCGCGGGATCGAGTGGATGAGATCGATCACCGCCTTCACGGTGTCGACCGGCGTCTCCGGCACGATGCCGTGGCCTAGGTTGAAGATGTGGCCGACGCGGCCCCCGGCGTCGCGCAGCACGTCGCGCGTGCGGGCGAGCGTGACCTCGCGCGGGGCGAGCAGGAGCAAGGGGTCCAGGTTGCCCTGGATCGCGCGCGTCTGGCCGACGCGGGCGAAGGCCTGATCCAGCGGAGTGCGCCAGTCGACGCCGATGACCGTACCGCCGGCCTCGGCCTGCGCCTCGAGGAGCGACCCGGTGTTGGTGCCGAAGTGGATGACGGGGACGCCGGTCGTCTCGAGGTCCTTGAGGATGTGGCGCACGTGCGGCGCGACGTGCGTGGCGTAGTCGGCCGGCGAGAGCGCTCCGACCCACGAGTCGAAGAGCTGCACGGCCTGGGCGCCGGCGGCGACCTGCGCGCGCAGGAAGCGGCGCACGACCTCGGAGATCTTGCCCATGAGCGTGGACCACGCCTCCGGGTCGCTCCACATGAGCTGCTTCGTGATGCGGTAGTCGCTCGACTTGCCGCCCTCGACCAGGTAGCTCGCGATCGTGAAGGGCGCGCCCGCGAAGCCGATGAGCGGGGTCTTGCCGTCGAGCTCCTTGCGGATCATGCGGATGGCGTCGAGCACGTAGCCGAGGCCCTCCTCGGGCTCGAACACGCGGAGGCGGTCGATGTCCGCGCGGGTGCGGACGGGGGAGTGGATGACCGGCCCCTCGCCCTTGGCGAACTCGAAGGGCGCGCCCATCGGCTCGAGCGGCAGGAGGATGTCGGCGAAGAGGATCGCCGCGTCCATGCCGAGGCGTAGCGGCTGGAGGGTGACCTCCGTCGCCAGCTCGGGCGTCTTGCACAGCTCGAGGAGCGTGTGTTTGGTGCGGAGGGCCCGATACTCGGCCATGTAGCGGCCCGCCTGGCGCATGAACCACACGGGGGTGACGTCGGTGGGCTCGCGGCGGCAGGCACGGAGGAAGCGATCGCGCATGGCCGCGAGTCTTGTCCGGTCGCGCGCGCGGTCGCAACGACAATCCGCGCCGCCGGTCGGGTTCACGGGCGGGCGCCCGCAGCGCGCGGGATTCCCGGCCCGGCTTCGGTACGAAGCTTGGGGCGCCCCCGGACTCGGCGTAACCTCGACCCAGCAATGGAGTCGCAAACGGGCGAGGACGCGGCCTCCCTGCGCGCCGAGATCGCGCGACTGCGCGCGGAGCTCGCGGGCAAGGACGGGGAGCTTGCGCGGGTGCGCGAGGTCTTCGACGGCGCGGTCGAGGGGGTGATCCGGGCCGACGCCGAGGGTCGCATCACCTACGCCAACCCGCGGATGGAAGCGCTCGCGGGCGTCGGCCCCGGCGAGCTCGTCGGGCGGACGGGCGTCGAGCTCATCATGCCGAGCGACGTCGCCGCGATCGCGCAGGGCTTCGCGCGGGTCGCCGCGGGCGAGCGCACCCTCTTCGATGCGCGCATCCGCCGGCCCGACGGGCGCGAGCTCTGGCTGCTCTCGTCGGTGTCGCCGCTGCTCGAGAGCGGCCACCTCGTGGGCACCCTCACGGTGTGCCTCGACGTCACGGAACGCCGCAAGATCGACGAGCGCCTGATCGAGAGCGAGGCGTCGAACCGCGCCCTCGCCGGGCGGCTCGACCTGCTCAACCAGGCGTCTCACTCGTTCGCCGAGGCCGTCACGGACTACCCTCGCCTGCTGTCGACCGTCGCGAAGCGCGCGAGCGAGATCCTGGGCGATACGTGCTGGATCCGCCTGGTGTCCGCCGACGGCGAGCGCCTCGACGACGTCGCGCTCTACGACCCCGACCCCGTCACGGAGTCGTACCTGCGCAAGCTCAACGAGGCGACGGTGCAGCGCACCGACGAGGGCCTCACCGGCCTCGTGATCCGCACGGGCAAGGCGCAGCTCGTCCCGCAGGTCGATCTGGCGGCGCTCCGCGAGACGCTCAAGCCGGAGTACCGCGAGGCGCTCGACCGCGTGAAGGTCGCAAGCTACGCGATCGCCCCTCTCCGGGCGCGCGGCGAGACGATCGGGACCATCTTCATGGCGCGCCACGAGGCCGGGCGGCCCTACGACGAGCGCGACCTCGAGCTGCTCGTCGATCTCGCCGACCGCGCCGCGCTCGCGATCGAGAACGGTCGCCTCTACGCCGATCTCGAGCAGCGCGTCACCCGCCGCACGAGCCAGCTCGAGGCCGCGGTGCAGCGCATCGACACCACCAACCGCGAGCTCGAGGCCTTCAGCTACTCCGTGTCGCACGATCTCCGGGCGCCGCTGCGGGCCATCGACGGCTTCAGCCGCATCGTGATGGAGGACCACGGCGCCCTGATCCCCGAGGAGGGCAAGGGCCTGCTGCGGCGCGTGATCGCCGCCACGCGACGGATGGAGCAGCTCATCGACGACCTGCTCGAGCTCGCGCGCCTCGGCCGCGGCGAGCTCGTGCGCGAGCCGGTCGACGTCACGGACCTCGCGCGCGGCATCGCGGCGGAGCTCTCCGCGCTCGATCCGGACCGCAGCGTCGTCTGGACGATCGCCGTCGGCCTCACCGCCAACGCCGACGCGCACCTGCTCGACGTCGTGCTCGAGAACCTCCTCGCCAATGCGTGGAAATTCACGGCCGGGCGCTCGCCCGCACACATCGAGGTCGGGGTCACCGAGCGCGACGGGCGGCTCGCCTACTTCGTCCGCGACGACGGCGCGGGGTTCGACATGGCGTACATCGACAAGCTCTTCGGCGCGTTCCAGAGGCTCCACAGCCCCGCCGAGTTCGCGGGCAATGGCATCGGCCTGGCGACGGTCAAGCGCATCGTCGAGCGCCACGGAGGGACCGTCTGGGCGGAGGGCACGGTGGGCGCCGGCGCGACGTTCTACTTCTCCCTCGCCCTGAGCCCCGAGGCCCCCGTCACGGCGTTGCGTTCGTGACGATCCTTGGATACGGGTAACGCATGCGCTCGATCGCCCTCCTCTTCGCGACGCTCGTCCTCGCGGGCTCGATGACCGCGTGCCACACCAAGCCCCCGCGCCAGGTGGAGGCGCTCGACCCGACCTCCGACAAGGGCACGGACATGACCGGCGGCGAGGACTCGTCGGGCACGCTGAAGGGCGAGGCCGGCAAGACCAAGCCTTCGGAGGACGACATGCACACGAAGTGCTGCACCTCCTGCAAGGAGGGGCTGGCGAAGGATCGCACCGGCCAGTCGCCGGACAAGATCCCGTGCGCGGACTACACGGACACGCTCTCGCCGTGGTGCCTCGAGCACTTTCGCGGCAAGCCGACGATGGCC
This sequence comes from uncultured delta proteobacterium, assembly GCA_903906315.1. Classification (GTDB taxonomy): domain Bacteria; phylum Myxococcota_A; class Polyangia; order Polyangiales; family Polyangiaceae; genus CAIVJW01. Next base: position 24,198 of record CAIVJW010000123.1, on the reverse strand, counting down.
GCGCAGTGCAAGTAGCGAGGTAGGCGCGCCGGCGGCGCGGGCTCGTTCGGGCGGCATTTTCCAGCCACAGCGCCCTCGCGCCCAAGCCGCGTCGCGGGACCCAAGGGCCAGGTGGGCTGTCGTGTAGACTGCCATCATGGCCCGTCCGTCTCGCCCCCCCGGCTTCGACATGACGTACCGCCCGGCGGCCTCGACCTCCTTCGGTCCGCCTCTCGCGGAGCGTTGGCCGGTCATCGCGTACCTCGTGTTCGCGCTGGTCGTGACCGGCGTGATCCTCGTCGGCCAGAACGCGCCGTCGGGATCGCGGCTCTTCCACTACGTCGTCGAGGGCGACCGCCACCGCATCATCTCGTCGAGCGTGTGCGCCCTCCTGCTCGTCGTGAGCGCGGTGGCCGCGGTGCTTCGCGAGCAGATGCGCGGCGTCGTCGTGCACCCCGACGGCATCGAGCTGCGCGAGCTGCTGGCGCTCGGCTGGCCGAAGATCCGCCGCCTGGCCTGGTCGCAGATCGACCGCGTCAGCGTGCCGCGGGCCGAGGCGGTCGCGGCGCCGATCCGGCTCGATCTCTGGGACGGATCGCGCGCGTGGCTGCCCCGGGTGCGCGACGCCGTCGGCCTCGCGACGATGCTCGAGCGCGTGGCGCTCGCCCGGGCGATCCCGGTCGAGGGCGGCACGGGCCTGTTCGACGACCTCGACGTCGGCGCGACCGACGACGGCGAGGCGGAGGCGTAGCGCCCCGGATAGGTCGGCCTCAGCCGGCGCGCCGCGCCTCGAACGCCCGCCGGATGGCGGCCCGGAGCGCGTCGTCGGAGAGCACGTCGGCCACCGTCAGCGCGATCGCCTTGGCCGCGACGATCATGCTCTCGGCGCCGCGCTCGCTGGCCGCGCAGGCGGCGAAAGCGCGCTGGTGGCAAGTGGTCTGCCCACGGTCGCAGATCGCGAGCCACGGGTGGATCGACGGCACCGCGTGCGAGACGTCGCCCATGTCCGTCGATCCCGCGCCGACGTCGTCGTCGGTCTCGGGCGCGTTTCGGCCGAGCGCGCCGAGGTGCTCGCCGAAGCGACGCGCGAGGGGCAGGTTGGTGACGAGGTCCTTGTAGCCCTCGCGCGCCTTGATCGTGACCTCGACGCCGCACGCCAGCGCCGCGCCGCGCGCGCACCGCTCGACGATGGCGCGCACCCGGGCGAGCTCGTCCTGGGTCTTGGCGCGCACCGAGAACTCCGCCGCCGCGGCCTCGGGGATGATGTTGACGGCCTGACCGCCGTTCGTGACGAAGCCGTGCACGCGGACGCCGTCGCGGAAGTGGACGCGCTGCGAGTCGATGAGCCGGAAGGTCTCGAGGCACGCCGTGAGCGCGCTCTGGCCCTCCCACGGCGCGATCGCCGCGTGCGACGGGGTGCCCTTGAAGGCGATCTCGAGCCACACGCTCGCGAGCGCGAAGTGCGCGAGCAGGTCGCGATCGAACGGGTGGAACATGATCGCGGCGTCGACGCCCTCGAAGAGGCCGGCCTCGAGCAGCCGGATCTTGCCGCCGCCGCCCTCCTCGGCGGGTGTGCCGAGGATCTCGACGGTGCCGGGCAGCTCGGCGCGCTGCCGGGCGAGCGCGAGGAACGCGCCGAGCGCGCCGGCCGCGATCAGGTTGTGCCCGCACGCGTGGCCGATCTCGGGCAGCGCGTCGTACTCGGCGAGGATGGCCACGCGCGGGCCGTCGCCCCGGCCCGCGCGCGCCCGGAACGCCGTCGGGAGGCCTCCGACGCCGCGCTCGACCGCGAGGCCCTCGCCCTCGACGGCCTCGCAGAGCCAGGCCGAGGCGCGGTGCTCGTCGAAGCGGAGCTCCGGGTGAGCGTGAATCTTGGCCGACACGTCGCGCAGGACGGGCGCGAGCGCGTCGACGTCGCCGGGGATGCGGGCGGGGTCGAGGGGCATCGTGGCCCAGGATAGTCGCGAGCGGCGCGCGAGGGGAGCCCGCCGAGTTGCGGTAGAAGGGAGCCCATGAAGCGGTGGCTCCGGGCGACGACCGCCGCGATCGCGCTGGCCGGCGTGGGCGCGTGCGAGGACGCGCGCGCCCGCCGTGCGGCCGCCCCCGACGCCTCGGGATCGGGGACGGGGCAGGCGCCGGCCGCGGTGCACGTCCCGCACCGCGTGGACCTCGAGGACCGCGCGATGGGCACGCACGTGGCGCTCGCGAGCTTCACGACCGAGGCGATCGACGAGGCGGCGCTGCGATCGAGGCTCGCCGCGGCGCTGGCCGAGATCCGGCGGGTCGAGGCGCTGATGACCACGTGGCGCGAGGACAGCGAGGTGTCGCGCGTGAACGCGGCGGCGGGGAAGGCGGCCGTCGCCGTGGGCCCCGAGACGCTGCTCGTCGTCGAGAAGAGCCTGTGGGCGAGCCGGCGATCGGGAGGCGTGTTCGACGTGACGTTCGAGGCGATGCGCGGAATCTGGCGCTTCGATCAGGATCACGCCGACGAGCTCCCCTCGCCCGACGCCATCGCGCGCGCGCGGCGCCTCATCGATTTCCGCCGCGTGATCGTCGACCACGACGCCCGCACCGTGAAGCTCGCGACCGCGGGCATGCGCCTGAGCCTGGGCGGGATCGCGAAGGGGTACGGCGTCGACGCCGCGGCGCGCGTGCTCTCGGGCGCGGGCGTGGGGTCGTTCTTCATCCAGGCGGGCGGCGACCTCTACGTGCGCGGCCGCAAGCCCGACGGCTCCCCGTGGCGCGCGGGCGCGCGCGACCCGCGGAGCGCCGACCCGGGCGACTATTTCGCGCTGGTCGAGGTCGAGGACCACGCCTTCTCGACGGCGGGCGACTACGAGCGGTCGTTCGTGAAGGACGGCCAGCGCTGGCACCACATCATCGACCCGCGCACGGGCTACCCCGCGACCGCGAGCCGCAGCGTGACGATCTGGGCCGAGGACGCGCTGACGGCCGACGCGATCGACGACGCAGTGTTCATCTTGGGGCCGGAGAAGGGCCTCGCGCTGGTCGAATCGGTGGACGGGGCCGGCGCGATCATCGTCGACGCGGCGAACCGGGTGCACGTTTCGAGGCGGCTGGAAGGCAAGGTGCACGTCGTGCACCCGCCGACGGACGGGATCTGAGAGGTGCCATTGCGACGACGTTGACAGGACGGCCCGGCTAGGGCAAAACCACCATCGCTAGCCGCAGTTTCGGTGAGGTAGCCAAGTGGTTAGGCAATGGTTTGCAAAACCATCATACGCGGGTTCGAATCCCGTCCTCACCTCTAGGTTTCGATGGGGCCGCTAGCGGCCCCAAACCCCGCGCCGCCTCCGGCGGCGGGAGGGCGGCTGATGCGTTCGGCCGGCGGCGGGAGGGCGGCTGATGCGTTGCGACGGAGCCGCTAGCGGCCCCAAACCCCGCGCCGCCTCCGGCGGCGGGAGGGCGGCTGATGCGTTCGGCCGGCGGCGGGAGGGCGGCTGATGCGTTCGGCTGGCGGCGGGAGGGCGGCTGATGCGTTGCGACGGAGCCGCTAGCGGCCCCAAACCCCGCGCCGCCTCTGGCGGCGGGAGGGCGGCTGATGCGTTGGGACGGAGCCGTCGCCTCGTCCGCCTGCGTGGTGGCGCTGGGGCGATCCGGCAGACGGGCGGCCTCGCGGGCGTTTCGTGACCTTGCGGCGCGCGAGGGCCGCGCCGCGTGGCTCGACCCTCGCCGAAAAGGGCTCATGGGAGGCCGGTCCAGAGCTGCCCCGAAAGTGAGCCCCGAGGGCGCCGGCATCGCAAGGATGCAGGGTGGAGTTCGCTCGACCCCGCCGCTCCTTGCGCCCTTACGTCCTTGCCGATCACTCCGGGCCCGCTTCCGGTAGCCCGAGAGCCTTCTCGGCGAGGCTCTCGCTCGGCCCGAGTGGCAGCGTCCTCGCACGCAAGGTGACGGGCGTCAGCCGCAGCACGCTGCCGACGGGGCGGGCTGCGCTCGGGCGCGGTATGGTGGCGGCATGTCCGGGTCGGCGGCTCTGATCGGTCGGGTGCGCGAGCGGCTCGCTCGGCTCGGGGCGACGCTCGTGATCCTGCAGACGACGCGGCCCGGCTCGCTGCTGCTGGTCGCGCTGGTCACGGTCGCGCTCGCGGCGGGCCTCGCGTCGCAGCTCACGCTGAAGACGAGCTTCGGCGAGCTGCTCCCGCAGAACAAGGAGAGCGTCCTCGTCGCCGACAAGGTCGCCGAGCGGCTGAGCGACGCCTCGACGCTCACGATCGTCGCGCAGGGCAAGGACAAGAGGGCGCTTCAGCGCTTCATCGACGAGCTCGCCCCGGCCATCCGCGCGCTCGGCCCCGGGCTCGTCGGCAACGTCGACGACGGCGTGCGCGCGTCGCAGGACTTCTTCGCCAAGAACGCGCTGCTCTACGCGCCGATCGAGGACGTGAGGAAGGTCCACGACGAGATCCTCGACCGCTATCAGTACGAGGTCTCGAAGACGCTCGACCTCGTCGTCGACGACTCGGACGCTCCGCCGCCGCTCACGGCCCAGTCGGTACGCGACCGCCTGACGAAGGCGAAGGGGCAGGCGACGCCCGCGCCGGGCGAGGGGCCGACCTTCCCCGACGGCTATTACATGGAGCCGGACGGGCACCTGATCGTGCTGCTCGTGCGCACGCCCGTGTCGAGCGGCGACCTCGACAAGGCCAAGGTCTTCCGCGCGCGCATCGACGAGATCCTCGCGAAGGTCGACTCGAAGCGCTTCGACCCGGCGATGACCGTCATGTACACCGGCGATTTCATCGTCGGCGCGGAGGAGTACGCCAAGGTCAAGGACGACCTCTCGCAGGTCGGCCTCACCGGCGTGCTGATGATCCTCGCCGTCGTGACGCTGTTCTACCTGCGCCTTCGCACCATCGCGACGATGGCGATCACCGTCGCGATCGGCGTGACCTGGACGTTCGGCTTCGCGCGCCTCACGGTCGGCCACCTCAACTCGTCGACGGGCTTCCTCGTCAGCATCATCGTCGGCAACGGCATCAACTTCGGCATCATCTACATGGCCCGCTACCTCGAAGCGCGCGCCACGAACGACGTCGCCGCGAGCGTGCGCGTCGCCCACGCCGAGACCTGGCTCGCGACCCTCGCGGCGGCCGGCGCGGCGATGGTCGCCTACGGGTCGCTCGTCATCACCGATTTTCGCGGGTTCAAGCACTTCGGGCTCATCGGCGGCACCGGCATGATGTTCTGCTGGACGGCGACGTACCTCTTCCTGCCGGCCATCCTCGCCGCCTCCGAGCGCCTCTGGCCGATGAAGCCCTACGGCCCGGTCACCTCGCGTCTGCGCGCGATCTACGGGGCGCCCTTCGCGTTCCTCGCCGAGCGCCTGCCGCGCGTCGTCACCGTGATCGGGGTCGGCACAGGCCTCGTCGCGGTCGCGCTCTCGGTCCACTACGCGAGCTCCAACCCGATGGAGTACGACATGTGGAACACGCGCAACGAGTCGCCGAAGGTCGAGTCGAGCGCGGCGCTGATGATGGACCGCGTCGACAAGGTGGTCGGCCGCCAGGGGCAGGACGGCCTCGCGATCCTGGTCGACCGCCTCGAGCAGGTCCGGCCGCTCAGCGACGCGCTCGACGACCGGCGCGCCGCCGCGCCCGAGGACAAGAAGCCCTTCGACCGCGTGGTCACCATCTTCGACCTGCTCCCGAAGGACCAGCCGGCCAAGCTCGCCCTCATCGCCGAGGCGCGCGACCGGCTCGATCGCGCCCACCGCCGCAAGCTCCTGGCCGAGGACGACTGGGCCGAGCTCGAGAAGTACCTGCCCGCCGGCGGCACGAAGGCGATCGGCGTCGCCGACCTGCCCGAGCAGGTCGCGCGGTCGTTCGTCGAGAAGGACGGCACGCGCGGCCGCCTCGTCTACATCGTGCCCGCCACGGGGCGGAGCGTCTGGGACGCGCACTACCTCATCGAGTGGGCCGACAGCTTTCGCAGCACGACGCTGCCCGACGGCTCGGTCATCAAGGGCAGCGGCCGCAGCGTGATCTTCGCGGACCTGATCCTGACGGTCATCGAGGACGCGCCGAAGGCCATCGTGGCGTCGCTCGCCGGCACGCTGTTCATCCTCGTCCTCGCCTTCCGCGGCCGCCCCGCGGCGCTCGCCGCGCTGCTGACCCTGCTCCTCGGCCTCTCGTGGATGATCGCCGCGCTGGCGCTCTACAAGGTGAAGATCGGCCCCTTCGCGGGCGGCCTGCCCACGGTCGAGCTGGTAGGCATGAAGCTCAACTTCCTGAACTTCGTCGCCTTGCCCATCTCGATCGGCGTCGGCGCCGACTACGCGGTCAACATCGTGCAGCGCAGCCAGATCGCCGGCCCCGGCAACACCGGCCACGTGATCCGCGAGACGGGCGGCGCGGTCATCCTGTGCTCGCTGACGACGGTGCTCGGCTACCTGGCGCTCACGTTCTCGGTGAACAAGGCGATCGTGAGCTTCGGCTATGCGGCCGCGGCCGGCGAGGTCGGCTGCGTGCTCGCCGCCGTGCTCGTCCTGCCGGCGTGGATGGTGTGGCGCGATCGCCGGCGCGCGAAGGCCTCCGCGGCCGCGCCGCCGGCCGAGGCGGCCGCGGACTGACGCGGGCGCGGAGCGAGCGCGCGCAGCGGTAGCCGACCCGCGGAGCCTTGGAAGGGCGACCCGCCGACGGTCCCCATGCCGCGATCGGGCTGCCGCGGCGGTCGCGCCCGCGGACTCGGGCTGACGGGGCCAGCGCGCCCCCCGCGCCGATCAGCCCGGCAGGAGCTCGCGGTACGTGCGGAGGTTCTTCTCCGCGTGCGCCTTCCAGGTCAGCTCCGCCGCCCGCGCGAGGCCGCGCGCGCGCATCGAGGCGGCGTGCGCCGGGTCCCGCGCCACGCGGCGGAGCGCGGCGGCGACGTCGTCCGGGTCCTCGGGATTGACGAGCTCGGCGGCGACGCCCGAGACCTCGGGCATCGACGATCGATTGGATGTCACGACCGGGCAGCCGCAGGCGATGGCCTCCGCGGGGCAGTTGCCGAAGCCCTCGTAGAGCGAAGGGTGGCAGAGGGCGATGGCGCCATTGTAGAGCGCGACGAGCTCCGGCAGCGGAATGCCGGAGAGGAACTTCACGCGCCGATCGACCCCGAGCGATCGCGCCAGGGGCTCGAGGACCTTCTGGCCGGGGCCGAGGCGCTGCACGAGCGCGAGCTGCACGTCCGGCTGGTCGCCGAACGCGGCCGCGAAGGCGCGCACGACGGTGACGTGGTTCTTGTACGGGGCGAATTGGCCCACGGTGAGCACGTACCGCTTCGCGTCGGGCAGGTGCTTCGCGCGCGCGGCCTCGATGGCGCGCCGGCCCTCCTCGCCCTCGAGAGGGCGGTAGTCGGCCGAGACGCCCTCGAGCGCCACGCGCGTGCGTTCCCAGGCGCCGCGATCGAGCGTGCCAATCTCCGACCGCGTCGCCTCGCTGATGGCCACGAGCCGCGACGCCTTCGCGAGCGCCCGGCGAATGCCATGCTGGTAGAAGGCGGTCTCGACGCGGCCCCGCGGCCCCGCGGATCGGGCCCAGTGCGGGTACTTCAGCCACATCACGTCGCAGAGCGTGACGACGGTCGGCATCGTCAGCCCGGCCGGCAGGATGTTGAACGTGCCGTGGAACAGGTCGACGCCGCGCAGATCGACGAAGCGCGGCAAGGCGAGGAGCGTCGCGGGCCCATTGGCCTCCTGCGATACGACCTGCTCGCGCACGTTCGGGGCCGCCGAGAGGCGCGCCGGGGCGTTCGGGTGCTTGAGGAAGAAGAAATCGAGATCGGGCGCCATCGCCGGCAGGTGGTCGACGAGCGCCTGCACGATGGTCGCGATGCCGCTCGGGCGCTCGCGGATGTAGCGGCAGTCGATGCAGACGGTGGGGCGCTTGGCGGTGGGCATGGCGATCAGGCGACGAGCGCCGCGCGCAGGGCCTGGCACACGCGCGCGATCTCGCCTTCGCCGAGCGCGCAGCCGCTCGGCAGGTTCATCCCGCGGGCCGAGAGCCGAGCGCTCACGGGGCAACCGTAGCCGTCGCGCCCGACGCGCCGCAGCTTGGCGAGGTGAGGCAGCTCGGACATCGGCGCGAAGAACGGGCGCGAGTCCACGCCCGCCGCCTTGAGCGCGGCAGCGACCTGGTCGCGCTTGCCAGGCGATCCGTCGCGCACGACGGCGCTCGCCATCCAGTAGACCGAGCGATACCCGGGCCGCTCGACCGAGAGGTCGAGCGCGACGCCCTCGAGGCCCTCGCGATACCAATCCATGATCCGGCGCTTCTTCTCGATGAACTCCTCGGCCTGCTCGAGCTGCGCGACGCCGAGCGCGGCCGACAGGTTCGTCATGCGGTAGTTGAACGCGAGCTCGGTGTGGAAGTAGCGCCGCTCCTTGCTCATGCCGTGGTCCTTGAGAAACCGCAGCCGCGCGGCGAGCGCGTCGTCATCCGTCGTGAGCACGCCGCCCTCGCCTGTCGTGATGATCTTGTTGCCGTAGAGCGAGAACGCCGCGACGCGCCCGAGCGAGCCGACGCGCGCCTCGCCGACCGAGGCGCCGTGGGCCTCGGCGGCGTCCTCGACGAGGTCGAGGCCGCGCGGCGCGGCGAGGGCGCGGATCGCGGACATGTCGGCCGGGTGGCCGTAGAGGTGCACGGGCAGGATCGCGCGCGTGCGCGGCCCGAGGGCGCGCTCGACGGCCACCGGATCGATGCAGAACGTGTCCGCCTCGACGTCGGCGAGCACCGGGGTCGCGCCCGTCTGCAGCACCGCGTGGGCGGTCGCGGCGAACGTCAGATCCGGAATGATCACCTCGTCGCCCGGCCCGAGCCCCAGCGCGTGCAGCGCGAGGTGCAGCGCCACGGTGCCGTTCGACACGGCGACGGCGTGCCGGACGCCGACCCACCGAGCGAAGCCGGCCTCGAAGCGGTCGATGTACGGGCCGATGCTCGACACCCAGCCCGATCGCACGGCGTCTTCGACGTAGGCGATTTCGCGATCGCCGATGACCGGCGCGGCGATGGGGATGAAACTCGGAGCCTGGTCGTCCACGCGGTCCTCCTCGGGCGGGCGCGGGTATAGCCGCAGCACCCGGGGCCGGCAACGGCGCGACGATCTCGTGCAAGCCGCCGAACGAGAGTGCTACGAGGAGCCCGAGGTCCGCGCGTGGGGCAGAGGAGCAGCACCGAGACGGTCGTCGCCATCGTCCAGGCGTTCCTGCAGCGCCGGACGTGGACGCAGGCGGAGCTCGCCCGGCACGTGGGCGTGGCCGTGCCGGCGCTGCGAAAGCGGCTGAACGAGCTCTGCACGAGCGGCTTCCCGCTCGACCGCGAGGAGGACCACCCGCACGTCTTCTGGAGCGTGCCGAAGGACTGGTTCCCCGGGGGCGTCGTGTTCTCGGGCGAGGACGTGCCGGATCTCCTGCGGCAGCTCGCGCACCTGCCGCGCGGGGCCGCGCGCGATCGCCTGCTCGGTAAGGTGCTCGAGGCGGCGCCGCGGCGCGCGTCGGTCGGCGCGCCCGCGAACCCGCTCGTGACGCGCATCGCGAGCCAGAGCGAGGAGAGCTTCCTGCCGTTCGCCGAGGACTCCGCCTCGCGCCGCGTGGCCCTGCGGGTCCGCTACTTCACGGCGAGCCGCGGCGCGATCGAGTGGCGGCACGTCTCGGTGCAGCGGGTGGTCGTGGGGCCGCCGGCGCGCCTCGTCGCCGTCTGCCACCGGAGCGGCGCGCTGCGGTGGTTCCGCGTCGATAACGTGCTCGGGGCGACGCTCGACGACCACGAGCCCTTCCGCGAGGCGGACTCCCCGGCCGTCGAGGCCTTCCTCGACGCGAGCCTCGACGGCTTCCACGCGGGCGGCGCGCCCTCTCGGTGCGCCTTCTTCGTGCGCGAGCCGGAAGCGCGCTGGGTGCAGTCGAGCCTGATCGATCCGATGCGCGGCGAGGCGGTCGCCGGCGGCCTCCGCGTGACCGTCGAGACCACGGCCGTCCTCGTGGTCGCCCGCTTCGTCGTGTCCCTCGGCGCCGCCGCCCGAGCCGAGACGCCCGAGCTCGCCGCCCACGTCGCGGAGCTCGCGCGCGGGGCGCTCGAGGCCGCGATCGCGCCCTTCGGCTGATCGGTACCTGTCCGGGCGATCAGTCGTCCCGAAGCGCTCGACCGATTCGCGACACGGCGCGCGTTCGAGTGGCGCGCTGAGCGGAGCCCAGGCGCCCGCTCGCGGAGGACGACATGTCGAGCGAGCCGTTCGAGAGCCACGGCCCGGGGCCGTTGTGGCTGATCCGGGGGGAAGCGGGGACCGAGGCCGGCCCGAAGCACGGTCGACCGCTCGTGTGCGAGCTGCTGGACAGGGCCGCGGTCGCCGAGCTGCTGCTGCGCGCGCACCGGGCGCCCGCGGTGGCCGACGCGCTCGCGGCGTCGATGGGGCGCACGAAGGCCGAGACGTTCGCCTGGGTCGGGTTCCTCGTCGCGCTGCACGGCCTCGGCAAGGCCTCGCCGACCTACCAGGGCCGCGACGCGTACGGCGCGTTGCGCCTGCGCGCGGCGGGCTTCCGCGTGGCGACGGCCGGCGGCGCGACCGGCGATCACGCCGCCGTGACCGCGCGCGAGGTGCGCCGCATCCTGCGCGAGCGCTTCGGCGTCGGGCCGTACCTCGCGGCGCGCCTCGGCCACGTCGTCGCGAGCCCGGGCGCGGGAGAGGATCCGTGGGGGCCCGCGCCGGAGGCGTCCGGCGACGGCGCCCCCGAGTGGAGCCTCGCGCGCGACGTGATCGTCGCCCACCTCGCGCGGTTCACCGGCGTCGGGCGCCTCGCGGCGCCGTCCGAGGAGCTGGCCGACGACGACGCGTCGTTCCTCGTGATCGAGGAGCTCGTCGTCGACGCGGTCCGGCTCACGGCCGACCGCGACCTCTTCCCGCGCGGGCCGGTGCCGCGATCGGTCGACGAGTACGGGCCCGAGGCGAGGGCGAGGGCGCGCGACGCGATCGCCGCGATGGGGCCGGAATGGCGTCACGAACGCCGGTCCTGACAGCGGCCGGGGGCGCGAGCCTTTCGCGCCCACCTGGTCGCGCGCGCCCGCGTCGGTCATGCTCGTCCGCTTGGCCCCGCGATCCCGCTTCGTCGAACGCGCGTGCCTCGCGGCGATCGCCACGGCGATCGCGTGCGTCGCGCTCGTCGGCAGCGCGAGGATCGCGTCGCGCCGGTTCGTGTTCCCGGCCCGCCGCGAGGCCCCGCCGGACGTGCCCGACGACGCCGAGGCGGTGACGCTGCGCGCGCGCGACGGCGTGCCGGTCCACGCGCTGCGCCTGCGCGGCCCGGCCGCGGCGCCGGTCGTCGTCTACTTCCACACGAACCGCGAGACGATGGTCGACGGCCTCACGCTCGGGCGCGCGCTCGCAGCGCGGGGGCTCGGCGTGCTCTGCGTGGAGTACCGCGGCTACGGAGCCTCCGCGGGCGCCGAGGCGTGCGAGGACGGCCTCTACCTCGACGCGGAGGCCGCGCTCGACGCGCTCGCGGACGAGGGCGTCGGCCCGGCGCGCGTCGTGCTCGTCGGCGCGTCGCTCGGCACCGGCGTCGCCGCCGAGATGGCGCGGCGAGGCCGGGGCGCCGCGCTCGCGCTGATCGCTCCGTTCACGTCCATCCCCGACGTCGTCGCCGACGCCGCGCGCTTCGCGCCCGCGGGCCTGCTCGTGCGCGACGCCTTCGACACGCTGGGGAAATCGGCCGAGATCCGCGTGCCGACGGGCATCGTGCACGGCGACGCGGACGAGATCGTCCCCTTCTGGATGGGCGAGCGCCTGGCGGCCTCGATCGCGGGCGCGCACCTGGTCCGCGTCGCCGGCGGTCACCACGGCGACCTCCTGCTCTGCGCCCCGGATCGGCTGGTCGGCGAGATCGCGGCCCTCGCCACGCGAGCTCGCCTCGACCGGCCCCACGTGGGGGGGTGACACGGTAGCGACGATGGACGATCGTGTCGGCGTGTACCGGACGGACAGGAAGGACGCCGAGCGCACGTTCAACGCGCTGTGGAGCTCGGTCGAGCGCCCGCCGTGGGAGGTGCGACAGGTCTCGATCGAGCACGACAAGGTCGCGATCCTCGCGCCCTACCTGGCCTCGGTGCGGACGGCGTGCGATTGCGCGTGCGGCGGCGGGGACTTCCTCGACCTCGTGGCCGAGCGGGCGCGCTTCACCGAGGTCGTCGGCGTCGACATCGCCGACAACGCGCTCGCCCGCGCCGAGAAGACCGGCCGCTACGCGCGGCTCGTGCGCGCCCGCCTGGACGAGGCCGCCGACAAGGTCGCCCAGCGCTTCGACCTCGTGATGGTCGGCGAGGTCTTGCCCTACCTCGAGGACCCGCTCGGCGACTTCGCGAGCGTGGTCGACGGGCTCACGGCGCCGCGAGGGATCGTGTTCCTGGCCGTCGCGATGGGCCGCAAGGGCCTCACCGAGCGCGAGGTCGAGGGCGCGCGCGCGCTGATGCGCGATCGCGGCTTCGCGTCGCTCGAGGACCGGCGCCTCGAGTACTACGCGCTCGGCGTCGTGCCGCGGCGGCGGCTCGGCCCGCTGTCGAGCCTCTGGGTCCAGACCCACAAGACCGTCCTCGTCTGGCGCGCGCCGAGCGCGTGGGTCGGCGGGCCGCGCGCCGCGTAGGGAGCCGACAGGCCGAAAGGGCGCGGAGGCAGGGCAATCCGGCCACGGCCCCGGGGACCGGCGACGGACGTGTTCGGGACGCGCCGCCCCCCCCGAGGTGCGTGCGGGCGTGCCGGTCGAGCGATCCGCAGCGACGCAGAGGCGGGCCGGATCCGCGGGCTCGATCGGTGGCCTCGAGGCCCGCGCGGGCGAGCTCCGGGCGGCGCTTCAGCCCTCGTGCATCTCGCGGCGGAGGAAGTAGTTCAGCGCCGTTCGGATGACCGCGATCGCCCCGAGCTTGCCGATCTGGTCCCAGCTCGGGGCGATCGCGGTCGACAGGATGTCGGCGCCGAGCTGAAATTCCAGGGCGAGCGCCAGGTAGCGCGCGAGCGCCAGCCGCGAGGACGCGAAGGCCGCGACCCCCTCGCGCCGCGCGATCCCCCGGGCGAGGGTCGCGACCGCGGCGGCCATTCCGACGAAGACGACCAGCGCGCCGGACGTCTCGACCGCGAGGCGCAGCCACTGCACCGCGGCGACGACCGTGGCCTCGACGAGGCCATGCTCCGGGGACGCGAGCGGCGACACGGCGGCGTTCACCTCGTGCACACGGTAAGGCCGGCATGGCCCGATGTCGCCGGGGGCGCGGGTCGATCGCGACAGGGCGCCCGACGCGGCGCCTGTCAGGGTCCTCGCGGGCGCTGCCCCGAGGGCGCGCGGGCCCGTCGATCGGGTCCCGCGAAACGGACCGCGACCGCGCCTGCCCGCGCGCGAGGACCGGCTTCGAGGGATCGACCCGTCGCAGGCTTGCGCGTCGGATCGTCCTCGCAGCGTCGCCCGGGTCGGTCAGCTCGGGACGCTACGCTCGCGGTCCGCAACCGAGCGGCCAGCTACGTCGACGGTTGCCCTGCGCGGCCGATGTCCGCATACAGCGCGAGGTGACGGCGCGCGACGCGGGGCCAGCTCTGCTCGTCGACGAGCGCGGCGCCCCGGCGGGCCGTCTCGTCGGCGAGGCCGGGCTCGGCGAAGAGGCGGCCGATCGCCGGGGTCAGCGGCGCGTCGAGCGTGACCGTGGCGCGGCGGACGTCGTCGAAGATGCTCGCGCGCGAGACGGCGATGGGCCGACCGCTGGTGAGCGCGCGCCGCACCGCGCCGCTCGCCCCCTGGCTGCCGCCGGTCGCGTAGTTGAGCGCGATCCAGTCCGCGGCGGCGAGCTCGAGGCGCACGCGATCGTCGGACACGAACTCGCCCGAGAGGTGCACGTGCCCGTCGAGCCCGAGCTCCGTGACCCTGCGCCGGAGCGCGTCGTGGTGGCCGCGCGACTCGGCCGTGCCGTGGACCGCGCCGCTGATCCAGTAGTAGAGGTCGGGGACGGCGCCGCGGCGCAGCTCGGCGACGGACTGTAGGACCTCGGCGATGCCCTTGTCGGGCACGAGGAAGCCGAAGTGCGCGACCACGGGGCGGCGCGGATCGAGGCCGATCGCGCGTCGCGCCTCGTCCTTCGGGATCGGGCGCACGGCCTCGATGCCGTGCGGGATGACGTGCACGCGCAGCCGGTCGAGCTCGGCGCGGTGGTCCTCGCCGTGCACGACGAGGTGCGCGTGGCGGAGCGCGTAGTGCAGGCGCGTCAGCTTGAAGTTGCGGCCCCACGAGCCGCCGCGCCGTCCGTGCAGCGTGGCGACGAGCGGGATGCCTCGGCGGTGCAGCAGCGCCGCGAGCACGAAGAGCACGCGCGACGAGTAGAGCGAGAGGTTGACCTGCGCGTGGACGACGTCGGGGCGGAGCGCCTCGATGGCGGCGGCGACGCGGAAGGCCTGGAAGCCGAACGCGCGGTTTCGGCCCCAGAGGCGCGGGGGCTGATCGCCGTCGCGGCCCGGGTCGTGCGCGGGCAGGTGCGGCGCGATCACGCGCACGTCGGCCCCGGCCTCGCGCAGCGCGGCGACCAGGGCCTCGCTGTACGTCGCGATGCCGCAACGCTCGTGGTACGTGGAGAGGAAGACGGCCCTCACGAGGGCATTCGTAGCACGATCGGCCGAGGGCCGAGCCGCCGAGCAGCTACTCGTCGCCCGCGGCTTCGGGCGCCCAGCGGGCGATGGCCTCGCGCATCGGCGCGCCGTCGCGGGTGGCTCGAGCGGTGGCCTCGTACGCGTCGAGGACGCGGTCCCAGTCGTAGCGCGCGCGGGTGTACGCGTCGCCGCCGGCGCCCATCGCCGCGCGCTTGTCGAGGCTCGCGAGGCCCTCGGCGAGGGCGATCGCGCCGCGGGCCGGGTCGTCGAAGTCGATGGCGATGCCGCCGCCGGAACGCCGGCACTGGCCGACCGTGACGTCGCAGCGGCGATTGACCACGACGGGCAGGCCGCACGACCACGCCTCGAGCAGCACCAGCGAGAGGCTCTCGTAGCGCGAGGGGTTCACGAGCGCGGTCGCGCCGCGCACGAGCTGCCAGCGCGTGCGGTCGTCGACGAACTCGAGCTGCGTGACGTTGGGCAGGCGCGCGTACATCGCCGAGGGCTCGCCCACGGTGACGAGCTCGACCTCGCTCCACGCCGCCCGCCGGCCGCCGGCGAGCTCGATCGGGGGGAGATCGGTCCGCGCCTGGAGCGCGCGCCACACCGAGATCATCGGGCGCGTCTTGCCCGCGCGGCCGAGGATGAGCAGGTACGGCCGGCGCGTCGGCGGCGCGAAGGCCGGGTCGACGGGGGCGGGCTCCTCGCGCCCGACCGCGACGACGGCCCCCGGCGCGGCGGCCCCGCCGGTCACGCGCGCGATGCGCCGCCACTCCTCCTCCGTGTTCACGAGCAGCGCCGCGGGGCGGGCGAGCGTCTCGCGAGCGATCCGGGTGTAGATCGGGGGCTCCTCGTGCACGAGCGGCACGAGCGCGCTCTTCTGGCCGACGCGCGCGAGGCCGTTGAAGGTCAGCCCCGAGAGCAGCGAGAAGAACACGAGGAGATCGCGGGACGCGGCCTCGGCCGGCAGCCGGTCGAGGAGCGACGGCACCGTGGGCCCCTGCGCCACCGCCCACAGCCGCCCGAGCGCGCGCACCCCGCGGAGCTGGCTCGCGAGCCACTTGGTCACGTCGTCGAAGGGGCGCAGGCGCCCGATCAGCACCGGCGCCCGCACGATCTCGACGCCCGAGAGGGTGGATCGGCCGATCCGGAGGTCGTTCGACCAGGTGGCGTAGCTCGTCGCGCACGTCGTGAGCACCCGCACGTCGTGGCCGCGCCCGGCGAGCCGCTCGGCGACGTCGCGCGCGTGCTTCTCGCCTCCCCCGAGGATCTCGGCGCCGTAGCGGCCGATCACGAACGTGAAGCGGAGCGGCGGAAGGTCGGCTCGGGTGGACTCTCGCATGAAGGATCCTCGTGCGCGGACCTCGCCCCGCGGCCCGCTCTCCGTGCAGGAGCGGGGGAGGAGAGCGAGGGGCGTGCTTCATACTCGCTCCGTACGGCGTGAGGGAGTGGGTCGTGGCCGCGCGCGCGCGCCGCGGTTGACGGACGCGGCCGGCGGGGTAACGTCCGCCGCGCGCTCCGACCCACCCGCGCGCGCCCGAACATGCCCTCGCCTCGCCCCGTCGTCCTCGTCGACGCCACGCTGCTCCGCACGGTGACGGGCTTCTACGGCATGGGCCGCTTCGCTTACGATCTGCTGCACGGCCTCGAGCAGACGCGCGCCGAGTGGGAGGGCCGCCTCCGCGTCGCGACGGTGACGCACCTGCGCCTGCCCGCGCGCTTCGAGATCCGCGAGGACCTCGCGGCGGCCGCCGACGAGGCGATCGCCGAGCGCGGCAGCGTCGACTACCACGCCGCGCTCGCGCGCCGTCGCCTCCTGCTCGGCGCCGCGGCCCGGAGCGCGGGCGCCGGGGTCGTGCACATGACCCAGGAGGCCGGGTCGCCGCTCGTGCTGCGCGTGCCGCGGATCGCGACGTGCCACGACATCATCCCGCTCGTGTACCCGCGCAGGTACCTCGGCGGCGACCCCGACGCCCTGCTCGCGCTGACCTGGCGCGCGGAGTACGCGAAGCGCCTCGGCAAGGATCTCCGCCGCTACCGCCGGGCCGCGCGCGTCGTCGCGATCAGCGATCGCTCCAGGCGCGACCTCATCGACCTCCTGCACGTCGATCCCGCGCGCATCGACGTCGTGCACAACGGCGTCGATCTCTCCCGCTTCGCCGACCCGCCCGCCGGCGACGACGAGGCCCGGCGCGCGCGCCTCGGCGTGGGGCGCCGCCCCTACGTCGTCTACGTGGGCGCGTGCGACTGGCGCAAGAACCTCACGGGCCTGTTCTCCGCGGTGCACCGCGCCCGCCGCGAGGTCGACCTCGACCTCGTGTGGGCCGGCCGCCTCGAGCCCTACGAGGCCGTGCGCATCGAGCGCGAGGCGCGCGAGGCCGGCATCCGGCCGAACCTGAGGCGCCTCGGCTTCGTCGCCGACGCCGACCTGCCCGCGCTCTACCGCGGAGCCGTGGCGCACGCCTTCCTGTCACGCCTCGAGGGCTTCGGCCTCACGGTCGTCGAGGCGATGGCGTCGGGCTGCCCCGTCGTCGTCGGCCGCGGCAGCGCGACCGACGAGATCGCGGGCGACGCGGGCGTCATCGTGGATCCGGACGACGCCGAGACCGCGGGCTCGACGCTCGCGCGCCTGTGCCGCGATCCCGACGAGCGCGCGCGCCGCATCGCCCTCGGGCGCGATCGCGCGCGGCACTTCGACCGGGCGCGCATGGCGCGCGGCTACGTCGAGAGCTACCTGCGGGCCGTCGCGCCCGTTCGGTGAGTCCGCGGCGTGCCGCCCGCGCTCACTTCTTGAGGATGCCCTCGGCCTCCATGGCCAGGACGACCGCGGGCCGCGCCGCGATGCGCGCGACGTAGGCGTCGAGGACCGGCAGGTCGCCGAGGCCGCCGAAGTACGCCGCCCAGCGGAGCACCGCGAACAGGTACGCATCGACGACCGTGAAGTGGTCGCCGAACGCGAAGTCCTTGCCCTCGAGGCCCTTCGCGAGCGTGCCGAGCTTCGCCCAGAGCTGGTCCTTGAAGACCGCCTTCACCGCGTCGTCGAGCGTGCGGCTCCAGAGCGGGCCGAAGCCCTTGTGGATCTCGGTCGCGATCGTCGAGAGCCACTCCTGCAGGCGGACGCGATCGCGCGTGCCCGAAGCCGGCGCGAGGCCCGCGCCCGGCGCGAGGTCGGCGACGACCTGCACGATCACCTGCGCCTCGGTGAGCACCTCGCCGTCGTCGAGCACGAACGTCGGCACCTGCCCCTTGGGGTTGATGGCGCGAAGATCGGCGCCGCTGGCGGTCAGCTTGGTGCCGAGGTTGACCTTCTCCAGGTCGAACGCGAGGCCGGCCTCACGCAGGGCGATATGGACGGCGAGCGAACAAGCGCCGGGCGAGTAGTAGAGCTTCATTCGGGATTCCTTCGTTGAGCGGAGCGGGTGCGAAGGCCGCGCGGCGACCTGGCGAGCCGTTCGATTCCGCCATCGCACATGTGCCCCCAAGGGACCAGGCCACCGTCACCCTGCGGCGCGAATTGCGTCCCTCGCGCGACGATGCCCTGGATTGGCAGGCGCCGACGCTCTACCGTCGAGCTGGGCCGGACCTCGCCGACCGCCCTGGCCACCGATCATGCTGCAAACCAGCTCCGTTCCGATCGTCCTGCTGCTGAGCGTACCGGCGAGCCTGGCGACGCAGTGCCACGCGGCGATCCGGGCCGCAGGCGCGCGAGGCATCGAGGTCGACCGCTCGAGCGCGGCCACGGCGTCGGCCGCGGCGAGGCCGCACGTCGTGCTGGTGCCCGCGCTCATCTACGCGGCCGAGACGGCCCGGGTCGAGGGGATCGCCCACGTGGGAGGCGCGATCGTGATGGCGTTCCACGACGACGACGCCGTGCAGGGGCAGCTCGCCGCGCTGGTCGATCTGGTGGTCGGCGAGGCCGTCCGACGGCGCAAGGCCGGCCCGGATCGCGCGACGCCCGTGCCGGAGGCCGACGCGATCGCGACGCTGGCGCTCCCCGATCGCGCCGAGCTCGAGCGGCTCGGCGTGTTCGAGCCCGATCGCGACGACTCGACGCCGGCCCCCGGCGCGCCCTACGGCGAGTCGGCGGTGGTGCGGGTCCGCCCGACTCGCCGGTTCGGGACCTAGTCAGACCGCGCGCCAGGCGCCCGAAGCGCCGCGCTCGACCCGACCGTCGCGCTCGAGCTTGTGGAGGTGCGCCTCGAGGCTGCGCGCGGCCAGCGGCCAGAGCACGGCGGGGGTGTCGGCGTACGCCGCGGGGACGAAGGCGATCGGGGCGGCGCCGTCGACGCCCACGGCGCGGACGGCGTCGAGCACGCGGGCCTCGCGCGCAAGGCGGTGCCGCACGTAGTGGCGGAAGAGCGGATCCGGGGCGTCGATGGGATCGCCGTGCGCGGGCAGCGCGAGGCGCGCGCCGAGCGAGGCGAGCCGATCGAGCTGGCGCAGGTACGCGGCCATGTCGCCCTCGTCGGGGTCGATGAGGATGGTGCCGACGCTGGCGACCATGTCGCCGACGACGAGCACGCCGCGATCGCGATCGTGGAGGCAGAGGTGTCCGGGGGCGTGGCCGGGCGTGTGGAGCACGTCGAGGCGCGTGGGATCGGGGCCCGCGAGGACGATCTCCTCGCCGTCCGAGAGGTGGCGATCGACGGGCGTGTCGGGCAGGCGCGCGGCCGTCTCCGCGTGCGCCCACACGGGCAGCCCGAGCTCGCGCGCGATCGTGTCGACGCCGCCGATGTGGTCGGGGTGGTGGTGCGTGACGAAGATCGCGACGAGCGTGCGCCCCGCCGCCTCGAGCCCGCGCGCCCAGGCGATCCACGCGACGAGCTCGTCCTCGTAGGGGGTCGCCGGCTCGACCAGCACGACCTCGCGATCCCCGAGGGCGTAGCTGTTCGTGTGCGTGGCGGGAGGGAGCGTGGGCGTGCGCGCGGCGAAGAGCTCGACGCCGCGGGCGATGAGGCGGGGGCGCACGGGCTGGAGGGTGGCCGAGCGGGCGCCCCCGCGCCAGATCAGCGCTCGACCACCAGGGCGAGGGCCTCCCCGCCGCCGATGCAGAGCGTGGCGAGGCCGCGCTTCTTGCCCTGATCCTTCATCGCGAAGAGCAGCGTCGTGAGCACGCGCGCGCCGCTCGCGCCGATCGGGTGACCGAGCGAGACCGCGCCGCCGCGGACGTTCACCGTCGACGGGTCGAGCTCGCAGAGCCGGCTCGTGGCCATCGTGACGACGGCGAAGGCCTCGTTGATCTCGTAGAGGTCGATGTCGCCCGGCGTGAGGCCGATCGTGGCCACCGTCTTCTTGATCGCGGCGGCCGGGGCCGTCGTGAACCAGAGCGGCTCCTGCGCGACGCCGCCGTAGGCGGTGATGCGCGCGAGCGGCTCGAGGCCGTGCTCCTTGACCGCCTTCTCGCTCGCCAGCACGATCGCGCTCGCGCCGTCGTTGATCGACGAGGCGTTCGCGGCCGTGATCGTGCCGTCCTTCTGGAAGGCGGGCTTGAGCGAGGCGAACTTCTCCGGCCGGCCGGCCGGCGGGCCCTCGTCGAGCGAGACGATCAGCGGATCTCCCTTCTTCTGCGGCACGGGCACGGGCGCGATCTCGGCGTCGAACTGGCCGGCCTTCTGGGCGGCGAGCGCGCGACGGAAGCTCTCGACGGCGAAGGCGTCCTGTTCCTCGCGGCTGAACTTGAGCTCGCGCGCGCAGGCCTCGCCGGCGATGCCCATGTGGAAGTTGCCGTACGGGTCCCAGAGCCCGTCGTGGATCATGCCGTCGACGAGCGAGCCATTGCCCATGCGGTAGCCCCCGCGCGCGCCGGGCAGGTAATAGGGCACGTTTGACATCGACTCCATGCCGCCCGCGACCACGAGGTCGGCGTCGCCGAGGAGGATGCTCTTGGCGCCGAGGATCACGGCCTGCAGGCCCGATCCGCAGACCTTGTTCACCGTCGTCGCGGGGACGGCGTGCGGGAGGCCGGCGTAGATCGCCGCCTGGCGCGCGGGCGCCTGGCCGACCGCCGCCTGGAGCACGTTGCCCATGAACACCTCGCCGACGGCGTCGACGGGCACCTTCGCGCGATCGAGGGCGGCGCGGATGGCGACGGCGCCGAGCCGCGGGGCCGCGAGCGGGGCGAGCGCGCCGAGGAACGCGCCAATCGGCGTGCGGGTCGCGGCGACGATGTACACGGGAGCGGGAAGGGTCATGTCGGCCTCCGGGCGATGGGTCGCGGTCGAGTAATCCGGGGCGCCTCGCACGGCAAGCGCACGCCCGCACCGGACGCGACGCGCCGGCGGGCCGCGCCGGCTTCCTGCTCGATCGGCCGGCGTGGCTGCGCCCGGGCCCCGCATGCGCGATGCTTGGATCACCACCATGCGCCCCCCCCGATGGTCCGATCGAGCTCCGCCCGCGCGACGCCATCGGGCCGCCGCCGGCCTCGCCGCGATCGCGCTCGCGGGCTGCTCGGCCTCCCTCACGCGCGACGGGCAGGTCGCGTTCACCGAGGGCAAGCGCGGCGCGAGCGTGATCACCGCGAACGGCGTCGAGTTCCTCGACCGCGCCGACGTCCCCCGCCCCGTCGTGCGAAGGAGCGCGTTCGAGCCGTGGCGCGCCCCGACGGGCTTTCTCATCCCCGCCGACGGCGTGTGGCGCCGCAGGTCGACGCCCGTGCCGATCGAGGGGCGCGGGCTCGGCATCGTGCTGCGCGCGAGCGACGCGCTCGTGCCCGCGTGGGGCGGGGAGATCCTCGTGCGGCTCGACGCGATCGCGCCCGCGGGCGCGTTCCCGGGGGTCGCCGCGTCGGTGCGCGCGCCGCTGCGGATCGTGATCGTGATCGACGGACACGGGGCGAACGCAGCCGCGCTCGCGACGGACGCGATCGGGGGCCTCGGCGGGCGCGATCGCGCGGCCGTCGTCGACTCGGCGCCGGCGGGCGTGGTCGTGCCGCCGCTGCCCGGTTCGCACCGCACGCTGCTCGAGGCCGCGGCCGCGCGCGTGACGACCCAGCCCGCGGGCGCGCGCGACCTGCCCGCCGCGCTGGCGATCGCGCGCCGCCTCGTCGGCGGACCGCGGGCGATCGAGGGCGAGGACGCGAAGGGCCCGCCCGCCGAGCGGCTCGTGATCGTGCTGACGGACGGCGGAGGATCGATCGGCGCCGAGGCGCGCGTCGAGGCCGAGGTGCGCGCGCTCGGAGCCGCCCGGACGCGGGTGACGGCCGTCGCGTCGGCCGACGCCGTCACCCGCGAGGCGCTCGCGCCGTTCGGCGACGACGTCCGCGCCGGCGGGACGTTCGCCGATCGCGAGGACGCGGTCGCGGCGGCCGTGCCGGCGCCGGGCGACGTCGTGCTGCGCGACGTGACGCTCATGATCGCGTCGACGCCGGCGCCGGCGCGCGTGATCGAGGTCTCCGGCGGGACCGCCGCGCTCTCGCTCGAGGCCGACCGGGTGCTGCTCGGCGACTTCGCGGCGGGCGAGGCGCGCACCGAGGTGGCGCGGATCGCGGTGCCGCAGTGGGTGCCGGGCGAGCCGCTCGACGTGTCGGTGACCGCGACGTACCGCGACGCGGCGACGGGGCGGCCGCTGTCGGCGAGCGCGCGGATCACCGCGCGGTACTCGAGCGACCTCGAGGCGATCGCCTCGGCGCGCCACGGCGACGTGATCGCCTATGCGTCGGCGCTCGCCATGGTGCGGCGCCTCGACCGCGCCTTCGCGGGCAGCACGGTCGACGCGCTCGGAGGCCTGCGCCCGCTCGTCGACTGGCAAGCTCGGTCGCTCTCCGCGATGGCCCGAACGGACCACGACGCCGCCCTCGCCGCGCAGGCCGAGGTGCTGACCACGCTGCTCGGCGCGCTGCAGGAGTGATCGGCGGCCCCGCGCGCCCTCGCCGTACCGTGCCTGTCTGGCAACCACACCGCCCCGGACGTACTTCCCCCCATCACGCAACTCCCGTATGCGTTCACGGCCTCATGCGGCGTTCGCGGCCTGACGGAGCTCCCGCCGCGCGGCGCGCCTTCGCGCGGAAGGCGGCCTGAACCTCGTCGCGCGGGGGATCTTCTCCGCAGCCAGGCCGTCGCGCGCGAGCGGGCTGGATCGGGCGAGCTTCACAGCCCGAGCGCGTCGAGCGCGGAGGCGGCGGCGCGGTCGAGGATCAGGAACAGGAGCGCCGCGAGGCCGAGGGCGCAGCTCGTCGCGCGCACCGCGCGGGCGAGCGCGCGATCGTCGCGCCAGGCGATCCGCCACGCGCGGGCCACGACGTCGACGGCCAGCAGGGCAGGGCCGAGGAGCAGGAGCGGCCGCGGATCCACGCCGCCGCGCCTGTCGACGAGGAGCGCGACCGCGGCGCCGATCCCGAGCGCGAGCGCGACGGCGAGCGGGCGGACGACCGCCTTCGCGATCCGCCGCGGGTCGCGCGCGCGCACCGCGGCCCACGCGAACGACGCGGCCCCGACCACGCCGATCGCGACCGCGAGGCCGATCGCGAGGACGCGCGACCACGCCCGCCGCTCCGCCCGCTCGAGGTCGTCCCCGAGCTTCGGCGCGAGATCGGCGTGCCTACGCGCGTCCTCGATGGCCGCGCGCGGGTCGCCCAGCGATCGGTCCAGCGCCACGAGCTGGGCCAGCGCGAGTGACCTCGTGAGCCGGTCGGCCTCGGGGTCGTCGAGCACGCCGCGCAGCGGGGCGGCGGCGCGGCGCGGCTCGCCGATCGCGTGCCAGAAGGCCTCCGCGACGAGGAAGCGCGCCTCGGAGCGCACTCGCCCCGGCGGGAAGTCGACGAGGTCGCGCTCGAGCGCCTCGATTTCGGCGCGATCGACGCGCTTCGCCGGGTCGCGGCGGACCGCGTCGAGCCGCGCGAGCGGGCCAAACCCGCCCTCGGCGTGCGCGCGGAGGTCGGCGAGGTGCGCGCGCGCGTGGCCCGCGAACGAAGCGCGCGGATCGGCCGCGATCGCGGCCTCGTAGCCCGCGACCGCCTCGGCGTAGCGGCGCTCGTCGGCGGCGCGCTCGGCCGCGCCGAAGAGATCGCGGGCGCGCGGAGCGCCCTGCGCGAGCGGCGCTTCGACCCCGCCGGCGGCGCGCGGAGGCTCGTCGGCCGACGCGAGCCTCGTCGACCCCATCGCTGCGGCGATCGCGATCGCGGCCGCGGCGCGCGCGCGCCGGTCAACGCCCGCCATCGGGTCCCTCGGGCACGCTCCCGCCGCGCACGGACGCAGGCTAGCAGCGAACGGTGACGGCGCGTCCTGCGCTGCGGCCCGACGCCCGCGGGCCGCGCGCCGATGCGGCCCGATCACCGCGCGTTGCTTGACGGGCGAGCGGCGGGTTCCTAGCGTCCGTTCATGGCGCGGAGGCTGCTTTGGGGCGGGGTGGCGATCGGGGCGCTCTGCGTCGCGCTGGGTGGGTGTGGAGGTGACGAGGCGCAGCCCGCCGAGCGCGTCTGCGTGCCCGGGTCGACCGTCGGGTGCGCTTGCCCCGGCGGGGCCGAGAGCGTGCAGACGTGCAACGTGAGCGGCAGCGGCTTCGGCGCGTGCGGCTCGTGCGACGGCGCGGGCGGCACGACGGCTTCGGGCGGCGGCGGCTCGTCGTCGATCGGCGGCGCGGGCGGTGCGACGGCCGCGCAGGGCGGCGCGGGCGGCGCGG
>CAIVJW010000122.1 GCA_903906315.1 uncultured delta proteobacterium | reverse complement strand
CGCTCCGTCACCTGCACGGCCTGCCGCGCGTCGTGGTCGCGCGCCGCGTAGCTTTGACCGAACACGACGGCCGGCACCAAAGGCACGAACGTGGCCCAGGAACTCCATGGCACCAGCTTCAGCCACTCGAGCATGGTTCCCGGTATCACGGCGACGAGCGTGCGTCACCGCACCGACGCTCCGGCTGGGTCGAAGGCTCCTGCGGCGGCGCGCCCCTTGACACGAGCGCACCGCCACGTAGCCTTCGCGGCAAATGTCGACCAGCCGGACGGTGCGGGCGCGGCTGGCGCTCGCGGGCTTCGCTTGCGCCGTGTGCTCGATGGGATGCATCTCGTCGACGACGCCGATCTCCAAGGTCCGCTACGAGCACCTGGACCCGGACGTCAAGACCGAGCGGGGTGACGCGACGACCGAGCTCACGACCGCAGCGGTCGGGTCCGCAGGCAGCGTATCCTTCACCGTCACCTCGCAGGAGGAGTGCACCGTCACCACCCGGCCGCGGTATCGGGCGGTCAAGATCGAGGGGCACGAGGCCGAGCACCTCGCGGCGGCCTACACGATTGGCGGGATCGGTATCGTCGGGGGCGGCGGAACGGCGCTGACGGCCTGGGAAGTCAACAAGGGATCCGACTTCAAGAATGGGGCTGCTGCCGGGTTCATGCTCGGCGGCCTCGTGGCCGTCGGCATCGGGCTCATTGCTCTTCCTGTGGCCATCTACCACACGTCCAAGGCCGGCGTGACCGAGACGCCCGGAGAGATCACCTACGGTACTGTGCCGGGCGCGGCTCCCGCGCCGGCCACTCCGGACACGAAGACCTCGGTGTGCAACCGGCACGGCGTGGGCGGCGTCCCGCTCTCGCTCGTCCTCACCAACGAGCGCGGAGACAAGAAGGACGCGAAGCGGACCGTCGTTCTGGGCCGCACGTCTTCGCGTGGCTCGGTGACGGTGGACGTGCCAGCGCGGCTCAGGGAAGCCCTCCCGGGCTGGCCGGAGGCGTCGCCGCTCGTGAACGAGAACGCCGTCGTCGTCCGGAGCGACAAGCCCAGCGAGATCCTCGGAACCCTCGACCTCAACGAGTACCCCGGCATCCGGTACGGGGACCACGTAAATTTTGATTTGGCCCAGGTTGTGTTGCGCGCCGAGCAGTCGATCGCGAACGGGAACAGGGTCTTGCGCGAAGGCCAAGAGGCCGCCGCCAAGCAGGCCGCGATTGCCCAGAAGAAAGCGCAGCTTGCTGCGCAGCACGCAGCCTGCGTTGCCGCCAACAAGAGCAAGTGCAGCGCCACATCTCGCGGCGACGCGGACCGCATGAGGAGCTGCATGGCGTCCGCGCCGGCGTGCAACTGACCAGGCGAGGGCGCAGCTCGGAACGGGAGCTCGCCGCGGGCTGATTTGGACGCCGGGTGGAGCCTCGCTGCGGCGGGCTCGCCATGCCGCTTGGGTGCAGCTCCTTTATGACGGTCGATGATTCCGCCGCAGATCACGACTTCACGAGGCGAAGGCGCGGCCTCGGGATCGGGTCCGGTGGCGCAGCTCCGG
>CAIVJW010000121.1 GCA_903906315.1 uncultured delta proteobacterium | reverse complement strand
CCGACGATGGACGCCGTGCATGGCCCGCTCGCCGTGAGCGCGTTCGTCGCGACGCGAGGCCTTCCCGACGCGGCGGACTCGCTCGCGTCGACCGTGCCGCACGCGCGGTGGGTCGAGGCCATCGAAGCCCTGCGGCCAGATCTCGCGGCCGTGTGGGACCTCTCCGCCGAGGACGCCATCGCCCTGCTCGCGGCCGCGCTCGATCGCGCCGGCGCATTCACCGAGTGCCTTGGCGGGCACGTCCCCGCCCGGCATCCCGACGTCGACTTCCCCTGCGAGGCTGTTCTCCTGGCGCTTCACCCCGGCGGCGCGCGCGACGCAGGCCGACTTGTCGGCGCGCTCCACCAGGCCGTCGCAGCGGCGCCACCGCTCGCGTGCGCAGCCCGCCACGTCTTCGCGACCATTGCGAGCGTGCTCGACGCGGAGGGCGCGAACGACCCGCCGGACGCGCGCGAGCGCGTGCTGGGTGCGCTCGAGGAGGCGCCGGTGCTGCTGTCGATCGCGCTGGAGCGGGAAGGCCACGCAGAGCGCCGCGGCGAGCGGCGACCGCTCGGCGACTGGCTGTTCGAGCGCGCCTGGCAGCTGGCCCCGGCGGCGAGGCGTCACGTCGCGGCCGCGGGGCTCGACACCGAAAACCTGTGCTCGATCGATGGGTCCGTGATCGCGCTGCTCGCGACGACCGATCGCGAGGCGGCGGCGCGACTCGCGACGGATGTCCGGTCGTCGATCGCCTGGACGGACCCGTTCGGCCTCGACGCGGTGCTGTCGTCCGCGGAGCGCGCGGCGATAGACTTTCTCCTGCAGAAGCACGAGGAGCGCCCCACACCGTCGTGCGCGCTCGCCGACGCGGTGCTCGTCCGCGACGGGAACCCCGAAGTGCCGATCGATCTGGAAGCCGTGGCGCGCCGGCTCGGCTTGTCGCCGTGGGGCGTCGTCGGGGGCCTCCTCTGCGTACGAGCCGCGGTCGCCGCGCGCCCCTCGGCGCCGGTCGGTCCGCTCGATGAATGCATGGACCGCGGCGCCCTGCTCGCGCTGGTCCTCGGCGACGACGAAGACGCGCGCCTCCCCGCGTTGGCCGCGCTCACCGACACCTGTGGTGACTTCGCGGCGCCGCTTCGACTCCCACGCTGTGAGCGCACCCGCCGGCTCGTTGACGAAGGAACGCAATCGAACCCGGCCACCGGCGCGCTGCGGCTCGGCCCCGGGCTCGGGCGCGTGCTGTGCGGCACGCCGGAGCTTCTGCAGCAATGGGCGGCGCGACTGCTCGCACACGCAGGCGAGGACGCCCCGGCGGAGGAGTGGTTCGAGGCGGTCGAAGGCGTCGTCACCGATCTCGCCGCGCGAGGCGACGCGAGCATCATCGAGCCGCCTCTACGCGAGCTCGTCACTCGCTACGCGACCCGCCTTCTCGAACCGCAGCGGAACGCCTGGCCCGCAGGCGAATGCGACGACGGCGAGCCGCCGCAGTGCTTCGCGCGGACCGGGGGCCCGATGATGCCGCGCCTCGTCGACGCCCTGCGCCTGCTCGTCCGCGGGGCGCCGTCTCTGTCCCCGAACGAGCGCGAGCTAGCGCGCGAGATCGTCGCCCGACTCGAAGCCAACGCGGCGACGCGCGACCCGGCGGACCATGCGATCGAGCTGCTCGCGGGGCTCGTGGCGATCGACGTCGCAGGCGCGCTCGCGGCGCTCGTCGCGGTCGCGAAGAAGCGACGCGGCGCGTGCTGGCGCTGCGGCCGGTGATGCGCGCCCACCGGCCTGCACCCGGCCGGAAGGGCATCGGCTCCTTCCCCCCCCGCCGATCACCCTCGTCGCCGTCGCGCCTTCGCCGCGGGCGTGCACTTGGACTCGATCACGCTCTTGCCCCACTGCCGCAGCCACGCCTCCGCTTCGCCCCGATCGGCCGGCCCGAACTTCAGATCGAGCGAGCCGTCGGCACGTCGCCGCATCGACTGCTTGCGATGCCAGCGCCGCCCCTCGAGGTAGTCCGCCTGCTTGGCGCTGAAGCGCGCCTCGACCATGACGCCGTCCTCGGCCGCTCCGGGGTAGACGCTGAACGGCAGGTCGATCGCGTCCTCGATCACGGCCGTATCGAGGCCGTCGGGCGGATCGCCGCCGTCCGGCCCGGAGAGGACTTCGATGGTCTTCGCGCCGCGCTCGCAGTCGACGCGCTCGAGCGCGTACGTGCGCACGTCGCGCGAATCCACGGGGCTCTCGGGCATGCCGGCGAGGTACACGCGGGCGGCGTCGCGCACGATGATCCCGATCGGCCACACGATGCGATCGCCGCGACCGTCGCCGCGCCCGTAGACGAGGCGCACCGCGCGGCGGGGGCGGCGCGAGGCGGCCAAGAGCCACGCGCGAAGCGCCGCGAGGTGAGCGTCGGAGTACTCGTAGGCCCCGCGCAAGGCCACGACCAGCTGCGCGCGTGGGCGCACCCTCCGTGTCGCGAGATCGGTGCCCGCGACGGGGAAGAGTCGCCGGAGCATGTCGCGGGCGAGCGCGCGACCGAGGTCCTCGATGACCGCCGAGCCGTCGGCCTGCGCCGCCCGCACGCGCACGGTGCGGTCGGAGCCGCGGGTCTTCTCGATCGCGAAACCGATCGTCGACTCGGCGTCACGGAGGTAGTTGCGGACGGTCCGCTCCTCGCACGCGGCCGCGGCCGCAAGCTCGGCGACGGTCTTGGCACCGCCGGAAGCGAGCGCCTCGCGCAGACGCGCGCCGATGGCGATGCTCTTCCCGCGTCCGCTGGCGCTGCTGGACATGGAATCGACGGTATCACCGGTCCGCGCTCTCCGATCGACGATGGAACGAACGTTCCATCATGCCGACCTCGGCGCCGAGGCGCGCGCATAGTCGTTCTACGCGACACGGAGGAGACATGATCCCGGAGCTACCCCGAACGGACATCCCCACGTGGCTGCGCGACGTCGAGGTCGACGCGCGCGGCCGCATCACCACGCTCTTCGTCGCAAGCGCTGTGCTGACCCGGTCGGTCTACTACCCGGCCTCCGGCCTCGACGGTAACCCGCTCGAGCGGCTGGGCGCCCACTTCGCGAGCTTCGTCTACGCCGACTACGATGGTCGCTTCGACGCCGCGTCGGTCCGGCGCGACCTGCCTTCGGTCAAGGGCTACCGCGTTCTCGGGGACCGTCGGCTGTCGCGCGACGAAGCCGACGTCGGCGCGTGGACCCACGCGCCCGGCTTCGCGGGGCGCCTCGGGAGGCCGTTCGCGCTGTGGGCGATCCTCGAGCGGCTGCCGACCTTCGACGATCGGCACGGTCCGCGCCGACTGTCGTTCCTGTTCCTCGGCGCCGACGGCGTCGCCGCCTACGAGGGCTTCTACGCGGCGAACGGCCTCGCCCCAGCGGTCCTGGTGATCGTGCATCCCGGCACGGGGTTCGGCGGCAACTGGACGGACTTCGCCGACCCGGGCGGGCCGCTCTGCGACGCCGTGATCGGGGGCGGGCGGCTCACGCCGACCCATCTCTGCTCGCACCCGGGCGCCTCGGGCGCGGCACCCTGGCCTGCCTACGACCACCACGTCACGACGCTGCATGCGGCAGCGAACATCCATCTCTGGGGGCGCCAAAGCCCCTGACCCGGTCCGGCGCTGCGGCGTCGCGGTGAACGCGCTCTCTCCTCGGAGGACGACATGGCCCAGATCATCCGCGTCGACTTCGCCGCTCGTCGGACCACCGAGGTTCAGGCCGGCGAGCCGACGGCCCCCTCGATGTGCTCGCTCGAGGAGCTGCTTCGCGAAGCGGAGGACGAGCTGCTCTCGGCGCGATCGCGCGGTCCGGAGCCCGCGGACGCCGAGACGCGGTGCCCCGTCTGTCACAGCAGGACGTGCTCGCTCTGGCGCGATTCGCGAGGGCCCTATCTCACGCTGGTCAGGTGAGCTCGGCTGCCACTCGTGACGAATACGCGCCAGGCCTCCAGCTCGGCCCCGATCGAGCGCCGCGCCGCGTTCGTCTCGGGAAGCGCCTCTGCGCGAGCGAGGGTCGGGCTAGCTGGACTCTCCCCGAAAAGGCCCCGATCTGCGTGCGAGGTCCCCTGTCGCTGCGCAGCGTGCGGGGTCGTCGCCGGGCGATGGTCGGCGAAATCGACGCGCGTCGTATTAGCTGTCCTGCGCTTCGCGAGGGGTCTTACTTCGGTGTGCTGGGCTTCGGGCATACGTAGCCGACGTCGAGGCCCTCGAGCTTCGGCGACGTCGCGGCGCCCGCGACCGTGAACGTGACCTCGACGTCGAGCAGGTGGCCCGGCGGGATCTTCGCCTTGGTGAGCGCGCCCGCGAGGCTCGTCGGCGAGGTGCCGCTCGGCGCCGCGGCCACGTCGACCCACGTCGCGCTGGCGATGGCCGCCGCGTTCTCGGCCGTGCGCGCGCGGAAGCGCAGGAGCGAGCCGGCCGGCACGTCGGCCTTCCAGCCGAGCTCGATCCACGCGGTCTCGCCGCCGCCGCAGCCCGTGAAGCGCTGCACGTAGCGCCCCGTCGCGCCCGTCGCGAGCGCGACCTGCACGCCCGTCAGGTCAGAGTACGTGTACGGCCCGTCGAGCCCCGTGACGACGTGCTCCACGACTTGGTTGTTGCCGATCGTCGTGCCCGGGAAGATCACGGACGCGAACGGGAGCATCTCGCTCACGACCCAGATCTTGCCCTGGCGGTCGACGGCCATGCCCTTCGAGCTCTCGGTCGTGATCAGGCGCGCGTCGAGCGTCTCGGCGTCGAGCCGCACGACGTTCGGTACCGCCGCGGCCCACACGAAGCCAACCCCGTCGGCTGCGATGCCGTGCACTTGCGTGATCTTGTCGAGCTGCTTCGAGGCGAGGCGCGCGGAAGGCGCGCCGTGCGGGCTGTAGCGCTGGATCGGCAGCCCGCCGAGCCAGACGCGGCCCTTGAAGTCGACCGTGATGCCGTAGGTCATGCCCGGCAGCGTGATCGCCTCGCGCCCGGCGTCGTCGCAGGTCGCGGTGCAGGAGCCGATGGCACTGCACGACGAGGTGCACGAGCCGAGCGCCGCGCAGCTCGCGTCGTCCAGGCAGCGCGTCGTGTCGATGCGGCCGAGGCAGTTGTCGTTCGTCATCCAGAGCTGGCCCGCCCCGTCGAGCGCGAGGCCGTAGACGGGGCACGGCGAGTCGGCCGTGAGCAGCACCTCACCGGTGTCGCCGTCGAGCTTCCAGACGAAGCCGTCGAGCGTGCCGACCCACACGTCGGACTTCGAGACGCCGTCCGCGCCGGCGGGGCGCTGCTGCGCCGCCGCGCCGCGCAGGACGTGGCCGAGCGGCTGCACCCACAGCATGCAGTCGTCGCCGCCGAACGGGAGGAGATCCTGGCCGGTGGAGGTCGTGATCTTCCCGTCGCCGTTCGTGTCCGGGCAGCTCTTGCCGGACGCGGACACCTTCACGGCGCTCTCGCCGCCTCGGGACGCGACGTAGACGTCGCCTTGCGCGTCGACGGCGGTGCGCGACGGGTCCTTGCCGGTCGCGACCCGCGCGAGCTCCTCGTACGTGCTCGTGTCGAACTTCGACACGTAGCCGCCCTTCGAGCTCACGATCCAGATGAGGTCCTTGCCCTTTGGCGGCTCGTGCGCGACGACCGAGACCGAGCCGTCGTCGCCGACGACCACGCCGGCGCTCTCGTGGCCGTCGAGGGTGAACGGCTCGCCCGAGCCCTCGCCGCTCGCGCGGTGCTCGCAGGTCGCGTCGCAGAGTGCGCCGGCGCCCGCCGTGGAGTCGGTGGTGATCGACGTGCTCGTTTCGGCGCCTCCTCCGCCGGCGCCCGTGCTCTTGGACCGCTTCGGGCTCGTGGTCGCGCGGTCCGCGCTGCTGCCGCAAGCGGCCGGCGCCGCGGCGCTGACGACGACGGCGACGACGAGCGCCTTCACGTGGAGATCCATGGGGTCCTCGCCAGGGTGCCGCGGAATGGACAGGGTACACGACGATCACGACTGCAGCTTCGGTCAGTTGGGAACGCGAGCGTCCTGAACGACGGCACCACGCACGGCGGCTAGGCACAGCAAACGCCATCCGGCCGGGTAGCCACCTCAACCTCGCCGGACCTCCCCGGAAGCGCGCTCAGTTGACAACGTCCACTCTGCGACGTGACGTCAACCCGCCCCGAGCCGACCTCCAAGACCCCGCAATCTTCCAGGAATTCGGTTCAGAGAGCGAGGCGTGGGAGATTGGCGACCTGCACGATGTCCACCTCGAGGGCGCGGGGCACGCTGGCCGTGGGCGCCCTTGTGTGCAACACCCGCCGAGGCCGGCGCTCCCCTTTGCCCTCGTCCTGCGAGCGCCGTCGTCTGGGCGCCCGTTGACCTCGAAGGATGCGTGACCGATGCTCCCGCCCATGAGCACGCCGCTGTATGCCATGAGGGTCGTTGAGGTGGCCGGGGACACCGTCCGCATCGAGATGGTGTCCACTTGCGAGGCCGGTTGCTTCACCGAGTCGAACCTGTTTGCCGTTGCCGCGATCTACGAACCGCTCCACGAGATTGTCTACTCGCGCCCGGGCGTGCGGTGGCCTCAGGCGGTGCAAGGCCCGCTGCGGTCCCTTTTCGATCTGGAGGAGCTGATCGAGTGGGGTGGAGGCGGCGTGCCCCCGCAAGAGGTCCCACGCCTCGGCATCGTCCGAGAGGTGGCCTACGAGGGGCTCCGCCATGGGCCGCGCGGGTCTGGGGATGTCGCCACGCTTCGAGTGCGCGTCTCGGACCCGACGCTGGTGGCCCACCTGGCTCCCGGAATGCTCTGGGATTCCTATACGTTTGACGACGAGGGTGAGATGTTGGGCTGACCGCGCGGTCCGCGAAAGCTATCCGCGCGCGGCAGTGCATCCACCTGCTGGCCCATGGAAGTGTCCAGCTAGGAGAGCGGGACCCCGCGGCCCTGTCCGGACGCGCCGACTCCGCGGTCGGACGGCGCTCGGCGAGCGCCGGACGATGGGCGGGTCTCCGTACGGGGGCTCGACCTCCGCTTCACGACCTTCGGAGAGGGAACCCCTCGTTTGAAGGTTGCGCGCGACGGCCTGCCCGGAATGACCTGGGAGACCACGATCGACGGCGTCCGGGGCGTGCCGCACTGGGCGACGGTCGGGGCTGTGGCGGTCACCTCGACTCGGGTCCTCTTCGTCGGGTCGGACCGCGAGCGATCCGAGCGAGGGCTCCACCTCGTCGTCCTCGACACCTCGACCGGCGCTTTGGTCCACGATCAGCCGTTCTCCACCAATGTGACGGTGTTCAATCCGGAGCTCCTCGTCGACGGTCGTCTGGTGGTCGTCCACCATCGCGGGACGCTCTACGGGTTCGACGCGGAGCGCTTCACACGGTCGTGGACGGTGGGCAACCAGTAGCTGCTCCGACGGTCTTCAAGGCCAATCCTCGGCGGGAGACGGCTCGCTCGATGGACCATTCCGCGCACAACCACGGGGTCCTGGCGGTCGCCTCGCGACGGTCCACGCAGCCACGCGCGCCGGCACGCAACACCGCCCGACGCGCGCGTTTCCACGTAGGCTCCCGCGTCATGAGCGAGCGCGAGGAGCCCGAATCGTCCGACCGTCCACCGCCGAAGAAGTGGAGTCGGAACCTCTCCGTCGGCCTCGTCCTCGGCTTGCAGCTCGGCGCGAGCCTGGGCGCGGCGTCCGGGCTCATCGAGAGCTGCGGCCAGATCCACCGCCTCGGGACCGGCTGGGAGGCCGGGGCGTACCTCCTGTTCTTCTGGCCGTTCGTGGCCCTGATGACGATGGGCGCGGGCGCGCTGGTGGGCGGTGCCGCGGGTGCGTGCTTCGGCTTCGTGATGGGGTTCGTCGTTCACCAGGGACGCGTCGCGACCTCCGCGCGCTCCGACGTCTGGGGACGCCCGAGGATGTGGGCCTTCGTCCACGGGGCCGCCTGGATTGTCGCGGTGGTCCTGCTCATGAGGAACTACGACGACGTCGAGGCCTTCGTCGAAGGCGTCGTGACCGGCGAGCCCAGCGAGGCGGTGCTCGCGCGCCACCGTGCGGACGCGTCGCCGGCCCCGGAGTCGCCGGCGGCGCCGACCCCGCCCGTCGAGCCGGAGCGGCCGATGGTGGCCCCTGCTCGCCAGCGGCTCGCCGACCCGCCGCTCGGGGACGGGACGCTGCCGCCCGAGGGCATGGTGCGCTTCGGCGCGGACCCGATGCGGAACCTCGACGCCGGTGTGGCGGCGCCGACCGCGGCCTTCTCGCTCGACCGGACGGAGGTCACGGCGAGCGCCTACGAGTCATGCGTCCTCGAGTCGAAGTGCGAGCGACCGCGCGTCGGAGGGGCGTGCACGTTCGAGGTCGCCGTCAAGGGCGATCACCCGATCAACTGCGTGACCTGGCAGCAGGCGAAGGCCTACTGCGAGCAGCTCGGCAAGCGTCTCCCCACCGAGGCCGAGTGGGAGTGGGCCGCGCGGGTGTTCGACGACGGACCGCGGGCGGACGTGCGGCCCCTGCTCGCGTTTCCGTGGGGCTCGACGGAGCCTGTCATCGCGGACGACGGGCTCGCGTGCTGGCGGCGGCGCACCCCGCGCGCGGGCACGTGCCCGGTCGCGGAGCACGGCGACGGCGCGGCCCCGCGCGGCGTGATGGACCTCGCCGGCAACGTCTGGGAGTGGACGAGCACAGAGGCGGCCGAGGGGCGGCGCGTGCGGCGGGGAGGGAGCTGGCGCAGCGTCACGAGCTCCGAGCTCCGCGTGGGCAGCCGCGCTGTCGACCGACCGTCGAGCTCCGCGGACGACGTCGGCGTCCGCTGCGCGCAGGATTGAGCGCCCGCCCGCACCGACGCGAACGCCTCGTGGCGCGTCGTGCCCGCCGCTCCACCGCGGCGCGGCGCGCCTATCCTCTTCAGCGGCGACGCCCGCGCGGACGACCTGCCTCGGTGCGTGAGGAACCTGAACCGCGTCGAGCGCGACCGGCTCGGCGTCGCCGAGCCGGAGATCGAGCGGCCGAATTGGATCTCGGACGAGTAGCGGCCGCGACCGCGCGGACGTTCACCTCGCCGGCCGGAAATTGAGCTTCGGCGGCCCGCTCGTGCCGATGGGCTGATTCGTGAACGGGTTCCGCTTCGGCTCCGACTTCGTCAGCGTGAGCGTGCCGAGGCGCGGCACGTCGAGCGCGCCCTCCGCATGCAGCGCGTCGAGGCCCGCCGCGAGCGCTTCGCCGTGATGTGCCCAGACGGTGAGCGGCTGCGTCGACGTCGTCTCGGCGACACGCAAGACGAGGTCGGCGACGGTCGCGCGGCCGAGCGCAGCCTCGAGATCGTCGTTCTCCGGGAGGTCGATCATCATGTCGTCGGCGTACTCGTCCCCGAGGTTCTTCGACGCGGCCGCCGCGAATGCGTCCTCGTGTCCGTCGGGGGGCGAGCCGATGAACGCACCACTGTCGACGACGCCGAGGACGCGCCCGGCCCAGACAGCGAAGCTCGACGCGGACAAGCCGACGTAGCCGCTGTCGGAGGTGTCGAGACACAGGACGGGCAGCTCGCCGTCCGCGTCGGGCACGCCGGCGTAGAGGAAGAAGCAGCGCTCGCCCGCCTCGTCCTCGTCGGGGTGTCGGAGTGGGAGGCATGCGCCCGACAGCAATGCGTCGAGGCCCGCGCTCGCGGCCGCAGTGATGGCACCGAGCTTCAAGGCGGCGACGTCCGTGACGCGGAGGCGCGGCAATTGTTCGGGCGCGCCCTCACCGGGCAGGCCGAAGTACGAGCCGTCGACCTCGAGCACGCGCCGGAGCGACGGGGGGAGCGAGCGGTCACCGACGCGCCACGCGTCGAGGAGTCGTGTGGGGACGGGGTCGAGCTTGGAGCTGGCCTGACGGAGCTCCACGAGGATGTCGTCGTTCAGCATGGCGGCTTCATACAGCAGCCTTGGGTCGAATTCCAGCTTATGGCGCTTCTGTGGACGGCGGCTGCGCGCACCGCCAGCGGACCAGGTGCTCCGACCCATTCCAGCGGCAAAGGCCACCACGGCTGATGTCCTGATGTTCCAACTCCCCCCGCGCGACGCGGAGCGAGCACGACTTTCACCGGCGCTCTCGATCGAGACGAGCACGCGGTCGCGGGGCCGCCAGCTCGTCGGCCACACGCTCTCGGTCCGCCTCGAGCCGGCCGAGCCCCGCGCGCGTCGCCGTGCGCGGGCGTCCCCTTCGCCGTCGCTGTCGACTTCGCTGCGCCTGTCCCCGCTCACCGCTCGATCGAGGTCACCTGTTCTTGCCGGTCCTCGACAACGACTCTTCCCTCCGACGGCCCGGTCCGGGTGAGCTTCTCGATGGCTGCGATGGCGTCCGCCGTCGAGTCCCGTGATCGCAGCTTGGCCCCTACCTCGTGGGCGCTCGTGCGATAGCTCGCCTCGCGGAGCACGGCGGAGAGGGCCACTACGAGGCGCCCTCCGGTCAGCCTGCCGCGCGCGAGCGGCGGTGGGGCGAGGCCCGCCGCGTGCACCCATCGGGCCCACTGGAACTGATCGAAGATGTGCGGAATGACGACCTGCGGTCGGCCGGCGCGCGCGGAGGCCGCTGTCGTCCCGGCGCCTCCGTGGTGCACGACCGCCGCCACACGCGGGAAAAGCAGGGCATGCGACGACGGACCTGCGACGAAGACGTCCGCTCCGAGCGCGCTCTCGCCCCCGGCCAGAGGCTCGCCGGCTTGTTTCGTCGCCCGACCGGCCCCCGCGTCGTGCGCGCCGAAGCCCGCCCAGCCTCGAGACAACACCAGGCGCGCTCCGGCGCTCCGCGCTGCGGCGACGATCAGCCGGGTGGTCTCGGCAGGGCGCTTGTCGGGCATGCTGCCGAAGCCGACGTAGACCGGAGGAGGCCCGGCCGCGAGGAAGCGCTCGAGCTCGGCCGACAGGGGTCGCGTGTCGGGGAGGTGCAGCGCGCCCGTCGGTGGCACCGCCAAGAACGAGTCGGGCGCGGGGCCGGCGAGCTCGGGATCGGACGCGAGGAGGATCGCGCTCGGAGGGAAGAAGTGTTCGTACCAGCGGTGCACCGGCGCGAGCCCGAGGCGGCATCGCTCCGCGTTGATCGGCCCCGCGAAGACGGCGCCCGTCATGACCGAAAAGGCCCTCCACAAGGCGCGGTTCGCGAACCGGGGCAAGCCGTGGAGCGGGAACGTGAAGGGCGGATGGTGGCTCGACCACAGGGCCTGCGGCGTGTACGCGACGAAGACGTAGGGGACCCCGAGCGCCTCCGCGATCGTCGGCGCCGCGATCTGCGCGCCCGCGCCTACGACGACGTCGGCGCCCCGCATCAGCGGCAGCCCCTCGACGATCATCTCGCGCACCTTGGCTCGGCCGATCTTGAAGAGGTCGTACGTCGCTGCCAGGGGAGAGGCTGCGAACCCCGACTCGCGCACGAAGGCCTCTGCATCGAGCCCGACCGTGCGGGCCTCGAGCCCGAAGGCCCGAACCTCGGCGACGAAGCTCGGGCTCGTCGCCATGACGACGTCGTGACCTGCGGCGCGCAGCCCCAGCCCGAGCGCGAGCAGGGGCTGAAAATCGCCGCGAGACCCGGCCGGGGCGAGGACTACGCGCACTGAAGCACGGTCTCACGACCTTCGGCTCGCCGCCAGGGCCCCGAGAGGCGTCGAGCACGCGGCGCTGGTGCCGACGCGCAGGGGACCCTCGCGGCTGCGCAGGCAGGACGCCTCGCGCGCGCGTTCGATGCTGCTGAGTCCCGCGGCAGGTCGGTCGTCGGGCAGCGCTACGGCGCCGGCGTCGCCGACCAGCCGGAGCCGCCGGTGGCCGTCGAGGTCGCCAGGACGAGGCGACTCGGGGCAGGGCGGGGGGACACGAACGAGAAGCAGGGTGAGCGCGCCGGAGGGCCGCAGGGCTCGACTCGCGAGCCGGCTACCGCCCTCCTGGCGCTCGGGGTGATCAGGCGATCGCGTCCTTGATGGCCTTGATCGGCCGGGCTCGCACGCTCTTGCTGGCGGGCTTGGCGGCGAAGGTCTGCGGCTGCTTGGTGAAGGGGTTGACCCCCTGGCGCGCCTTGGTGGCGGGCTTCTTGATGACGCGGAACTTCGCGAAGCCGGGCAGCGTGAACAGGCCGCTCTTCTTCAGCTCGGCGTGGCCGACGGTCGCGATGGCGTCGAGCACCGCCTTGACGTGCTTCTTCGTGAACCCCTCGCCGGCTGCCTCGACGACGGCAAGGATCAGGTTGCTCTTCGTCATCGGCTTCGCCTTCGCGGCCTTCGCGGGGGCGGTCTTGGCGGCGGTCTTGGCGGGGGCGGTCTTCTTGGTAGCCATGGTGTCCTTCCGCGTGCAGCACCTCGCCGCCCGCATCTCGACGAACAGTACACGGCGTCCGCGCGTTGGAAAGCGGAATCCGGCACGGAACAAGCGGGTTTCGACAATTTCAGTGGGAGCGTCGCCGCGGGGGCGACCGCGCCGTCCCGCGGCCCGACCCCTTGTCTCGTGGCCGCCAGCTTCCCGAGCGCCCGCGCCGGACGCGCCGAGGCGGTCCTCGCACCGCAACGATCCACCGCGCTGCGGCACGTGATGAAGGACTTCGGGGCCAGCTCCTCGACGGCGCGGAGCCCTCGTCCTCGGGGCGTCGGGACGCGCCGCCACGACGCCCAAAGGCACCGCCCTGCGCGGATTCGGCGGTGAGGCCTCCCGTGATCGGCGCGACGCGCGCGAGCCGCGAGCGTCGAGCCGCGGGGCCCTGCGGTCAGGGCCCGGGCTTGGCCAGCTCGGACTCGACCATGGAAGGGATGTCGCCCGGATCGCCCGGATCGTCGGCCATCGGGTCGACGGCGCTCGGCCAGTGGGCGACGAGCTTGCCGTCGCGCGAGAGCAGGTACTTGTGGAAGTTCCACGTCGGGTACGGGGTGTTCGCCGGCGCCTGGGCTGCCTGCGCGCCGAGCCAGGCGTAGGTCGCGCGCGGCTTGACCGCCGTGCCCGCCGAGTCGGCGTCGGTCACGTGGTCGATGCCGTACTGCGTGAAGGTGAGCCCGTATTTCTCGGTGCAGCCGCTGATCTGCGCGCCGTCTCCGGCCTGGCTGCCGAAGTCGTTGCTCATGAAGCCGACCACCTCGAGGCCTTGCGGGCCGTACTTCTCGTAGAGCTGCTCGAGCGCTGCGTACTGCGGCGTGAAGCCGCAGAGCGCGGCCGTGTTGACGACGATCACGACCTTGCCGCGGTAGATGCACATCGGCACCGGGTCGAGGATGTCGAGGTCGTACGAGAGGTCGGTCGTCGCATAGAACGTCCCGGGGCTGCCGACGCACGCCGCCGCGCTGCCCCCGGCCCCGCCGGCGTTCGCGCCGCCCGCGCCGCCGCTCGCCACGGCGGTCGTCGTGCTGGTGGTCGTCGCACGGCCGCCGCCTGCCGAGGTGGCGTCGGTCGTCGTCGAGCCGGCGCCGCCTTGCCCGGCCGCGGTCGTGCCCGGCGCGGTCGACGTCGCCCCGGCGGGATCGTGGCTCGAGGAGCACGAGAGGAGAGCGGCCGGGACGAGGGCGATCATGAGGGTCGAAGAGCGCATGGGGACCTCCGGAACAACCCGCGAGCATAGCCCGCCCGAACTTCGCCGCCAGGGAAGCCGGTTTCAAGGAGGCTCCACGAGGCGAGGCCGGCACCCGCGAACGGCTCGATCTCGCGCTCGCCAAGCTCGACCCTCGCCGAGAAGCGCTGCCGCCTTGGCGACCGTCCAAGAGCCGTGATTTTCACGACGGAGGCAAAGAGGCACAGAGTTCAGATGTGATCTGCCTCCGTGCCTCCGTGCCTCCGTGGTGAGCATCTGCTCCGGGGGGCCCACGAGTCCCGCGTGAGGTTGCTGCCAATCCTTTTCGGCGAGGGGCAAGCTCGAGGCCCGCATCCGCGTCCAGCTCGACCAGCGTGCCAGCGTCCGACCACGACCAAGGCGCGGTGGGCGGCTACTCGGCCGTCGCCTTCGGGGGCCACGACTGGCACAGCGGCTTGGGGGGTGTCTCGTGGAGCCTGGCGACGTCGCACATCACGACGAACTCCTCGCCGGAGTCGGGGAAGTGCCGGACGATCCAGATCCGTGAAGCCTCTGGGTTGTGCACCGTCTGGGTATCGCGCACGCGGGGGCTCGAGAAGCAGCCGGGGAGACCGAGGATCGCGGCAAGCACGAAGACGATGCGGACCATGGCGAAGGAGACTACCTGGCCGCGCGCCGGTCGGCCCAGTTCGGTCGAGGCGGGCGCCCCGCCCGGTCCCTGGCCCGAGGCCTTGGTGCAGGCGCTCGTCGGCGCGGTCGCCTACCGAGGCTGGACGGGCGCCCGGGTGACGTAGACGAGCCGCTCGAAGCGCTCCGATTCGACAGCGATGACCGCGGTGACCTCGTAGCCC
This sequence comes from uncultured delta proteobacterium, assembly GCA_903906315.1. GTDB lineage: Bacteria > Myxococcota_A > Polyangia > Polyangiales > Polyangiaceae > CAIVJW01. The sequence goes on along the minus strand of CAIVJW010000121.1, from coordinate 2,158 downwards.
TCCTCGCGTAGGTCGTCCTCGATCCGCTCCGAGGTCACGAGCGTCACGCGCGGCGCCAGTCGGCCAAGGCGACGGAGGATCTCGCGGCGCGCCTGGGGCGCGAAGTGGCTGTACACGCCGTACGGAAGGTTCGAGACGATGCAGTCCGAGGTCTGCTGCGACTCGCGCGCGTCGACGCACGTGAGCGTCACGTCGCGACCGAAGTGGGCGGCGTTCTCGCCTGCGTGCCTCACGCACGCCGCGCTGATGTCGCTGCCGTAGGCGCGGTGGCCTGCCCACGCTGCGAGCAGCGGAATCGTCCCGGTCCCGCAGCACGGATCGTAGACCGAATCGCCGGCGTGAACCGTGAGGTTGATCATCGCCTTGGCGATCCGGGCGGGCAGCGCGACCAGGTAGTTGTGCGGCTTGTGGCTGACGCCGAGCCAGTCGGCGTCTCCCGGCTCGGCGCCGGCGTCCACGAGCACGCGGTAGCCGAAGGCCGACACGATCACGAGGAGGCACAGCTGCGGATTGTCGACGGACACGTCGCCAGTGATGCAGTCCGCAACCCGCGCCTTCGCGGCGGTCGACCCGTGGACGCTCTTCGGGATGCCCCGGCTGGTGATGCGGAAGCGCGGAGCGACGAGCCCGAGCGAGAGCAGCTGTTCGGCGAGCGCCTCGAGCGTCGGGGCGAAAGCGAGCTGCCGGCCGCCCGCGCGCCCGTACCCGCACCTCGCCCACGCGATCGGTTCGCGCGAGATCCAGATGCCGGGCTCAGCGGCGGCCCCGCCTCCGAGCGCGCGCAGCTCGGCCTCCGCGAGCGCGACGAAGCCCGCCTCGCGATGGTAGATCGTGCAATAGACCGACGAAGGCCCCGCAGCCGGGATCCGGACCGCCGAAGCGGCCGGCACGATCGGCGTCGGCATCGGGCTCACCGGACCCGAGCCTACCACCTCGGCGCGCGCTCGCATCGCGGGCCCTTCGCCCGTGCACTCCCCCACCGGACCGGCTCGGACGAGCGTCGCGACGGAGGGCGCCTCGCCGTATCGCCGCCGGCGCGCCCATTACCCGCTACGATGCGCCCCGATGCGTTCCCTCGTCCTCCTCGCCCTCGCGCTCTCGGGCTGCTCCAGCGCGGCCGACTCCGCCGCCTCCGGCGCCGGCGGGAGCAGCGCAGTCGCCCCGAAGCGCCCGCTCCTCATCGGTCACGCCGGAGCGAAGGGCGTCGCGCCCGAGGACACCGTGGCTTCACTCCTGCGCGCGATCGAGGGAGGCGCCGATCTCGTCGAGTGCGACGTCCGACTGACGAAGGACGGAGAGGCGGTGCTGCTGCACGACGAGCGAGTCGACCGCACGACCGACGGCGAGGGCGCGGTCGCGGACCTGACCCTGGCCGAGGTGAAGGCGCTCGACGCCGGCTCGTGGATGGGCCCCGCGTTCGCCGGCGAGCGCGTGCCCACGCTGCGCGAGGCGCTCCTCGCCGTGGCGGGCAGGGTGCCCCTCTACCTGGACGTGAAGGTCGGCGGCGCCGGCGCACGGATCGCCGAGACGCTCGCGGACCTCGCGCTGCCCCCCGCGAGCCTCGTGCTCGGCGCTCCGAGCCCGCTGCAGTTCGGCGACTTCGCCGAGCGCCTCCCCGACTGCCCCGTCGTGTGGGAATCCACCCTCCCGGACTCCGCGGCCCCCGAGTTCCTCGGCTTCTTGAAGAACCAAGGCGTCGACGGGATCGAGACGGCCCACGAGGAGGTGACGGACGAGGCGATCGCCACCGCGCACCGAGAAGGGCTGTTCTTCTGGACCTATGCCATCAACGACGCGCCCGGCGCCCGGGCGATGGTGAAGCGGGGCGTCGATGGCATGGAGTGCGATGACCCCGCGGCCATCGTCGACGCCCTCGCGCCGTGAGGCCGCCCTGAGCCCCGCGACGCGGAGCTCACCTAACACTACTGCTGGAGACTTTGGCGGATGGAGTCTGTGGGCGGGGGCAGCGGCGGCCACGTGAGACCGGCGAGGCCGGTGAACGGCACGGTTCTGGTCGATCGTGCCGCGGGGCATGCCGGAGGGCTTGGCCTCCTTCGGCGCTGCGCGGCCTGGGCCGCAGGCGACGGGCTCATCCACCGGTTTCGCCGGTGCTTTCGTGGCCTTGCTGCGCGTCCAGACCCACTCGTCGAGCCAACTT
>CAIVJW010000120.1 GCA_903906315.1 uncultured delta proteobacterium | reverse complement strand
GGCCGCGCTCCTCGCGCTGATCGCCGAGCTCGCGCCGTACCGCCGCACCGACGCGCGCCACCTCGCCGGCCTGCGCGCGCGCATCCCGCGGCAAGGCGCGCGCGCGGCGAGCTGGCTGTTTCGCCGGATGCTCGCCAACCTCGGGCGCAGCGGGCGCCCGAGCGCGATGGAGCGCGCCTACCTCGGCGTCGCGACGGCCTGGCTCGCCCACGGGCTCGTCGCGCTCGTCGTCGTGCAGACCGTGCTGGCGCCGTCGAGCCTCGGCCTGCTGACGCGCGCGTGGGGCGCCTTCTGCGCGCACGCGACCGGGGCCTCGATCGCGGCGCTCGCGGGCAGCGCGATCGCGGTCCTCGCCGTCCTCGGCGCGCTCGTCGCCTTGATCTCCGGGCTCGCGGCGATGATCTTCGGCGTGCTGCGTCAGGGCGTCGGCGCGCCGCGCCCCTCCGCGCCCCTCGCGGCCGGCCCGCCCGACGCAGCGACGACCGCCCGCGTCGGCGTGCTGATCGGGCGCCTGCCGCCGTTCGCCGGCCTCGGCGAGGACGCGACCACCCGCCTCGCGGGGGCGGTCCGGATCGAGCGCCACGCGCCGGGCGCGATCCTGCGGGTCCAGGGCCGGGCCGACGGGGCGCTCACGGTGATCGTCTCGGGCCGGACGGTCGCCACGATCGCCGAGGAGAGCGGGATCGAGCACGCCCTCGAGCCGCCGGCGCCGGGCGACGCGTGGGGTGAGGGCGCCTTGGTCGGTCGGGCCGTGGCCGCGACCACGGTCCGAGCCGCGTCCGAGGTCGAGATCGCTCGACTGGACCGGGAGGCCTTCGAGGCGGTCGCGAACGAGCTCGGCGGGCGTGAGGCCATCGACGCGGGGCTCCGCGATCTGGCCTGTCTGCGCGGGCAGGTCGCGTTCGAGAGCCTCCCGTCGGCGCGCCTCGCGCGGCTGCTCGAGGCCTCGACGGTCGCTCGCTTCGCGGCCGGGGCGACCGTGCTCGAGGCCACCGACCGCACCGGGACGCTCTTCGTGCTGCGCGAGGGCGCTTGCCGCGTCACGCGATCGGGCGGCGCGGCCCTCGATCTCGGCGCGGGCGACGTCGTCGGCGAGCGGTCGCTCCTCGCCGGCGCGGCGCGCGACGCCGACGTCGTCGCGATCGAGCCGACGGTCGCGCTCCGCCTCGACGCGCGCGCCGTCGCCCGCGTGCTGCTCGAGGACCCGCGCGCCACGGCGGCGCTCGAGGCCCTCGCCGCCGAGCGCCAGGCCTTCGTGGGGGCGCGCTGAACGATGGACCCCTCGCGCCTCGTCCCGCTCGCCCTGCTCGCCGCCGGCACGGCCGTCTCGGTCGGGGCCGGGGGCGACCTCGTGAAGCGCGCCACCGACTACGCCCGCGTGATGACGACGCAGCACGAGCTCGCGGCCCTTCGGCAGCACCTCGAGGCCGACGCGATCCTCGACCAGAAGGACCTGCCCGCGCCCGAGGTGCCCGGCTCGCTCGAGCGCTACATCCGCCGCGAGGCGCACGCGACCGGCCGCGACCCGTCGCGCGACGCGTGGGGCACGCCCTACGGCGTCGATCGGACCGACAGCGGCAACCTCATCGTGTGGAGCCTCGGCCCGAACAAGGCCCCGGACGCCTGCTCCTCGTCCGCGAGCGACGACCGCAGCGCCGCGAAGCCCGGCGAGGCCGGCGCGAAGGACGCCGACGACATCTGCGTGTTCGTCCAGGTGAAGTGAGGCTGCGAGGCGCGCGAGCGAGGTAAGATGGGGGCGTCCCGTCCCGGAGGTCCTCATGCGTGCCGCCTACTTCGCTTCGGTCTTCGTCGTCGCCCTCGGATGCAGCGCCACCAACGCGACCAGCACGTTCGGCGGAGGCGACGGCACCGCAAGCACGTCGGGCGGCGCGGGCGGCGAGCTCATCGGCACGGGCGCGGGCGGAGCGGGCGGCGAGGGCGGCGGCCTGCCGACCGGCGGCGGCGGCGGCGGCCCGATGAAGGACTGCTCGGTCGCCGCCGAGCTCATCTACGTGCTGAGCGACAAGAACGAGCTCTACAGCTTCGCCCCGCTGGAGAAGGTGTTCACGAAGATCGGCAAGCTCGGCTGCAAGACGTCGATGTCGCCGAACTCGATGGCCATCGACCGGAACGCGACCGCGTGGGTCAACTACGTCGACAACGATCCGTTGAACGGCGACATCGGCGGCACGCTGTTCAAGGTCAGCACCGAGGACGCGAGCTGCGAGCCCTCGAAGATCTTCCTCGGCCCGGGCTGGTACCGCATCGGGATGGGCTTCTCGCTCGACGCCGTGGGGCTCAAGACCGAGAGCCTCTTCGTGGCCGGCACGGGCGACCCGATCGGCGGCACGAGCCTCGGGCTCGGCCGCATCGACATGGCCGCGCAGTCGCTCACGCCCGTCGGCCCGTTCACGGGCGACCTCGCCGGCAAGAACGCCGAGCTCACCGGCACGGGCGACGCACGCCTCTTCGGCTTCTTCACGACGAGCCCGGTCAACGTCTCGGAGATCGACAAGAAGAGCGGCGCCATCACCTCGCAGAAGGACCTGCCGACGGTCGAGGTGCCGACCGCCTGGGCGTTCTCGTTCTGGGGCGGCGACTTCTACCTCTACACGGCCCCCGACACGCTCTCGAACCCGGGCCGCACGTCGAACGTCACGCGCTACCGGCCGAGCGACGGATCGGTCGACACGGCGTTCATGACGAACGTCGGCTTCCGGATCGTCGGCGCGGGCGTGTCCACGTGCGCGCCGCTGGCCCCGCCGAAGTAGGCCCCTCGCGACCGGGCGGCGGGCCGCTTCGCGCCGCTAGCTCGACCCTCGCCGAAAAGGTGCGGTCGCCGTCCCTTTCGAGCACCGGCTTGAAAGCCAGTGCAAAGCGGCCAAGAAGCCCGGGCCTCGGCCGGGCTCGGATCGATCCGAGCCCTGCTG
>CAIVJW010000119.1 GCA_903906315.1 uncultured delta proteobacterium | reverse complement strand
GCCGTTGCCGCTGCCGCCGGCGGACGCGCCGCCCGACCCCGTGGCGCCGCCGCCGGTGCCCTGGGCCGTCCCGCCGGCGCCCTGCGTGCTGCCGCCGGTGCCCTGCGCGCTGCCGCCGTGGCTCGTCGCGGCGCCTCCCTGACCGTTGCCGCCGCTGCCCGCGGAGGTGGTGTCGTCGCCGCCGCTCGAGTCGACCCTGTCGCCCTGAGCGCAGCCCACGACGAGCAGACCGGAAACCGAGAGCGCGACGACGAGGCGCGAAGGCATGGCGGCTCCTCCGAGGGGACCGGGGGCGCGTCGACTGTGACGGCCTCGGCCCAAGGCTACGCGCAGGGGCCGGCTCGTCAACGAGGGCGTCCGGACCCGACGGCGGGGCGGGCTGGCGTCGTCGCCGCCCGCGCCGAGGTCAGCGCCCCACGAGCGCCTTCGTGAAGACGATGCGCAGGCGGCCGGGGCCGGCGTAGTCCTCGACCTCCGACCTCGTCCAGCCGAGCGTCCCGTGAAAGCGCGCCGAGCCGTCGTTGCCGACCGTCGTGATGGCCTTCAGCCGCAGGCAGCCCTCGGCGCGGCAGTCGTCCTCGAACGCCGTGTAGAGCATCCGCGCGACGCCGCGCCGGCGGTAGTCGGGGTGGATGCCGACGAGGTGCACGTAGCCGACGGGCTCCGGGTCTCGCGTCACGAAGCCGAACAGGAAGCCCACCATCACGCCGTCGCTCTCGACCACCCGCGCGAAGCGGCCGAGCTCGTAGAAGAAGATCGGGTGCGCGAGCGCGCTGGTCGGCCCGCCCCACCAGCGATCGATCACCTGGACGATCTGGTCGTAGTCGCCCTTCGTGAGCGGCCGCGTTTGCATGAGGGCTCCTCGTGGTGCCGCGCGCGACCCGTGACCGCGCGCCCGACCTACGCCGCCGAGGCTACCAGCTTCGGGCCGGGCGGGGTGGCGCGAAGCGCGCGGCGCCGCAAGGCGGGTCGCAGGTGTGGACGGCGAGCCCTCGTGCTAGCCGTAGCGCGTGCGAAGCCCTGCCAAGATCGCGCCCTCGATCCTGTCCGCGGATTTCGGCCGCCTGGCCGAGGAGGTGCGCGCGGTCGAGGCCGCGGGCGCGGACTGGATCCACGTCGACGTGATGGATGGCCGGTTCGTGCCGAACATCACGATCGGCCCCCTCATCGTGCGCGCCGTGCGCCAGGCGACCCGGCTGCCCGTCGACGTGCACCTGATGATCGTCGAGCCCGAGCGGTACGTGGCGGACTTCGTCAAGGCGGGCGCCGACCTCGTCTCGGTGCACGTCGAGGCCTCGCCGCACCTGCACCGCACCGTGCAGCAGATCCGGGCCGCGGGCGCGAAGGCCGGCGTCGTGTTGAACCCCCACACGCCCGAGGAAAGCGTCCGCTGCGTGCTCGAGGACGTCGACCTGGTGCTCGTGATGAGCGTCAACCCGGGCTTTGGCGGGCAGTCGTTCATCCCCTCCGCGCTGCCGAAGATCGCCGCGCTGCGGGCGCGGATCGACGCGATCGGGCGCGACATCGCGCTCGAGGTCGACGGCGGCGTGGCCCGGGGCACGGCCGAGCAGGTGGTCGCGGCCGGGGCCGACGTGCTCGTCGCGGGGTCGGCCGTGTTCGGCGCCGCGGCCGGCGCGCCCGAGGGGATGCCGTTCGAGGAGCGCGTGCGCCGCTACGCCGCGGCGATCGAGGCGCTGCGCGCGCCGGGGGCGGCGTGACGCGAGCGGTGAGGCTCCTCGGCCTCGGCGCCGCGATCGCGATCGCCCTCGCGGCGTGCTCGCCGACGGCGCCGGCCGTCGCGCCCGCGCCGCCGTCGCCTCCCCCGCCCAAGTTCGCCGCCGCGGCGCCGCTGCCGACCGCCGTCCCCTCGCCAGAGGCCGCGGCCGATCGCGAGGCGGCCGCGCAGGTCCGCGCGATGCTACGGCGCGTGGCCGCCGCGCGCGGGCTCGGCGCGTCGCGCGAGGTGAAGAGCCGCGTGCTCGACCGCGACGAGATCCTGGCCCGCATCCGCGCGCACGTGGACCGCGAGGTGCCGAAGGACGTGCTCGCCCTGCAGGGCGAGATCCTCGCGGCGCTCGAGCTCGTGCCGGTGGACTACGACTTCGTCGCGGGCATGTACGGGCTCATCGGCGGGCGCATCGCGGGCTTCTACGAGCCCGACGACGGCACGATGTACCTCGTCGACGACCTCGGCGAGGAGGAGGCCGCCGAGACGCTCGCCCACGAGCTCGTGCACGCGCTGCAGGACCAGCGCTACGGGCTCGGCCCGCTCCTGCGCTACGCGCCCGGGCAGAGCGATCGGCTCGCGGCCGTGCACGCGCTCGCCGAGGGCGACGCGACCAGCGCGATGCTCGACGTCACGCTCGGATCCGCGTTCCAGGTCTCCGAGGGCGTGCTGCGGCGCATGTTCTCGATGTCGACGGCGTTCTCGACGGCCGGCGCGAAGACGCCGCGCGTGCTCCAGGCGTCGCTCGTCGCGCCGTACACCGACGGCTTCGCGCTCGTGCAGGAGCTGCGGCGGCGCGCGGGCTGGAGCGGCGTCGACGACGGCGCCTGGCGCGCGCTGCCCACGACGACCGAGCAGCTGCTCCACCCCGACAAGCTCGCCGCGCGCGAGCCCGCGATCGAGGTGGCCGTGCCGTCGATCGCGCCGCTCGGGCCGGGCTTTCGCCTCGCGATGGAGGACGTGCTCGGCGAGCAGGGGCTGCGCATCACCTTCGAGGAGTGGACGAACCGCGAGGCGGCGGCCGTCGCGGCGGCGGGCTGGGGCGGCGACCGGTACGCCGTCGCGGTGCGCGACCTCGAGGGGGGCGGGCGCGAGATCGCGCTCGCGCTGCGCTTCACGATGGATTCGGCGCGCGACGCGCAGGAGGTCGCCCGCGTGCTCGGCGCGCGCTTCGGCGCGAGCTGTCGCGTGCGGCCGGCGCTCGGGCCCATCGCGTGGCGCGCGCGCGGCGCGGACGTCGTGCTCGTGGCCGGGCCGTACCGGCGCGACGGCGCGGCGGCGCGCGGGGCCGGCGATTGCGCGCTCGCCGGGCGGTGGCTCGACGCGCTCGTGAAGGCGCGCTGAGTCAGAGCGCGCGGCGCGGCGGCAGGATGAGCCCCGCGAGCAGGATCCCGGCGCCGATCGCGGTGGCGGTCAAGGTCATGCGAAAGGCCGCGTCGACGCCGTGGACCACGTCGGCCTGGAGCATCGCGAGGAGGCCGCGGAAGCCGAGGCTGCCCGGCACGAGCACGATGAGGCCGGGCACGAGCACGATCGCCGAGGGCCGGTCGAGCACCTTGGCGAAGGTGTTGCCCGCGAGGCCGAGGGCGAGCGCGCCCGCGAACGCGCCGAGCTCCGGGCCGAAGAGGTGGGTCCCGCCGGCGCCGCCGACGAAGGCGACGGCCGATCCGAGCACGATCCACCCGAAGTCGCGCGGGTCGGCGCCGAGGAGCACCGTGAACGATCCGCCGGCGGCGACGAGGGCCGCGGCCACCACCGGGGCGGGCCACGCGGTGGGCGGCGGTGGCGGGAACGCGCCGAGGAGGGCGCCGACGCGCGCGCCGACGGCGACGCCGACCGCCACGCCGAGCAGCTGGATGGCGGCGCCGGCGAAGCGCGCGGTGCCCGACGCGAGGTTGCGCGTGGCGAGCTCGGTCATCGCGGTGGTGATGCCGAGGCCGGGCAGCAGCACGATGACGCCCGCGAGGGCGACGAGCATCGTCGACAGGCCCCCCACCGCGCGCGCGATCAGGCTCGCCCCGAGCGCCGCCACGAAGCCGCCGAGGGGCTCGACGACCGAGGCGCCGGTCGAGACGCGCGCCGCGAGCCGCGTCGTCGCCCCGACCGCGATCCCGACGGCGGCGGCGGCGGCGATCTCGCGCGCGCTGCCGCCGAGGAAGACGGCCATGGCGATCGCCGACAGCCCGAAGGCGGCGACGGTGACGCACCGGCCGTAGCGCGGGGGCGCGGCGACGATGGCGCGCACGCGATCGAGGCCGCCCTGCATGTCGAGCGCGCCGCGGTGGACGTCGACGACGGTGGCCTGCAAGAGCGAGAGCTTCTCGAGGGCGATGCCGCCGGGCTGCACGCGCAGGAGCGCCGTCCGCTGCGCCTCCGGCGGGCCGAACGCGACCATGACGGCCGTGGGCGTCGAGAAGAAGCGCGCGTCGAGCCCGAGCCGGCGCGCGACGAGCGTGAGCATGCCCTCGAGGCGGTGGGCGGAGGCGCCGTGCTCGTGCAGCGCCCCGGCGAGCGTCAGCACGAAGGCCTCCGCTTCCCGGGGGTCGACCGGGGCGAGCGGCGTCGGCGTCGCGAGGGCGTCCGGCGCGGGCGCGGGCCGCCGCGTGGCGTCGGGCTGCGCGGGGGGCGGCGCGCGCGGGGGCTCGGGCGGCATCGCCGGCAGGTACCGTCGAGGGGTCGTTCGCGTCAATGCGCCGGCGGGGCGCCTCGTTCGCGCGGCGTCCAGCGCGCCGAGCCCGATCGCCGGCGGTCGTGTACTCTCGCGGGCGTACCTGCCCCGGAGATCCACGATGACCACTGCCCGTTCGATCGCCCTCGCGCTCGCCGCCGTCGCCCTCGCCGCCTGCTCGAGCACGCCGCCTCCGCCTGCCCCGCACGCGCAGCCGGGCGCCGCTGCCCCGGGGGGCGACGTGCTGCCCCCGCAGGCGCGCAGCGCGCAGCCGCCCGCCCGGCCCGTCAACCCGATGCTGCAGCAGTGACCGGCGCCCGGCGCCGCTAGGTGTGCGTCGGGAGAACGTCTCGCGGCAGGTCGCGGCGACGATCCTGCGACCGGCCTGGGCCGAGGATTTGATGCCCACCCCCCGTCCGTGCTCGGCGCTGCGCGCCTGCGCGCGGCCGGCCCCTCCCAAATCGCCGGCTTCGCCGGCTCAGGGAGGGGGGCGCACCGCGGACCCGGCGGCTTGCGGCAGGCTCGCGCGCGCGCCGAGGCCGCGGAAGAGCTCGAGCACGTCGTGGGTCAGGGCGATGACGTTGAATTCGGCGGCCGCGGCGGCGAGCTCACGCAGGCGACGCACGCCTTGCCGGCCTTGTCGCAGACTTGATGGAGCGGGTCGCAGGCGAGACAGTCGACGTCCTCTTCGCAGGTGATCGTCGGCACGCCGAGCTGGTCGACGGGGCACTCGAGGCCGGCGGGCACGCAGCTGCCGTGCTCGGTGCACTTCTGGTCTCCCGCGCAGCCGCCCTGCTTCGGGTCGCACGCGATCTGGCGGTGCTCGGCGACGAGGCAGGTCGTCTTGCCGTTTTCGCAGTCGGCGCAGTGGGCGTCTACGTCGCAGTCGCGCACGACGCAGACGCTGCCGCCGATCGCCGCGCTGCCGTGGCCGCCTTGCCCGGAGGCGTCGTAGCCGCCGAGGCCGGAGGCGCCGCCGCCCGCGGGCGCGCTCGTCGAGCACGCGCCGGCGAGGGCGACCCGACCGCGATCGCCGCGGTCTTCGCGAGCGTCCGCATGCGGCGACCATGCCGCGCCGGTGCTCGCCGGCCGGCCGGCGTGGGTCAGCCCGCGAGCGCGTCCTTGCGCCCGACGGCGCCGGCTTCGGCGATCCACGCCGCGCGCGTCTCGTCGCTCGACCCGCGCACGGGGCCGAACACGGATCGCCGCACCGGCCCGACGCCGCAGAGCTCGAAGGCGCCACGAACGCGAGCCTGTCGGCGCGCGAGATCGCGGCGTGCGCGGCGACGAGGTCCGGCTCGAGCGGCGTCGGGTCCGAGTAGCGAGACCCTCGCCGAAAAGGTGCGGTCGCCGTCCCTTTCGAGCACCGGCTTGAAAGCAAAGCGGCCAAGAAGCCCGGGCCTCGGCCGGGCTCGGATCGATCCGAGCCCTGCTGTGCAGGGCTTCTT
>CAIVJW010000118.1 GCA_903906315.1 uncultured delta proteobacterium | reverse complement strand
GGGGCCCAGTACGGGGTCGTCGATTGAGATGGCCACCCGCTCCACGCGTTCCGGCAACGTGGCGGCGTCCAGTACGGCGCGCAGCAGGTCCGGATCGCGATAGAGCTCGAGCGCGAGATCGACCTCGCACCCCGGCAGGCGATCGAGGCGCGTGAGGAAGTGCTCCGCGTGCTGCATGCCGGACCCGGCTACCTGGGTGGCCCAGCGGTGACAAGATTGCGGGCCGGCTCTCTGCGCCGCCGATCGACTTGGTCGGAGACAAGGTCGTCGGGAGGTTCGAGCGCGTGCCGCTCGGAGCCCCGAACAAAGTCGCGACGTCGCGAGAATCTCCCGCACCGGGTCCTCTGCAACTGCTCGTTCTTTCCCGGGATAAGAGCTGTGGAGGGTCGGCGCATCGCGCGGACGTGACCTCCCGACGTCGACCCTGACGTCGTCCACCTCCACCTCGCGCCCCGTGGCGCGCGTTCATGAGCGCGCCGGGGCCCAGGCCCTCGTGTGCGTTCAGCACGAGGTTCACGATGGACATCGACAGCGCCCGCGCGGCCTTCGACGAAAAGGTGCGGGCCGGCATCTTCAACCCGATCGCCCGGCATCTTCACGATGAGATTCGCGATGATCGGCTGGCAGAGGGCATCGCCTCCGCCTGGCGGCTCTACCGGATCCACGACGGCGACGTCGACACCGCGCTGCTTGTTCACCACGCTCGCCTCCGCGCGTGCGACGTCTCCCGGCAGATCGCCGGCGGCTACAGCAAGAAGGACGTCCTCGATGCGCGGTACAGCGGCAAGGTCGAGGTTCTGCAGCTCGACGGCGACCACCTCGATGGCGACGACGTCGGTCTCGCCCGCGCGCTCTCGAGCGACCCGACCCACCGGATCTTCGGGGCGATCAGCCTGAAGCGGTGGCTCGAGGGTCTGCCCGAGGAGGACCAGCGGATGCTCGAGCTCCGCATGGCGGGCTGCACGCTCGAGGAGACGGCCGAGAAGATGAACGTCTCGACGAGCACCGTGTTCGCGCGCTGCAGGCGGCTCGGGCTCGAGCTTGCCGCGAGGGCGGGCATCGAGGTCCGGGTGAAGAAGAACAAGCCGCGAAACGTCTCGCGGCGGCGCATCCACCGGAGAGAGGTCTTCGCCCGCGCAGCCTGATCGACCGGCCTTACCTCTTGCGCGCCGCTGTCACGCGACCCATCTTCCTCGCCCATGTAGCGATCCATCCCGTCGACCTCGGCCGCGACCTCACCGGGCGACTTCCGTCCGGTGCCCGCGGAGAAGGTGCGCGATGTCGATGGAGTCCACGTGGTGCCGCGCTTGCCGTGCCGGCGAGCCGCGTCGCCCGGTCGTGTCCGGCAAGGGCTACTGCTCGGTCTGCCTCGAGAACCCCAGCGCGGCCTGGAAGCGCGCGTTCCGCCGTGACAACGGCACTACCAACGAGCTCGCGGAGGTCGACGTCGATCGCTACCGCGCGTGGCGGCGCGAGTACGCGCGTCGATGGCGTGCGGCTCGACGGGCCTCGCCATCGTGAACCCGGCGGCCGTCACGGCCGCGTGAACCGGAATCCGACGAGCAATCCGCCACGACCAGCCCCATCATCTCCCTGCCCATGAGCCCCTGACCGACCCCTACGCCCTCGACCGCCGCCCGCCAGGTGAACGCCTGGCGCCAGTGGACGAACGTGTCGTCCACGGTGCTCGGCGACCTCGGCGACGGCGGTCGGTGGGTCTATGAAAGCTCATGGTTCGCGCGGGGCGGTGCCGTCGGTGCCGGTCCCGCTGATGGCTCGGCTTCGCTTCGGCTCGGTCAGCCCCTGGCACCGGATCGGGTTGGTGCGGCGCCTCGAGGGCGGCCTCGAGGGCTCGATCGACAACGCGGCCGCGACGGTCGCGCCGGCCTGGTGGGCGCGCACCAGGACGTCCAAGGACAAGGGGGCCGTCGTCGAGTTCGGCGCCGTGGTCGACGGCGTCGTCGTGACGATCGGGCACAGCTCGATCAGCAGCCGCGTGCTGTTCGAGTCCTGCCGCATGGCTCCGCAGGAGCCAGCACCGCGGCTTCGAGACTGGCGGAGCGGCGCGCCGGCTCCGCTGCGGTCGGGCTTCCCCGACGCATCCCGCGTCTCGGCCAGGCGCAGGGCCGCGTAGCCCGATGACCCGAGGGCGATCGTGTTCCTCCCAGAGGAGCGCGGTCGCCCTCGTCGACACCCGAACACCTGGAACTCGAGCCGCGGCCGTCCGCCGCGCGCTCGCGACCAACTTCAACAACTTGCTCAAGAGGATCAACAACATGAACGACCAGACGCCCATCCACATGCACGCGCCCGAGGGCGCCACCAAGCTCGGCTCGCAGCGGGACGAGCTCCTCGCCAACCACGTCGCCTGCGCGATGGCGATGCTGCTCGAGGCGACGGTGCGGCCGGCCCAGCCCGACGGCATGCCGCTCTACAACGCCGCCTTCGTGCTCATGAAGGCGCTCGACCACCTGCTCCGGGGCGCGGGCCTCGACGACGCGGCGGAGCGGCGCGCGATCTGCCGCGACCTCGACGGCGTGTTCGACGACGCGCCGGAGCTGCCTGAGCCGGACGCCGCGGCCGAGGATGTCGTCGCCGCCGACGAGCTCTGCGTGCAAGGGCCCGTGAAGGTGTGGGGGGAGGATGACCCCGGGGCGGACGTCGAACGCACGCTCCTGCAGGTGCGCTCGGTCGCCGCGGCGAACGCGGCGCTCATCCAGCTCGCGCTGCGCGCCGGAGAGCCCGACGGCATCGCGCTCATCGACGCGACCCACATCGGCTACCTCACGGGCGCCGTCCTGCTGGAGTTCGCCGGCGTGTCGCCCGAGACCCGCACGGAGCTCCTCGAACATGCCCGCCGCTTCTACGCGGGAGTGCAGCCGTTCGTCGTCCGGCCTGAGGTCGACGCCGACGCCGAGATCACCGCGACGATGAACAACTAGGGTGGCAGGTCCGTCAAAGGCTCCTCGCGCCAGCGAGGGGAGGCTCATCCTGGGGACGGTCGTTCACGTGGATGTGGTCACGGAGGAGCGCGACGCGGACCTTCGACTCGGGGAGGTGGACTCCGAGGACGGGCTCGCGATGGCCGTCGAGGACGCCCTCGCCGTGCCGCGGGCCGAGCTCGTCTTCGACCTCCGCGTCTCCCGTCCCCCGCGCATCCCGGTGCCGCTGGCCGTCGAGATCGCGCTCGCTGCGATGGCCCACTCCGGCGTGGCGCTCCGCTGTCTCGTGAAGTCCGAGATGGCCGCCGACGCCGTGCGCGCGAGGGTGCACCCGCCTGAGCACCGCAGCTCCTCGTTCCGCGTCGGCGCCATCGACATCGACGTGTTCATCGGAGACATCGTCGCCGTGCGCGCGGAGGCGGTCGTCAACGCGTCGAACACCATGCTCAGGCTTGGCTCCGGCGTCTCCGGCGCGCTGAGGCGCGCGTGCGGTCCCGGCCTGCAGGCGGAGATGTCGGCCCGCGCTCCCATCGCGCCCGGCGGGCTCGCCGTCACCGGCGCCCACGGCCTGCCCGGCGCGAGCCGCATGCTGCACGTGGCGACGGCGAGCGGCGGCGAAGACATCGTGCGACGCGCGCTCCGCAACGTGCTCGCGTACGCCCGTGACCACGCGGTCCGCACGGTCGCGGTCCCGGCCATCGGCATGGGCACCGGCCACCTCGCCCCGGAGAAGGGGGCGCGCATCTTCGCCGAGGAGATCGCCGCCCACGCCGAGGCCGGCGCGACGACGCCCGAGCGCGTGCGCGTCGTGCTCTGGAGCGCGAAGGAGTACGACTCGTTCCGCGCCGTGTTCGCCGCGGACCCGCGGTTCGTGCCCGCATCCACCCCGGCGTAGCGATCGAGCTCCTCGGCTGCAACTCGCCCCTCCCGTCGTCCCCATGCGGCTCGCGACGACGGAGAGTCACGTCTCGAGATCCTGAGCGGCGCGGCCCTCGCGGCGCCGCCGCTCTTCCGCAACATCCAGGAGAACACCATGAACGCGCCCATCAAGACCGGCGTGCTCAGCCACCTGTCCGCCTCGAGCCTCGGCTGCTTTCTCAGGTGCCCGAGGCATTATGCAGCGTCCGCAGGAATGCGGAGTTGGTGAGCGAGCAGCCCGATCTTCGCGCAGATCTGGCCGCTCGACGCGCACACAACGCCGGCCTCTACATGGCGCGCAGCCACTCCATCAGGCTCCTGTCGGTCTGCCAGGACTTCGGTCTGATCGCGACGGTGGACGTGCCGGCGCGCTCGAGCGCGCGTCGCTTCATCTCCAGGTCTGCCTGTGCGTAGATCTCGCTCGTCCTCAGGTCGGCATGGCCGAGGATGGCCTGTATGGTCGTGAGGGGATTGCCTGCCTGGAGCAGGTGCATGGCTTTGGTGTGGCGAAGGGTGTGGGGCGAGATGCGTTCTGGAAGCGCGGGCCTCCCGCGGCGCGCGGTCTCCGCGTGCCGGTTCAGGATCTGCCTGATGCCGGAGCGGGAGAGGCGCTCTCCGCGCCGATTCCAGAACAGGGGGCTGTCTTGCCGCTCGGGTCGGTCTAGGCGATGCTCGCGCTGGTACTCCGCGACCAGGTCCACCGTCGCCTTCATCAGGGGGATCGCCCTGGACTTCCTTCCCTTGCCGGTCAGGTGGACCTGAGCCGGCGCGCCCAGGCGAACGTCGCGAACCGAGAGGTCGATCAATTCCTGCACGCGGGCGCCCGTGTCGTAGAGCAGGCTGAGCAGCACGGCGTCGCGCCGGCCGGCGACCGTCGCGAGATTCGGCTGAGCCAGGAGCGCGGCGAGGTCCTCGACGCACAAGTAGCCGACACTCTTCCGAGCACAACGCTGCGCAGGAATCGCCAGGATCTGCTGGCACCTGAGGATCCTGCCAGGGTCCTCCGTCTGGAGGTACCGAAAGAACGCGTGGATGACGGCGAGGCGATGGTTGCGCGTGCTCGCGCTGCAAGCGCGTGCCGTTTCGAGGTGCATGAGGAACGCGACGACGAGCGGAACGTCGATGTGGTCGAGGGTCAGCCGATCAGGCGGAAGGCCACGCTCGTCGCGGCAGTAGCGAAGCAGGAGCGTGAAGGTGTCGCGGTACGCCTTGACGGTGTTGGGGCTTGCGTTTCTCTGCGCCGGGAGGAACGCGCCGAGGAACGCGGTCAGCGCGCCTGCGAAGTCGGTGGGCCTCAAGGGGTCCTCTTGGGCATCGCGGACCCGCTGAAGTGCTCCATGAGGACGACGATGTCCGGGAAGATCTCCGGCGTGAGGCGAAGGTACCGCTGCGTCCCGACGAGGCTCTTGTGCCCCATGTACGCCGACAAGTACGTGAGCTTCGACGCGAGGTCGGCGCCGGCACGGTACCAGCGCTCGAGGCAATGGACTGCGAAGGTGTGCCGCAGGTCGTGCATGCGCGGTCCCCGTCCACGACCTCCGTGGGGGATCCCGCAGACCCTGAGTAATGTCCGGTAGATCGTGTAGACGGCGCTGGCGGAGTAGGGGCCGCCGTCGGGCGCCGGGAAGAACATCGCGTCGGGCGCACGGTGACCGAACGTGCCGGCGTAGATCCGCAGTCGCTCGGCCATCACGTTGCCAACGGGGGCGAGGCGATCCTTGCGGGTCTTCGCGTCCCTCACCGTGAGGATGCCGCGGTCGAGATCCACGTCGGCGACGCGGAGGTGGAGCACCTCGTTGACCCGCATGCCGGAGCCGTAGAGCAAGCGGAAGACTTCAGGCATGATCTGGTGGCGCCGCGGAGAGTGGCCTTCCGCCTCGAGCCGGTCGACAGTGGCCAGAAGTACTGCTACTTGGCCGTGCGTGAAGATGTAGGGCGTATGGTTGCGACACGGGCTCCGTCTGGAACGCTCGGGAGGCGAGTAGGCAGGAACGCCGTGGCGCGCGAG
>CAIVJW010000117.1 GCA_903906315.1 uncultured delta proteobacterium | reverse complement strand
TTCCGGTGGTGATATCAAGGAGGCCACACCCGATCCCATCCCGAACTCGGAAGTTAAGCTCCTTGGAGCCGATGGTACTGCTAGGGAGACCTAGTGGGAGAGTAGGACGCCGCCGGGATTTCTTCAGGCCTGCGTGAGGTAGCTCGCGCAGGCCTTTTTCGTTTTGTCCTTCGCTGGCAGTCGCCCGCGGAGCGATTGGAGCGCCCGAAGCGGACCGCAGCGCTCGGCGCTGCCCAGCGCGGAGGGCGCTCCGCGGCCCGGGCTGCGTCGGGAATCGGCGCATTGGGGCGGCTGCCCTTCGGCGGCGATATCGAGTGAGCTGCCGGCTTCGGCCGGGCCTCCGGCGAGAGGTGCCTGCCGTCGCGCCGTCTACCGCAGCATCACTCGCTGGTTCGCAGGCCGAATCGGGCCATGAGTCGCTGGAGGTGCCTCCGGTCGACGCCCGCATCTCGGGCTGCCTTCGAGACGTTGCCGCCGCTGCGCTTGAGGACTTCTTCCACGAACGCGCGGTCGAATCGCTCGGTCCAGGCGTCCTTCGCTTCGTGATACGGAAGCTCGGTCAGCGCTCTCAGCTCCACCTCGGATCCGCCACCGGGGGGAGACTCCCGCGTGGGAGCGGCGAGAGGAGCCGGGGTCGATGTGCGTGTGTTGCCGCACGGGTCGCCGGGGGCGGCGGTGGCTCCGAGGACGGCCCAGCGCTCCACGATGTTGCGCAGCTCGCGAACGTTCCCCGGGAAGTCGTATCTCGAGAGCATCGCGAGCGCCGTGTCGTCGAGGCGGGTGAGAGGCGCCTGTCCCGCCGCGGCTCTGCGACGCGCCAGTTCGTCCTGGGTTGCATCGACCAGCAGCGGAAGGTCGTCGAGCCGGGTTCGCAGGGGGGGCACGTGGACCACTACGACGGCGAGCCGGTAGTAGAGATCCTGACGGAACCGGCTCGCTGCGACCTCGCGAGACAAGGTGCGGTTCGTCGCCGCGATGATGCGAACGTCCACCGGGATCGGGCGGTCAGCGCCGACCGGCTTGACCTCGCGCCGCTCGAGCGCGCGGAGAAGCTTGGCCTGCATGTCGAGGGCGAGCTCGCCGACCTCGTCCAGGAAGATGGTTCCACGGTTTGCGGCGAGGAACGCGCCGGTGCGCTCGCGGACCGCACCCGTGAACGCGCCGCGCTCGTGGCCGAAGAGCTCGCTCTCGATCAGCTCTCTCGGAATGGCGCCGCAGTTCACCGCGATGAAGGCGCCAGGGCGTGCGCTGGCTTCGTGGAGGCCCTCGGCGGCGAGCTCCTTGCCGGTGCCGGTCTCGCCTTCGACGAGGACGGTCAGGTCGGTCGCCGCCACGCGCTCGAGCAGCGCGAAGACCTCGCGCATCGCCGCGCTCGCGCCGAGCATCCGGCCGAAGCGAGCGCGCGGGGAGATTTCCTGGTCGACCGTCTCTGCGAGGGGCTCGAGCCGGAGGGTGGTCTTCCCCAGGCGTACGAGGGCGTCGTCGGAGATTGACGCGCGTTCGACGCGCAGGTCGCCGATGAAGGTCCCGTTCGTCGACCCGAGGTCCGTGAGGGCGAAGCCGTAGGACCCGAGGCGGACGGCGAGGTGCTCGCGCGAGACGGAGGTGTCACCGAGGGGGACGTCGACGTCGGGGCTGCAGCCGATGCGGATCTCGTCGCGCGCGAAGCAGAAGACTCGGCCGCGCTCCGCGGCGTCGGGGGCGTCGACGATCGTCACTCGCAGCTTTCGGATGCGACGGATCGCGGCTCCGGTGTCGGCGGTGATGACCTCCGTGACCGGTCGGCGCTTCGAGCCGCTCGGGGCGCTGCCGCGTTCGCTCATGGGTCGCGTCCCTCGTATGCCGCGCCGGCGGAGCCTCGGAGCAGCGGAAACACGAGGATTCGGTCTCCGGTGCGCACGTCGATCGAGTAGTCGCGTCGCTCGTTCCGCGGCAGCACGAGCGTCAGTAAGTGGCGCCCGGGCGAGAGGCTCAGCGACCCGCCCACGTCGGGGGCCATGGTCGGCTTGCCATCGACCTCGAGGACGGATCGCTTGGGGAGGGGCGAGGCGAGCGCGAGCGTCGCGTGGCGAGGACGCGCGAGGCGCCAGCCGGCGAGCGCGAGGATCAGCGCGCCCCCGAGCGCGACGAGGAGTGGGCCGAGGAAGCCTGGGCGTGGGGGACGCGGTGCGGGCGGGAGGCGCCGGAGGCCGCGTACGGGCGTGCCGGGATCGTCGTCCTCGTCGGCGGCGTCGACAACGGTTGGCGCCGGCCGGGGCAAGGCCATCGGCGTCGTGGGAGTCAGCGCCGTTGACGGCGCGGGTACAGGTCGAGGCTCGGGGGCGTCCGCGGTGTGTCGATCCGGGATGCTACGGGGAGGAAGCTCGTGTTCGGCTTGGGCGTCCGCGACGCGCTCCGCGAGGCCCGCTCGATCGACGGGGGCGGCCCGGAGGCGCACCGCGAGGTCGCGCGCCGTGGGACGCGAGTCGACGTCGCGGCGGAGCGCCTCGAGGATCGCGTCCGCGTGAGCGCCCAGGTCGCCTCGCCTCGTCGTGACGTCGGGTCGGCTCGCGGCATCGGTGAGCTCGCGGTCGGCGTGGAGCGGCGCGCCGATCGCGCACTCTGCGACGAGGGTGCCCCACGCGTACACGTCGCGAGAGGCGGCGACGGCGACCCCGCGGACGGCCTCCGGGGCGACGTAGCCGCGCTTGCCGGAGAGCGTCGCCGTCGTCGTGCCCACGCGCTCGGCGATTCCCAGGTCGAGGAGCCTCGCTTCTCCCGCGTCGTCGACGATCACGTTCGATGGCGTGACGTCGCCGTGCACCCAGCCGGCGTCGTGCAGCGCGGCGAGGGCGTTCGCGAGGTCCTGCGCGATGGCGGCGGTCATGTCGTCGGGGAGCGAGCCTCGCGCGAGCAGGGCCTCGAGCGTCGCGCCACGCACGTGCTCCGTCACGACGTAGGGAAGCCCTGCGATCTCGCCGCTTGCTTCGAGCGCGGCGAGGCCGGGCGCGCGTACGGCGGCGAGCACCTCGGCTTCGCGTGCGATCGACTGCGCCGCGCTCCCCGACGTCCGCTCGCCGAGCCGGGGGCGCTTCACGACGAAGGAGCGGCCGCTGCGGTCCCCGAGGCGCACGCCGATAAGGGACTCCGCCGTCGCGCTCTCCGCGAGGCGCTGGATCAGCAGGAAGTCGCCGTACAGCTCGGGCCGCATCGGGGGCACCTCGCGAGGGTAGCGGAGAAACGCCCTCGCGCGAGCGGGGCCGACTACGGGGCGGCCGCGCCGTGGCGACACGAGGCGTCGTCGCCGAGCGCGCAGCCCTTCGCGTACGCATCGGCGGCCGCCGCGGGGTCGGCGGCGACGAGCTCGCCCTTCGCGAGCACCATCCCGAGCAACCGGCACCCGAGCGCGCTCCGCCCTTCGCACGCCTTGCGGAGCAGGGTGATCGCCCGCGCCCCGTTCTTTGGGGCTCCAGCCCCGTGCAGCAGCTGTCGGGCGACGCCGACGCAGGAGAATGCGTCGCCGCCGTCGCAGCCGCGCTCGAAGAGCTTGAGCGATTGGGCGTCGTCCTTCGGTAGCGGGTCGCCGCCGTAGACCAACAGACCGAGCTGCCCGCACCCCTCGGCGTCGCTCGCGTCGCATGCCTTTCGAAACAGCTCGGCCGCGCGGGGGCGGTCGGGAGGGCCGTTCACGCCGCGGGCTAGCAGCAGCCCGAGCTTCGTGCAGCCGCGCGGGGTGCCGACGTCGCACGCCTTGCCGAAGTGGGTTACCGCGCGGCCCAGATCGCGCGCGCCGCCGCCGCTGCCGTCGAGGCGCTCCCCGAGGACGACGCACGCCTTGCCGTCGCCCTTGGCGCACGCGGCGGCGAGCGCATCGTCCGTGCCGCCCGAGCTGCCACCCGGCTCGTCGCCGCAGACCGTCGCAGTCCCCGGCCCGCAGGCCGCCGCGCTGTGGGGCGCCGCTGCGGACGGGACGTTGGGGTGCTGCTGCGAGGGACCGCCACCGGTCATCGCGAGCACGATGCCTCCGACCACGACCCCGCCGATCACGAGGATGGGCCCGAGGCCGGAGCGCGCCGCCGCGGTCGGCCTGGGCGCGGCGGTGGCGGGTGTGCGGGGCTCGCTCGAGGGGTGGGCCTCGGCGACCGGGCGATTCCTGCTCATGGCTCGTTCTAGCGAGGCTAGCGGTCGTGCGCGAGCCTGGACGACGTTCGGGCCATCGTTGACGACGAGGCGACCTTCCGCGCGGGCGCTCGTCGAGCGCTCGAGCGCGATGGCTGGAGGGCTTGCGCAGGCCATCCGAGCTGCTAGGGTCTCCTGACCGGCCGGCCAGTCTGACCGGGCGGCCAAGAGAAACCCCACGCGATGAGCTCTTCGTTCACGACCAGTGATGGCGGAGGCTTCCGGCGACCGTCCGACAGCGGTCAGGTCGGCGCGATCCTCGAGGCGGCGGAGGGCTGCTTCTCGCGCGCGGGCTACGCGGGCGCGTCGATGCGCGAGATCGCCGAGCGAGCGCACGTCTCGAAGAGCCTGCTCCACTACCACTTCCAGTCGAAGGAGCACCTCTTCGTCGAGGTGCAGATCCGCGCGTACGAGCGGCTCGCCGCCCGCGTGGCGTCGGCGGTGGCTCCGATCGAGAGCGGAGAGGAGCGCGGGCTCATGGCCTTCGACGCGCTCGTCACGACACTCCGCGAGAGCAACGACCTCTCCGTTCAGGCGGAGCTGTGGGCCGCGGCGCTGTCGAACGAGAAGCTTCGCACCCACGTCGTGCGACTTCGCGAGTTCTTCCGCGACCTGCTCATCCGGTCCATCGAGGAGATCCTCGGGCCCGAGCTCGCGCGGATCCCCCTGACTCCGGTACAGGCAGCCGATCTCGTCTGGGCCACGATCAACGGGCTCGGTATCGAGTCGGCATTCGGCGAGTCCCGCGAGCGGGTGGAGGGGGCCATCGCCGCGCTCCGCCTCCTCGCCGGAATCGCCCTCGGTCGTGACGCGGCGGCCGGAAGACCGCCCGTCCCCCGGGCGACGTAGCGCACAGCCATCCACGAGAGGTAGCCATGAAGTTCACGAAGCTTCCGGTGAATCAGCGCGCCACGGACCTCAATCGCAAGGTCGAGGCGATTACCAATGGTGTGATCCGGGCGTACGACGGCGCCAAGGCCCGCATCGGGCTCCGCGGGCGGCGCGCGGACTACGACGACCACGCGTACGAGTTCGTCGGTGGAGCCAAGGACTCGCTCCGGAGGCGGCACTACGACAAGAGCCTTCGCCTGCTGTGGAAGGCCGAGCAGGCTGCGCCGTGGTCGTCCTTTCGGGACGCGACGGATGGCGAGCGCGCCCTGATGGGGATGGCCGAGCGCGGCATGACGGACGCGGAGCGGGCGGCGAGGGTGCGGGTCTCCAGCGCGGAGTTTCGCGAGCTGCTCGACCGCGAGTACACGCTGACCGAGAAGAAGGCGATCGTCGCGATCCTGTCGGCCATCGGGCACGGCGAGGCCTACGCATGGCTCGTGTCCGCGTCGATGATCGACGAGGTGAAGAGCACCGGCGCGCGCGCGGCGGTCACGATGCAGGTGCTCGAGGAGGCGAAGCACTTCGTCGTGCTGCGCGAGCTCGTCCAGGCCTTCGGCGTCGAGGTCCCGCGGCAGAGCGCGTGGGAGTACCTGCTGCTCGAGGGGTGTCTCAAGGCGCGCGGGCTCGACCGCTTCTTCGGCATGAACGTGCTGGTCGAGACCATCGCGCTGAGCATCTTCGGGCTGCTCAGCGACAAGCCCGGGCTGGAGGTGCTGCGACTGTTCCACCTCGACGAGTCGCGCCACACCGCGCTGCCGGACAACTACCTGCGCGAGTTCCCGCTCACGGATTGGCAGCGCAAGGACCCACGCGCGCGCCTTCGCCGGTTCCTGATGGCGTTGCCGGCGCTGCCGCTCGTGCTCCACCTCGAGCCGGAGCTCGCGGAGCTCGGGACCGATGTGTTCGAGTTCGGCGGCTCCGTGATGCGGAAGGCCGTGCACCTCGCCGAGCGAGGTGGGTTCACGCTGGTCATCTCGGGCAAGCAGATGCTCGCGCTGTTCAACGCCGCGTTCAATGCGTACTGCTCGCTGACGCGGGAGGGGCACGTGTGGCGGGACTACATGGCTTCCGACACGACTCACGGCGAGGCCGAGGCCGCGGTCGAGCGCGAGATCTTCGGGCCGCCGACCGCGGTGGCGCAGCACGCCGCCTAGCGGTCCGTCCGGGGGGCCGCCGGCGCCGGCCGGTGGGCGCGATCGTCCGCCCGATCGCGGGCGCTGGCCAACGCCGCCGGAATGGAATAGATACCGCCGGCCATGCTGTCCGAGACCCGTGACAAGATCCTCGACCTTCAAAGGCGATTTGAGTCGCTAAGGGGGCATCTTTGACGTCCCGAAGCTGCAGCGCTCACTCGAAGACCTGACCCAGGTCTCGCTCGTCCCCGGCTTCTGGAACAACCCGGAGAAGGCCCAAACCGTCCTGCGCAAGCGTGCGCAGGTCGAAGCGAAGCTCGAGCTCGCCAACCGGCTCGGGCGCGAGCTGGCCGACGTCGCCGAGTACCTCGAGCTGGCGGCGGCCGAGAACGACGAGGGCGCGCTCGCCGACGCGGCAGGGCAAGCTCGCGCGCTCGACCAACGGCTCCGCAAGGCCGAGCTGGACCGCATGCTGTCCGGGCCGGCCGACCGAGCGAACGCGATCGTGTCGATCCACCCGGGCGCGGGCGGGACGGACGCGAAGGACTGGGCGGCGATGCTGCTCCGCATGTACCTGCGCTTCTGCGAGCGGCGGGGCTACAAGGCGGAGATCATCGATTACCAGGACGGCGACGAGGCGGGCATCGACGACGTGTCGTTCACCGTCTCCGGCGACGCGGCGTACGGCTATCTCCGCTCGGAGACCGGCGTGCACCGGCTCGTCCGGATGAGCCCGTTCAACGCGGACCACACCCGCCAGACCGCGTTCGCCGCGGTCGAGGTGTTGCCCGACACGGACGAGGACATCGACATCAAGATCGACGACAAGGACATCGAGATCACGACGATGCGCGCCGGCGGCAAGGGCGGGCAGAACGTGAACAAGGTCGAGACGGCGGTGCGCCTCCGGCACCTGCCGACGGGCCTCAACATCGTCTGTCGCGCCGAGCGCAGCCAGCACCAGAACCGCGCGATGGCGATGAAGACCCTCAAGGCGAAGCTCTACGAGATGGAGCTCGCGCGTCGGGAGCAAGAGGTCGCCGCGTACAACGCGACGAAGTCGGCCATCAACTTCGGCAGCCAGATCCGGAACTACGTGCTCGCTCCGTACCGGCTCGTGAAGGATGTTCGGACGTCCAGCGAGTCGGGCGACGTCGACTCCGTGCTCGACGGGGATCTCGACTCGTTCATCGAGGCGTATCTCCTGGCGGCGGCCGGCGGCAAGCTCAGGAAGGGCGGCGTGACCGCCGAGGAGGACGTGCCGTGAGCGGCGACGAGAAGCAGACCAAGGGCGGCCCGGAGCTCGGCACCGCGGAGGAGGCGCTCATCGGGGCGCGGCGCGCGAAGGCGGTGAAGGCGCGCGCCCGCGGTGAGAACCCGTTCGCGAACGACGTCACCGCGGGCGCCCCGCTCGTGGATCTCGCGATCGCGCGCGCGGTGTTCGACGCGGCGCGGGACGCCGCGGGCCGCTACGACGCGGAGAAGGTCGACGCCGTGGCCGCCGCCGAGCAGCGCGTGGCCGGGAGGGTGCTTTTCCTGCGGTCGTTTGGGGGCGTGACGTTCGTCCGCCTGCGCGACCGGACGGGCGAGCTGCAGCTCTACTGCGACGAGGCTTCGCTGGGCGTCGACTACGCGCGCCTCGAGGAGCTCGACCTCGGTGATTTCATCGAGGCGTCCGGGCCCGGCATGGCGACCCAGAAGGGCGAGCTATCGATCCGGGCGCGGACGCTCCGGCTGCTCACCAAGGCGCTCCGGCCGCTGCCGACGAAGACGAGCTTCAAGGACGTCGAGGCGCGCTACCGCATGCGCTACGTCGACCTCGTCGCGAACCCGGGCGTCGCCGCGGTGTTCCGCGCGCGATCGGCGATGCTCGCGGCGGTGCGCGAGTTCCTCGACACCCGGGGCTTCCTCGAGGTCGAGACGCCGACGATGCACAGCCTCATCGGCGGCGCGGCGGCCAAGCCGTTCGTCACGCACCACAACGCGCTCGACATGAACCTCTTCCTGCGCATCGCGCCGGAGCTCTACCTGAAGCGCCTGGTCGTGGGCGGCTTCGAGCGGGTGTACGAGGTCGCGCGCTGCTACCGCAACGAGGGGGTGTCCACGCGGCACAACCCCGAGTTCACGATGCTCGAGTACTACCAGGCGTACGCGACCTACGACGTCCTGATGGACCAGACCGAGGCGCTGCTCCGGCACGTCGACGAGCGCGTCGCGCGTGCGCTGCCGAAGGAGCACGCCGCGTGGCTCGCGCTGCGGCGCTTCACGCTCGACCGCTTCGTGCGCCTGCCCATGAAGGAGGGCATCCTCGCGGCGCTCGATCGGGCCAAGCTGCCGCACGACCTGGTCGAGCGGGTGGGCACGCCCGACGCGCCGATCAAGGAGTGGGCGAAGGCGGCCAAGGGCGCCGGGCGCGACATCGACTGGACGAACTTCAACGCGGGCGCGAAGAAGTGCGACTCGCCGGGCGAGCGCGTGTTCTGCGCGTACGAGTACGTCGTGGAGCCCTTCCTGACGAAGGACTACGTCACGCCCGAGGGCAAGACCCTGCCGGTCTTCGTCATCGACTACCCGTTCGAGGTGTCGCCGCTCGCCCGCAAGAAGGACGCGGACCCGAGCCTCGTCGACCGGTTCGAGCTGTTCATCGACGGGCGCGAGCTCTGCAATGCGTTCAGCGAGCTCAACGACCCCGACGACCAGGCCGATCGCTTCCGCGCCCAGGTCGCGAAGAAGGCGAAGGGCGCCGAGGAGACGATGGACTACGACGCCGACTACGTGAGGGCGCTCGAGCACGGAATGCCCCCGGCGGCCGGCTTCGGCATGGGGATCGATCGCCTCGCGATGATGCTCACCGGGGCCGCGTCGATCCGCGACGTCATCCTGTTTCCGCTGCTCCGGCCCGAGGCGAGCGGTGGCGACTCGTAGCGCGCGCGGGGCGGCAGCGCGCGCGTCGAGGCCATCGTGATCGAGCGCCTCGGCCCCGCGGGGCAGCCGACTTTCCTCGCCTTCCTCGGCCTCGTCGCGGTGCTCACGCTCGTGCGCGTCGCGCGCGGCGCCGCGCGCCTGCGCGGTCGACCGGCCAACGCGGGCCGGCCGGAGGTGCGCGGCAGCTTTGCTCGGGCGGCCTTCTGGTGGCTCGGCGCGGTGGTTGGCGTCGCGTTCGGTGCGCTCGCGACCCTGACCGTGCGGCTGCCGCAGGACAAGAGCGGCCCGTTCCGGCTGAACCACGAGATCATCCGCTTCGGCGCGCTCGGGGCGGGCGTGCTCTTCCTCCTCGTCGTGCTCGCGGCGGCCCTGCCGACGATCCTCGATGGGCTGGAGGGGCGGTCGTTCACGTCGTTCGTCAGCGCGCGCCACGTTCGCGCGACGAAGAGCGGCTTTCTGACCGTGATCTCGGTGCTGTCGATGTCGGGCGTCGCGGTCAGCTCCTGCGCGCTCTGCTCGGTCACCTCGATCATGGGCGGCTTCGGCGCCGACCTGAAGCGGAAGATCCTCGGCAACAACGCGCACCTCGTCGTCGACGCGACGCGCACCGGCGGCTTCTCGGACTGGCAGACGAAGCTCGAGGTCGTGCGGGCCTCGCTGCCGCCGGGGAGCGCGGCGACGCCGGTCGTCGCGGGCGACGCGATGGGATCGAGCTCGTCGAACACCGCGGGCGCGCTGGTCCGCGGCATCGACCCGAAGACCATCGGTGACGTGATCGACCTCGAGAAGAACCTCGAGGTCGGCCGCTTCGAGTACCTCACGGCGCCCGACAAGCTCGTCGACCTCCCCGCCGACGAGGTCATCGGTCGCGGTCCCGACGGGCAACCGTATCTGAAGGGGCCCGACTTCAAGATTGGCGAGATCGACCCGTCGCTGCGGGAGTTCCTGAAGCGCGTCACCAAGCTTCACCCGGGGATCATCCTCGGGCGCGAGCTCGCCAAGTCGCTGCACGTGCTCGTGGGCGACGAGGTCACGCTCCTCTCGCCGATGGGCGAGCTCAGCCCGGTCGGCGTGATGCCGAGGTCGAGGAAGTTCCGGGTGGCGGGGATCTTCTACTCGGGCATGTACGAGTACGACGCCACGCACGCCTACGTGACGCTCGACGTCGCGCAGGAGTTCTTCAGCCTGGATGGGCGCATCACGCACATCGACGTGCGGGTGCCCGAGCCGGAGCGCGTGAAGGACGCGCGGCCTGCGATCGAGCAGGCGGTCGCGACGCTGAAGCCGAACGGGACGACCGGCGCCACGCTCCGCGTGCGCGACTGGATGGAGATGAACAAGAACCTCTTCAGCGCGCTGAAGCTGGAGCGGATCGCCACGTTCATCATCCTGTCGATCGCGATCGCGGTCGCGAGCTTCTGCATTGTCGTCACGCTCCTCCTGATGGTCACGGAGAAGGGCAAGGAGATTGCCATCCTCAAGGCGCTCGGCGTGTCCGACGGCGCGGTGATGCGCATCTTCATGCTCGAGGGCGTCATCATCGGCGGCATCGGCACGGTCTTCGGCGTGGGGACCGCGCTCGCGGCCTGCACCGGGCTCTCGTGGTTCGGGGTCCGCCTCGACCCCGAGGTCTATTACATCGACCGACTCCCGGTGAGCGTGAACGGCTTCGACTACGCCATGGTCGCGCTCGCCGCGTTCGTCATCTGCACGCTGGCCACCATCTACCCCGCGCGAGCGGCGTCCCGGGTCTCGCCCGTCGACGGCATCCGCTACGAGTGATCCCGATGCCCAAGCCGCTCGTCGTCGTCACGGACCTCACCAAGTCCTTCGTCCACATGGGGCGCGAGCTCAACGTGCTGAAGGGCATCGATCTCGTCATCGACGAGGGCGACGTGGTGGCCATCGTCGGGCCGTCGGGCGCGGGCAAGAGCACGCTGCTGCACTGCATCGGCACGCTCGATCTGCCGACGAAGGGCAGAATCAAGCTCGGCGACGACGAGCTCACGGGCATGCCGTCGTCGAAGCTGGCGGCGATCCGGAACAAGACGATCGGGTTCGTCTTCCAGTTTCACCACCTCCTGCCCGAGTTCAACGCGCTCGAGAACGTGATGATGCCGGGGCTCATCCAGGGCAAGAGCCGCCGGGAGATGGAGGGGCCCGCGAGGGCGCTGCTCGCGGAGGTCGGCCTCACCGACCGAGTGACGCATCGGCCAGGCGAGCTGTCGGGCGGCGAGCAGCAGCGCGTGGCGCTCTCCCGCGCGCTCGTGCTGTCGCCGAAGCTCATCCTCGCCGACGAGCCGACCGGCAACCTCGACTCGGCGACGAGCGAGGCGATGCACGAGCTGTTCTTCGAGATCAACCGCAAGCACGGGACGACGATCGTGGTGGTCACGCACAACAACGGCTTCGCGCAGGCGATGCCGCGCGTCGTCACGATGCGCGACGGGAAGATCCACACGGATCACCGGCGCGAGCGTGCGGTCGGCGCGCCGGGCCCCGCGGCCGTGCCGCCGGAGGCCGAGGCGCAGGCCGGCGCGGCGACGACGGAAGCGTAGCCGTCGGCGCGCTTCGGGCGCGCGGGGGGCGCACGCGCCGGCGTGGTCCTCGGGCCGCGTTCCGGTATCCTGCGGCAGCCATGCCGAGCCTTCGCGCGTCCGTCCTGCTCGCCGCTTCGATCTTCGCGACCGCCCTCGGGGCGGGCTGCGATCCCGCCGCCGACACGTCGCGCGACCGGCCTGGTCCGTCCGACGGAGGCTCCGGTCCCGGGGGGGCCGGGCGGGGAGGCGCGGGGCACGGCGGGGCTGGCGCGGGCGGGCACTCGACGTCGTCGGGGGGCGCGGGACAGGGCGGCTCCGCTGCGGGTGGGGCTGGCACGGGCGGCGTCGGGAACGGGGGAACGGGCACGGGCACGGGCGGGGCCGGCGGCGGAGGCGGGGCGCTGGTCTGCCCGGTGACGTTCCGGTTCACTCCGCCCGCGGGCGGGAGCAACGTGCGCGTCGCGGGCGAATGGCAAGGGTTCGACCTCGCGAGCGCACCGTCGCTGGCGGGGCCCGACGCGAACGGCGAGTACGCCGGGGCGGTGAGCCTGCCGCCGGGGCTCGTCGCCTACAAGGTCGTGTACGACGCCGGCGGGCAGCCGAGCTGGGTGCTCGACCCGGGGCAGGGGCGGCGCAAGTACGTCAATGGGACCGAGAACTCGGCCGTGAAGGTCGGCGATTGCCGATTGCCGACGTTCGCGGTCGGGTCCAGCCAGGCGGCGCGCCCCGCGCCCGGAAAGGGGACGTATTCGGCCAAGCTCGCCTTCGCGGATGGCGTCGAGAAGAGCGGGCCCGACGCGAAGGGCTTCGCGTTCACGCTCGTTCGCGACGGGGTGGAGACGCCGCTCGGCGCGCAGCAGGCCGCGACCGACCCGCAGACGGGCGAGGTCACGATCTCGATCTCGGGGCTGGCGGACGGGAAATACCGGGTCGTGGCGCGGGGCAAGACGAAGAGCGGCCGCGTCGGCGAGCCGCTGCGCCTGGTGTTCTGGGTCGAGCCCGAGGCGTTCTCGTGGAAGGACGCGCTGATCTACATGGCCGTGACGGACCGCTTCAAGAACGGCGACCCGCAGAACGACCCTCCCGTGACTCCGGGGGCGGACCCGCGCGGCGATTGGAAGGGCGGCGACTGGGAGGGGCTGCGACAGGCCATCTCCGACGGGACGATGGACCAGCTCGGCGTGCGCGCGCTGTGGCTCACGCCGTTCGGCACGAACCCGTCGAAAGCGTACATCGCCGCCGACGGCGTCCACATGGTGACTGGGTATCACGGCTACTGGCCGATTCGCGGGCGCGAGGCCGAGCCCCGGCTCGGCGGCCAGAAGGCGCTCGCCGCTCTGGTCGCCGAGGCGCACAAGCACGGCATTCGGGTGCTGCAGGATTTCGTGCTGAACCACGTCCACCAGGAGCACGAGTACGTCGCGGCGCACCCCGACTGGTTCCGGCAGGGCTGCGTCTGCGGGACGCAGAACTGCGACTGGACCTCGCACGCGGTCGACTGCATGTTCGCGAGCTACCTGCCGGACATCGACCACACGGTCCCGGCGGCGAACGCGCAGTTCGTCGACGACGCGGTCTTCTGGCTCGACGAGCTCGACCTGGACGGGTTGCGCGTCGACGCGGTCAAGCACGTCGAGGAGGCCGCGACGCGCAACCTCGCGGCCGAGGTGCGGGAGAAGTTCGAGCCGGGCGGGACTCGGTACTTTCTCATGGGCGAGACGGCCATGGGGTGGAACGACTGCGGCGACCCGTGCAACGACGAGAACTACGGCACGATCTCCCGGTACATCGGCCCGCTCGGGCTCGATGGGCAGTTCGACTTCGTGCTCTATCACGGGGTGAGCTACCGGACGTTCGCGTACGGTGACAAAGGCTTCCTGCACGCCGACTACTGGTTCAAGCACGGAATGGAGAAGTGGTCGCCCGACGCGATCATGACGCCGTACATCGGGAGCCACGACACGGCTCGGTTCACGACCCTGGCGGATTATCGAGGTCAGGACGCGGCGCACGACCGTGGGATTCCCGGCAACCAGTGGGAGAGCACGGCTGCGGCTCCCGTCGACGCGGAGCCGTACCGCCGCACGCGCCTCGCGTTCGCCTGGCTGCTCGGGTTGCCGGGCGCGCCGCTGCTCTACTACGGCGACGAATACGGCCAGTGGGGCGGCGCGGACCCGAACAACCGCCTGTCCTGGCGAGAGCCGGGCAGCCTGTCGGCCGACGAGGCGGCGACGCTCGCGTTCGTGCGCAAGCTCGGGTCGGCCCGGCAGGCGGTGCCGGCGATGCGTCGCGGCGACTACGTCTCGCTCGCGGTGACCGACGACACGCTCGTGTTCGGGCGCAAGGTCCCCGGCGCCGCGTCCGCCATCGTGGGGCTCACGCGGCTCGGCGCGGCGCAGGCCGTCAGCGTGGACGCCGTGGGCGCGCTCGGGCTCAAGGCGGGCGCGGTCCTGCAGGATGCGATGGGAGGACCGCCGACGACGGTCGGCGCGAATGGCAAGGTCGTGGTCGCCATTCCGGCGAGCGGAGCGGTCGTCCTGGCGCCGTAGGTCCCGGTTGTCGCCGCGCCGCCAGGACGCTGCCGTTCGAGCTCTGCAAGGACCGCTTCGTCACGCGCGGGCTCGTGCGCGGGCTGCTCGCGAACGGCCGCGCCGACCGGGATCCGTAGGCGCGCGCCGCGCGGGGGATCACCCGAGGCGCGCGTCGATGATTTCGGCGGCCCGCAGCGCGAGCGCCATGATGGTCATCTGCGGGTTGACCCCGAGCGACGAGGGGACCGCGCTGCCGTCGCACACGTAGAGGCCGGCGACGTCGTGCGCCTCGTGGTCGGGACCGATGCACGATCGCGCCGGGTCGACGCCGAGGCGGCACGTCCCGAGCGGGTGGAAGGCCGTCACCTCGACGTCGCCGGGGGCGAGCCGCGCCGCGCGGAGCCGGGCGAGCCCGTCCGCGCCTCGGACCTCGTCATGACCGGCGACGAGCGGCAGGACGCGCCGCGCGCCGGCGCGCTGGTAGACCTCGCAGAGGATCCCGATCCCTCGCTGCATCAGCGCGCGATCGCGCTCGTTCATGTCGTAGATCACGAGGGGCGAGGCCCCCGGTCCGCGCCGGACGGAGCCTCGGCTCGTGTCCTTGACCATGAAGCCGAACGTCGCGAGGTGCGCGTACTCCTCCATCAGGTCCATGAAGCGACGCCCCGTCCACGGTACGCCGAGCGCCGCGACGTCGAGCGGGAGCGAGCCTCCCTCGAACATGAGGCCTTCGGCGGCGAACTCGTCGATCGCGTAGCCCTGCGGGATGCCGCTCCACTGGTCGACGCGGTCGTCGAAGAGGGCGAGCACCTTCGTCGCGGGGTGGATCGACAGGTTCTTGCCGAGCTGACCGCCGACGCGGCAGGCGCCGCTCCGGTCGAGCAGCAGCGGGGTCATCAGCGTGCCGCAGGCGATGACGACGGCCTCGGCGCGCACGGTGAGGCGAGGGCGCCGGCCGGCCGCGTCGGGGGCGAGGGTCGCCGTGACGCCGCGGGCGCGGCCGCCCACGAGGTCGACCTGATCGACGCGCGCGGCCGTGACGAGATCGGCGCCGCGCGCGAGCGCCGCCGGCACGAAGCTGACGTCGGTCGATCGCTTCGCGCCCGTCGGGCAGCCGAAGCAGCACACGCCTTGCCCGTCGCAGTCGGGCGCGTTGCGGGCGAGGACGTGGTGGCTGTAGCCGAGGTGATCGGCGCCGCGCGCGATGATGCCGCCGATCGCGCCGACGTGGAGTGGGCTCGCCGGCGCGACGCCGAGCATCGCCTCGACGCGCTCGTAGTAGGGCGCGAGGCCGTCGCTGGAGAAGTCGCCGGGCAGGCCCTCCGCGCGCCATGCCGCGAGCGTGCTCTCGGGCGCGCGGTAGCAGGTGCCCGAGTTGATGACCGTGCTGCCGCCGACGGCGCGGCCGGTCCAGAGCGGGATGCCGACGTTGCCGAGCGCGACCGTCGCGCCGCGATCGCGGTAGAGCGTCTCGTAGGCGCGCGTCGTGCGGCCGGTGAAGCTCTCGCGGCGGTGGTAGTCGCCCTCCTCGAGGAGCAGCACCGCGCGCCCGCGCGAGGCGAGCTCGTAGGCCGCGGCGGCCCCGCCTGCGCCGGTGCCGACCACGACGACCTCGCACTCGATCTCGAGGTCCGCGTCGACGTGTCGGCCGTCGGTCACGCGCGTGAGCCAGCGCGGCTGCTCGTCGCGCGCCGGCGGCGCCTCGTACCGGCAGCCCACGTGACGGAACATCGCGGGGTCGTCGAAGTGCGCGTGCTTGATCGGCGTGAGCAGGGCGCGCAGCACCGAGCGACGCGCGTGCGATCGGCTGGTTTCCCAGGCCTCCACGACGCGGGCGCGCTCGGCGAGCGGCAGCGACGAGAACGGGCGCAGGTGGGTGGCGATCGTGCTCGTCTCGAACGCCCACAGCGCCGCCCTCACCGCGCGCTGCGCCGTCGTCGGCACGCCGGCGAGCCAGCTCCCGAGGCCGTCGACGGCGCGCGATCCGGCCCCCTCGAGGTGGCGCCCGGGCGGGATGGCGGCCTCGGCGAGCGCCCGGGCCGCGCGGCGCTCGCGGGGCCCGAGGGCGTCGGCCGGGCGGCCGGGCGGGCTCGCCGATCCCGTTGAAACTGCAGACGCGAGCGGTGACGACGCGACCATGGGCCCTCCCCCCTGTCGTTGAGAGCATTCTCCATCCACGGAAGGTTCGGGCGCAAGGGCCCGTCGCGGCCGGCCGGCGCGGCTACTCGATCGGCAGGACCACGACCGGCGCCGAGTGGTGCAGCTCGAGGGCCTCCCACGCATCGTCGGCCACCGCCACGCCTCGCGCGCCCTCGTCGCGGTAGGGCGTCAGCACCGCGCGGAAGAACGGCGGCCCGGGGAACTCGACGGCCACGAGGGCCTTCTTGTCGGCGGAGGTCGCGGTCATCGGGCGGTCGGCGCGCGTGCGCCGGGTCTGCTCGACGAGGGTGATCTCGTCCATGCGCGCGGTGTAGTGCGGGCCGCCGTCGAACGGGTCCACGCGGTGGGCGAAGCGGAAGCCGATGCGGCGCAGGAGCTTCTCGACGCCGCGGGTCTGGGCGCCCGTCTTGCCGATCACGCTCTGCGCGGCCTCGCTCAGGACGCTCGCGTAGATGACCTCCTCGGGGAACAGGCTCTTGACGAACTCCTTGTTGCGCTTCGACAGGCGGTCCGCGTCGAAGTAGCTCATGCCCGTGAAGCGCCGCCCGAGCGCCTCCCAGAGGTGGCTCGTCCCGTCGGGCTCGAGCGGCGGCATGAGCTCGGCGAGCACCTCTTCCTGGAAGAGATCCCGGTGCGCGGCCATGAAGAGGAACCGCACGTAGGAGATCATCGTCCCGAGCCGGCTCTCGGCGCGGCGGTACTCGGGCATCAGCACGAGCCCGCCGATCTCGGTCGGGCCGTTGTACGAGTAGCCCGTGCGGAGCAGCGTGTGGTGAAAGTGCTTGTCGATCGTGGCGGAGTATTTCTCCTGCTCGAGCACGTCGACGTAGACGTACGGCGCCTCCTTGTTGCCGAGCTGCGCGAGCACCATCGAGGTGCCGATGATCGTGCCGCTCGCCCGCTCGACCAGCGCGAAGACGTACTGGCGGTGCTTGGGGTTCGCGATCTGCCCCGTGAAGCTGCGGTGGCTCGCGTCGACCGTCTCGGCGATGGTCGCGGGGTCGTTCGGGAGGTTGACCGAGTTGAGGTGGCGCGCGACCGCGAGGAGCTGCTCCTCGTCCCCCGGGAGCACGGCGCGGATCTCGTAGGCGACCATTGCGCCGAGCCTATCACCCTCGCCCGGCGTCGCGCGCGCGCGGCCGCAGCGCGTCACTCGGCGCAGCAGACGCTGGTCCCGAAGCGCCCGACGTCCCGCTTCGCGCAGCCGGACGCTCGCACGACGGGCTCGCGCGCGTGGAACGTGCTGCCCGTGTACACGTACGCGCTCGGCCGACCCGGGAAGTGCGCGACGCAGTCGGCGTCGTGCTGCGGCGTGCGCGCGCGCGCGATGGGCGACGCCTCGGCGGCCGCCGACGGGCTCGGCGCGGCCTCGGGCGCCGCGGACGTCGCGGCCGGATCGGCCGAACGCGCAGGGATCGCTCCGCCCTGGGCGGCGGGGACCGGCACGCCCCCGACCGCGCAGACCTTGCCGTTCCAGGCGTGGCCCGCCTCGCAGATCGGCGCCCCGGTGACGCGGACGCAGTCGTCGCCGCGCGAGGTCGGGGCCGTCTCGGGCGGGCACTCGAGCGGCAGCTTCGACCTGGCGCAGCGCACGCCGAGCGCCGCGCTCCACTCGGTCGGCTTGTAGCGGTTGCGGATCTCGTTGCGCAGCCACTTCGGGAAGCGGCGGCTCCAGCTGCCGCCGCGGTAGATGCGAAACTGCCCCGTCGCGGGCTCGTCCGGGTAGGCCGCGTAGAACGACGACGTCCACTCCCACACGTTGCCCGAGACGTCGTAGAGGCCGAAGGCGCCCGGGGCGAAGGACGCGACCTTGCACGTGCCGGCCTCGTGCATGTAGCAAGCGCGCGCGCGATCGGGGGGGGCGTCGCCCCAGGCGAAGCGGCGATCCTCGGCGCCGCCGCGCGCGGCCCACTCCCACTCGCGCTCGCGCGGGAGGCGCTTGCCGACGTGGGCGCAGTACGCGTCGGCCTGCGTCGCGTCGACGCAGTTGGCGGGGTGATCGCCGCGTCCCTCGTGGCGCACGTTGCAGAACGGGTGCTCGGTGTGGGTCGGCGTGCACGCGCCGGCCCGCACGCACGCCGCGTACGCGTCCATCGTGACCTCGGTCGTGTCCAGGTAGAACGACGCCACGATCGCCTCGTGCGCGGGGCGCTCCTCGACGTCGCCGCGCCCGACGGGCGATCCCATCAGGAAGACGCCCGGCGGGACGACCGCGGCGTCGGTCGGCGCGTCCGCGGCGGCGGCTGCGGAGGGCGCGGCGGCCGCGGACGCCGCGCCGATCGCGGAGGTCGTGAGCGGAGCCGGAGGTGCGATCGGCGCGGTCGTCGCGAGCGGCGCGGCTCCGGGCGCGGCCTCGTCGTGCGCCGCGGGGCAACCCGCGATGGACAGCGCGAGGAGGATCGCGATCGAGCGCGGCATGGATCTCGTCACGCCGCCCGGAGTACCGACGTCCGGTCGCCAGGCCAAGAGTCCGTCGGATCGACGGGCCGGGCGCGTCACCCCGTCAGGCCGGCGCGCAGGGCCTCGTCCATCTCCGCGAGCGGCGCGTCGCGCCCCGTGTAGAGCTCGAACTGCCCGGCCGCCTGGTGGAGCAGCATGCGCCCGCCGTGGACGGTGACCGCTCCGCGCCGCCGTGCCGCCATCACGAGCGGCGTCTCGATGGGCTTGTAGACGATGTCCATCACGACCTGTCCGGCGCGCATCGCCGCCTCGGGGACGGGGCTCTCGGCGGCGACCTCGATCATGCCGACGGAGGTCGCGTTGACGATGACGTCGTAGGATCCCGCGCGCGCCGCCTCGGCGAGCGGAGCCGCGGATCCGCCGACCTCCGCCGCGAGGGATCGCGCCTTCTCCGCGTCGCGGTTCGCGATGCAGATCGTCGCGCCGCGGTCCGCGAGGCCGTGGGCGACCGCGCGCGCCGCGCCGCCGGCGCCGAGCAAGAGCACGCGCTTGCCGGCGATCGACGTCACCTCCTCGAGGGCGCGGACCGCGCCGACGCAGTCGGTGTTGTGCCCCGTGAGCCTCCCCCCGTCGTTGACGACCGTGTTCACCGCGCCGAGGCGCGCGGCGAGCGGCGCGACGTCGTCGAGGAGGCTCAGCACGGCCTGCTTGAAGGGCATCGAGATGCCGAGCCCTCGGATGCCGAGCGCGCGCATGCCCCGGATCGCGTCGGGCAGATCGGTGACGCCGAACGGCACGTAGGTGAAGTCGAGGCCGATCGCGCGGTAGCCGGCGAGGTGCATCGCGGCTCCGAGCGAGACGGGGTGGAGCGAGAGCGATCCACAGAGCGTCAGCCGCGGCGGGAGGGCCATGGGCGCGAGCCTGCTCCGTCCGCGCGCCGAGCGGAAGACCCGAGCGGGCGCCGCAGGTCGCTCCCGATCCACGCGGTCCCGATCGGCCCCGAACCGGCGGCGATCCGGCGGCGATCCGGCGGCGATCGGGCGGTCGTTCGCGCGCCGCGAACGATCGCGCGGGCGACGTGCGGAGGCCCGGGCGCAGCGGACGGCCCTCGACGGGCGCGGGCCGCGGGGGCGCCTCGCGCGTGCGGGCCGGACGGTGGACAGCGGCGCGGTTCGGAGAGAGAGTCCCGCCATGCCAGCGCGTCCGAACGCTCTCTCGGTCCTGGTCCTCGCCATCGTCGCCGGCTGCGGCGGCGCGGCCCCCGCGCCCGCCGTGGAGCCCGATCCGGTCGCGGCGGCTCCGACGGTGCGCGCGACGGCCGAGCCCGCGACGGAGGCGGCCCCCTCGCTCGCGCCCTCCGCGCCGAGGGCGGCCGGGGCGAACGTCCCCGACGACTACGAGCTGACCCCCCACGATTGCGAGGAGCTCGGGCGACAGTTCGGCGCGCTCATCCGATCGGACGAGGTCGCCAAGCTCTCGCCGAAGCTCGCGGACAAGCAGCGGGACCAGGTCGTGGGCAGCATCGAGAAGGCGGCCGAGGCCCGGCGCGAACAGTGGGCCGCCTCGTGCGGCAAGTCGCTCGTCGGCTCCGTCCAGGAGCGCAAGAGCCTCAGGTGCGCGATGAGCGCGAAGTCGGTGAGCGCGTTCGATGCGTGCCTCAACGGCGACTCGGTCGCCGCGCCCGAGGCCGATCCGCCCGCCAAGTCGACCCCGAAGAAGAAGCGCTGACGGCGATCCGCGCGCCTGCGTCGCGGGCGCGGCAAATACCCCGGTGGGAGCGCAGCCCGAGGCTTCCCGCGCGCCCACGAACCTTCCCGGACGGCGCCGATCGCTTCCCGGGCCGTTTTCGAGGCTCCCCGGGCGGCCGCGCGAGCCTCCCGGCGTGCCCCGGGAGCCACCGGCGCCGTTCCGGGAGCCGATCCGGCCGAAAACGAGCCCTTCGCGACCGCGCATTTCGGCTCGGCGGTCGTCCGGGAAGGTTCACGGCCGTCCGGGAAGCTTGGTCGGCGGTCCGGGAAGGTTCGCGGCCGGACCGGGAAGGCTCCGCGGCGGCCCCGGAAGGTTGGCGACTCGCCCGGGAAGGTTCGCGGCAGGGCCGGAAGGCTTCGCGGCGGCCCGGGAAGGTTCGAGGCAGGGCCGGGAGGTCGCCGAGGACGCGCGGTCGCGCTCGACCGAGAGGAGCGCCCCACTCTCGATCCCCATCCGTCCGGTCCACGGGCGTGCGGGCCCGTGGACGACGATCGACCGACGGCCGTGAACGCATGCCGGCACGGAGAGCTGCAAGGCGAGGGGGCTCGCGCGGGGCGTCGAAACGAGGCGCGCGCGCCTCGCCGAGAGGTGACGACCCCTCGTGGCTCACCTATATTCGAGGGCATGAACCCGCTGCTCGCGGACCCGTGGATCGCGGCCCAGATCGATGCGGCCGTGGCGCCCTACCGAGGCCGCCTCCCCGCCGCCGAGATCGCGTGGATGCGCGATCAGCTCGCCGAGGTGCTCGCGGGCGACGAGTCGGCCGCGCGCGTGCTGCGGCGCGCCCATCCCCGGCCGGTCGACGAGAGCGGCGTGGTCGCGACGGCCGGCTCCGGCGACGCGGCCGCTGACACCGCCGGGCGCGAGCGCGCGCGCCGGGGCGCCTAGCGTGGTCGAGGACGCGGAGGCCGAGCGGCGCGTTCGCGACGGCAGGGCTCTGCTCGAGCTCGTCGCCCGTCGCGTGTCGCGCGGCCTCGCCGGGCAGGTGCGGTTCGACGACCTCATCGCGCTCGGTTGGCCCGCGCTCTACGCGGCCGCGAGGGAGTGGGACCCCGCCCGCGCGAAGTTCGCGACGTTCGCGGCCATGAAGATCCGGTGGGCGATCATCGACGGCGTCCGGCGCGAGACGCACGGCCGCGCGGTGAAGGGGCGCGCGTTGGCGCTCGCGGCGTCGGAGCGCTTCGGCGTCGACGCCCTGCCCACGACGGAGGCGCCCCCGGAGGACCCGATCCCCGACGAGGCCGCGCAGGCCGAGCTGCGCGCGCTCCTCGAGGGGCACGCGGCCGCCCTCGCGTTCGGCCTCGTCGCGGCGGTCGGCGACATGGCCGACATCGTCGACGGCGCGGAGACGCCCGAGGACCAGGCCTCCCGCGTGCAGTTCGTCGGCGCGGTCCGGCGCGAGGTCGCCGCGCTGCCCGACCGCGAGCGCGCGCTCGTCGAGCGCCACTACTACGAGGGCGAGGCCTTCGACTCCATCGCCCGCGAGCTTGGCATCAGCAAGAGCTGGGCGAGCCGCCTGCACGCCCAGGCCATGCGGCGTCTGGCGGAGGCGTTCCGCGACGCGTGCTGACGCGAGGCCGCGCCGGCGGTCAGCGCTGCGGCTTGTGCCGGTTCAGGTATGGCGCGAGCTCGGCGTCGGAGACGGGCTCGACCTTCAGCACGCGGTGGTCGCGCGGCATGAAGTGCATCTTGCGCACCTCGATGTGCGGGATGGCGATCGTCCGGCTCGGGCTGGCCCACAGCCGGGCGGCCTCCTCGAAGGATCCTGCCTTCGGGTCGTACGCGATCAGGTGGTACTCGTAGCCGAGCGGCTCCGGCAGGTCGTCGACGTGGACGATCTTGTAGAGCCGCACCCCGCCGGCGGACTCCGTGGCCGCGACGACGGCGCCCTCGACGAGGTCCTTGCCGTCGGGGTCCGAGGACGTCGGGACGGGCGGCGCGCTGTTGCACGCGGCGACCGCGAGAGCGGCCAGCGCGAGGGCTTCGTACGGGCGCATCCTCATTTCGACGCTTCCATAATCACCGCGGTCGCGGGGCGCAACGGCCCTGCTCGGTGCGCTCGCCGCGCGCCCGCGCGCGGGCCGACGTGTTAAGGAAGCCCCCAACAAGGCAGGAGCGATCATGCGACTCGAAGACTGCAAGTTCATCGTCACGGGCGGCGCTCAGGGCATGGGTCGGCACTTCGCGACCCGGATCGCGGAGGCGGGCGGCCAGGTCACGGTCGGCGACGTCAACGAGGCCGGCCTCGCCACGCTCGTCGAGGAGACGAAGGGGCTGCCGGGCAAGGTTCACGCGCGCAAGCTCAACGTCGCCGACGAGGCCGAGGTCATCGCCTTCGTCGCCTTCGCGCACGACGCGATGGCGGGGCTCAACGGCCTCGTCAACAACGCGGGCATCCTGCGCGACGGCCTGCTCGTGAAGAAGGACCGCAACACCGGCGCGATCACGAAGCTCAGCCGCGAGGCCTGGCAGGCGGTCATCGACGTGAACCTCACCGGCGCCACGCTGATGGCTCGCGAGGTCGTCGTGAAGATGGTCGAGACCGCGACGAAGGGCGTCGTGGTCAACATGAGCTCGATCGCGCGCCACGGGAACCGAGGCCAGTCGAACTACTCGGCCGCGAAGTCCGCGCTCGCCACGAACACCAAGACGTGGGCCCTCGAGTGGGCGCCGTTCGGCATCC
Organism: uncultured delta proteobacterium; assembly: GCA_903906315.1. GTDB lineage: Bacteria > Myxococcota_A > Polyangia > Polyangiales > Polyangiaceae > CAIVJW01. The sequence goes on along the minus strand of CAIVJW010000117.1, from coordinate 8,342 downwards.
GCGTCGGCGCCATCGCCCCCGGCATGATCGAGACGCCCATGACCCAGGGCATGAACCAGAAGGCGCGCGACGCCCTCGTCGCCGCGATCCCCGTCGCCCGCATCGGCCTGCCCGAGGACATCTGGATCGCCGTGAAGTTCGTCATCGAGTGCGAGTACTTCAACGGTCGCGCGATCGACGTCGACGGCGGCCTCGCGTTCTGAGGCTCGATCGAGGCGGCCGCGCCTCGAGGCGGTCGTGGGTCGGCGCTCGCGGGCGTTCCCGTGGGCGCCGACGTGCTTCGTGACGGCGGCCGACGACGCCTCCCGCCTCGACCCGTCGACGCCGACGGCCCTGGCGGCCGGGCGCACCGGAGCCGCCGGGCTGACGGAGTCGAGACGGGTGTGGTAGATCGCCCATCCGTCTCGACGGGCGGACGGTCGGGCCGGGGGCTCCGACCCGAGCTCGTCGCGGGGCGGGGTGGAGATCTCGATGCCCAAGATCCTCGTGGTCGACGACCAGCGCAACATGCGCACGACGCTGGCGATGATGCTCCGCGGCGCCGGCTACGAGGTCGACGAGGCCAGCGACGGCAACGAGGGCGGCGACCGCGGTGCCAAGGGCGCCTACGACGTCGTCCTCACGGACCTGCGCATGGGCGGGTCGGACGGCCTCGCCGTGCTCCGCGCGGTGAAGGACTCGCACGCGATGACCGAGTGCATCGTGATGACGGCCTACGGCACGATCGAGAGCGCCGTCGAGGCCATGCGGCTCGGCGCCTTCGACTACATCCAGAAGCCCTTCACGGAGCAGGAGCTCCTGATGAAGGTCGAGCGCGCGATCGACAGCCGCCGCCTCACGGGGCAGGTGCAGCTGCTCGCGAGCGAGTTCAAGGAGAAGTTCAAGTTCGAGAACATCGCGGGCCGATCGCAGGCGGTCCGCGAGGTGCTCGGCCGCATCGTCAAGGTCGCACCCACCGACGCGACGGTGCTCATCACCGGCGAGAGCGGCACCGGCAAGGAGCTCGTCGCCAAGGCGATCCACGCCAACAGCAAGCGCGGCGACCGCCCCTTCGTCCCCGTGAACTGCGCGGCGATCAGCGAGACGCTGCTCGAGAGCGAGCTCTTCGGGCACGCGCGCGGATCGTTCACGGGCGCCGTCGCCGCGCGCAAGGGCCTCTTCGAGGAGGCCGACGGCGGCACGTTCTTCTTCGACGAGATCGCGGAGACGCCGCTCTCCTTCCAGGCGAAGCTGCTGCGCGCGATCCAGGAGAACGAGATCCGGCGCGTCGGCGAGAACAAGCCGGTCAAGGTCAACGTCCGGATCATCGCCGCGACGAACCAGGAGCTGCTCACGGCGATCGCGGAGAAGCGCTTCCGGCAGGACCTCTACTATCGGCTCAACGTCGCGCGCTTCATCCTCCCGCCGCTGCGCGAGCGCCGGGAGGACATCGCCGTGCTCATGGAGTTCTTCCTCCAGAAGTACAACCGCAAGATGGCCTGCCGATCGCGGCTCGCCGACGGCGTCATCGAGGCCGTGAGCCAGTACGAGTTCCCCGGCAACATCCGCGAGCTCGAGAACATGATCGAGCAGGCGGTCGCGCTCTCCAGCGGCGGCGTGATCACGGTCGACGACGTCCTGCCGGCGCCGGTCCTGCCGCGGCGCATCGGCGGCGCCGGTCGCGCGCTCTCGGACGTGGTCGACGGGGCCGAGCGGCAGGCGATCGAGGTCGCGCTGCGGGATTGCGACGGCAGTCGCGAGAAGGCGGCCGAGCTCCTCGGCATCAGCCCGACCACGCTCTGGCGCAAGATGACGCGCCTGGCGATCACCTACCCGCCGAGCTGAGCTTGCGGCGCGCGCTCTTCCACTACGACCTTCCCCCGGAGCTCATCGCCAGCGAGCCGGCTCGCCCGCGCGACGGCGCGCGGCTGATCGTGCTCGAGGCGGACGGGAGCCTCGATCATCGGCAGGTCCGCGAGCTCGACGAGCTGCTGCCCGCGGGGTCGCTCGTCGTCGTGAACGACACGCGCGTCGTGCCGGCGCGCTTGCTCGGGCACAAGCGCGCGACCGGCGGGCGCGTGGAGATCCTGCTGCTGCGCAAGGTCTTCGGGGCCGACGGCGCGGAGCGGTGGCGGGCGCTCGGGCGCGCGTCGAAGGGCCTGAAGCCCGGGGCCGAGATCGTCTTCGCCGACGCGGCGGGAACGCCGGCGATCGTCGCGACCATCGCCGCGCCGCTGGCGGAGGACGGCCGCGGAGGGGCCCCGGCGTCGTCGCCCGAGGACGGGCTGCTCGAGGTCGATCTCCGCGCGATCGAGGGGTCGGTCGAGGCGGCGATCGATCGCGTCGGCCACGTGCCGCTCCCGCCCTACATGAGGCGACCGGACGAGCCCTCGGACCGCGTCCGCTACCAGACGGTCTTCGCCCGGTCGCCCGGGGCGGTGGCGGCGCCGACGGCGGGGCTGCACCTCTCGGAGGCGCTGATCGCGCGGCTCGAGGCGCGCGGCGTGACGGTCGCGTCGATCACGCTCCACGTCGGGCTCGGCACGTTCCAGCCCGTGACGGCCGAGGACCTCGACGACCACCCGATGCACGCCGAGTGGTACGACGTGTCCGAAGCCGCCGCCGCCGCCGTCGAGCGGGCCCGTGCGCGCGGGGCTCCGGTCGTCGCCGTCGGCACGACCGTGGTGCGCGCGCTCGAGTCCGCGGCGGACCCCGAGAGGCCCGGGCTCGTCGTCGCGTCGGCCGGCGAGACGCGCCTGCTCATCCAACCCGGCTACGCCTTTCGCATCGTCGATCAGCTCGTGACCAACTTCCACCTCCCCGAGTCCACCTTGCTCGCGCTCGTGTCGGCGTTCGCCGGCCGCGAGCGCGTGATCGCCGCGTATCGCGCCGCGGTCGAGGGCCGCTACCGGTTCTTCTCCTACGGCGACGCGATGCTCCTGCGCGCGCGCGCGCCGAGCGCGGGAGGCCCGGCGTGAGCGGCTGCACGACGCCGGGCTACGCCTATCGCCTGCTCGCGACCGACGGCCACGCGCGCGCGGGCGTGCTGACGACGCCGCACGGCGAGGTGCCGACGCCGACGTTCATGCCCGTCGGCACGCAGGGGTCGGTCAAGACGCTCGTGCCCGCGGAGGTCGCCGCGACCGGGGCGCGCGTCGTGCTCGGCAACACGTACCACCTGTGGTTGCGGCCCGGCCCCGAGATCATCGCCAAGGCCGGCGGCCTGCACCGCTTCTCGCGGTGGCCGCACGCGATGCTCACGGATTCGGGCGGCTTCCAGGCGTTCTCCCTCTCGGATCGGCGCACGACGTCCGAGGACGGCTTCACGTTCCGATCGCACCTCGACGGGTCGAAGCGCGTGCTCACGCCCGAGGTCGCCATGCAGGTGCAGGGGCAGATCGGCGCGGACATCGCGATGCAGCTCGACATCTGCCCGCCTGGCGAGTCGCCCCGCGCGGTGCTCGAGGACGCGTGCCGCGTGACGACGCGCTGGGCGCACCGTTGCCTCGCCGCCAAGCGCGAGGATCAAGCCGTCTTCGGCATCGTGCAGGGCGGCACCGACCCCTCCCTCCGCGCGGCGCACGCCGACGAGCTCGGCGAGCTGCCCTTCGACGGCCTGGCGCTCGGCGGGTTCTCCGTCGGTGAGCCCATCCCGCGCATGCACGAGACCCTCGGCCTGGTCGTCCACAAGCTCGACGCCTCGCGCCCCCGCTACCTCATGGGCGTCGGCACACCGCTCGACCTCGTCGTCGGCATCGGCGCCGGGGTCGACATGTTCGATTGCGTCATGCCGACGCGCAACGCGCGCAACGGGCAGGCGATCACGCGGACGGGCCGGGTGGTCATCAAGCAGGCTCGCTATCGGGAGGATTTCGGCCCGCTCGACCCGACGTGCGCGTGCCCGACGTGCACCGGCGGCTACTCCCGCGCCTACCTTCGGCACCTGTTCATCGCGAAGGAGATCCTCGTCCTGCGCCTCTTCACGGAGCACAACCTCCACGTCTACGGGACGCTCGTGCGCGACGCGCGCGAGGCGATCCTCGCCGGGCGCTACGCCGAGTTCACGCGCGAGTTCCTCTCCGCCCAGGAAGAGCGGCCGAAGGGCGTCCCCTCCGCGTAGCCCTTGACGCCGGCGGCCTGCCCCGTCGACCGTGGCGCATGCGCCTCCGCTCCGCCGCCCTGCTCCTCGTCACGACCTCGCTCGCCGCGTGTGGCTCGAGCGACACCCCCGCGGCGGCCGGGGGCGGTTCGGCGGCGGGGACCGGGGCGATCGACGACGGCCTGCCCGCCGAGTGCAACCCGCTGCGCGCGGCCGGCGCGTGTCTGTTGCCCTTCCCGAGCGCGGCGTTCCTCGACGCCGATCCGGCGACGGCCACGAAGCTGCGCGTGCGCCTCACGTCGGCGATGTTCCCGACGAACTCGCAGGGCGTCGCGTACGACCCGAAGCGGCTCAACGTCGCGGACGGGTTCTCGCCGTCGGCCGAGATCGTGGCGTACTTTCCCGAGCGCCTCGACCCGGCGTCCCTCCCGCCGATCGACGATCCGGGCAAGAGCCTCTCGCCCACGAGCGCGACGGTGATCGTCGACATGCAGTCGGGGGCGCTCGTGGCGCACTTCTCCGAGGTCGATTCGCAGGTGTTCGCCGACGAGGACCGGCAGGCGCTCATCCTGCGGCCCTCGCAGCGCCTCGCGAACGCTCGCCGCTACGCCGTCGCGGTGACGCGCACGGCGAGGACGCTGGCCGGGGCCGCGCCCGCCTCGCCGCCCGCGTGGGAGTCGATCCGCGCGGGCACCGCGACCGATCCGGGCGCCGCGAAGCAAGCGGCGCGCATGCCCGCGATCCTCGACGCGCTGAAGAAGGCCGGCGTCGACGGCGCCGAGGTGATCCTCGCGTGGGATTTCGTCACGGCGAGCGACGAGTCCATCACCGCGCCGACGCGCGCCGCGCGCGAGGAGACGCTGAAGCTCGTGCCGGAGGCGGGCCTCGGCTACGTGATCGACAGCGTCGAGGACGATTTCAGCGCCCACGGGCTGCGGCGCGTGCGCGGGACGTTCACGGTGCCGCGCTTCCTCACGGAGACCGACCCGGCGAAGGGCGACACGTCGCTGCGCTTCGACGCGTCCGGCAAGGTGGTCGCCGAGGGCACCTACCAGGCGCCGTTCACGTTCCTCCTGCCGCGCGCCGCGAAGAAGGGCGCGCCCGTGCGTCTCCTGCTCTTCGGGCATGGCTTCCTCGGCTCGGGCGAGGGGGAGATCGGCGACAAGTCCGGCTCGTACCTGCAGCGCTTCGCCGACGAGAAGGGCTACGCGCTCGTGGCCACCGACTGGATCGGCCTGTCGAAGTACGAGGGCCTCGACCCGAACGGCAGCCAGGCGGTCGGCGCCGCGGTCGGCGACATGAACAAGATGCCCTGGATCGGCGATCGGCTCGTGCAGGCGCTCGCGAACGGCATGACGCTCGCGCGCACGGCGAAGGCGATCGCCGCCGACCCCCAGCTCCTCGTCGACGGGGCGCCCGTCGTCGACACGTCGCGCGTCGACTACTACGGCATCTCGCTCGGCGGCGTGATGGGCAGCGCGCTCATGAGCCTGTCGCCGGACCTCGATCGCGGCGCGTTGAACGTCGGCGGCGCGGGGTGGAGCTCGCTCCTGCAGCGGAGCCAGAACTGGCTTCTTTTCAAGCTGATCGTCAACGGCACGTACACCGATCGGCTCGATCAACAGGTGCTCATCGGGGTGCTCCAGAGCCACCTCGACCCGATCGATGGCGAGAACCTCGCGGCGCACGTGCTGAGCGATCCGCTGCCGGGCGGGTCGCCCAAGCAGGTGCTCCTGCAGATGTCGGTGAACGACCCCTCCGTGCCGAACCTCGCGTCGGAGATCCTCGCTCGGTCGATGGGCTTGCCGCTCCTCGACGACAGCCCCCTCGAAATCTGGGGACTCGAGAAGGCCGCCGGGCCGCTGAAGAGCGCCCTCACGGTGTGGGACACGCACCAGCCGGCGCCCCCGACGACGAACTCGCCGCTCTCGGGCGCGGTGAAGAACACCGCGCACGACACGATCCGCGCCCTCCCGAAGCTCGAGGCGCAGCTCGACGCGTTCTTCCGGTCGGGGCTCGTGGAGCACACGTGCGAGGGGGCCTGCGACCCGGAGTGACCGTTGCCCTGTCGATCCGCGTCCGCTAGCCTCCCTGGACGAGCTCGGGCATGGGCGACGACAACCGCAGGCCGCTCGGCCGAATCCTCATCCAGCAGCAGGCGATTTCGCAGCCGGAGCTGGACCGAGCCCTCCGCGAGGCGCCGGACGGGGGTGAGGCTCCGCTCGCGTCGCGCCTCACCGAGAGCGGCGCAATCTCCGAGGTCGCCGCGCTGAAGGCGCTCTCCGAGCAGAGCGGCGTACCCGGCATCGATCTGAACCAGGTCTGCATCCGGCTCGCCGACATCGCGGTCCTGCCTCGCGAGATCGCGCTCCGGCACAAGCTCTTGCCGGTCCTCGCGCGCGATGACCGCATCTTCGTCGCGATGGCCTCGCCCGGCGACAAGAAGGTCATCGACGAGCTCGAGTTCGTCACCGGAAAGCGAGTGTTCCCCTACGTGGCGCTCGCGGCGCTGCTCGGGCGCGTGATCCACGCCGCCTACGAGCAGTGGGAGCGCGGCGAGGCGTACTACGTCGGCCCGCGCTGTCCGCCCGAGATCCTGCGCAAGGCCGGCGTCGCGGCGTCGGCCTTGCGGGCGGCCGGCGACGAGTTCGAGGGGCGCGTGCGGACGAGCGGGCCGTCACCGGCGCCTCCCGCGCCGGCGATCACGGCCGAGGCCGAGGCGGAGGTCGCCGAGCGGTCGCTCCGGCCGGTGACCCTGGCGAACAAGGGGCTCGCGCCCACGCCCGTCGTGGTCGACGACCAGCTGACCGCGGCGGCCATCGCGGACGACCTCACGGAGTCGGATTTCGGCCGCAACGAGCCGAGCGTCGTCACGGTGCTGCCGCCCGGCCCCGCCATCCCACCGAGCGACGGGCGCCGCACCGTCCTCGTGGTGGACGACGATCCCGACATCCGCAAGCTCCTCCGGCGCGTCTTCGAGGAGCGCGGCTACCGCGTCATCGAGGCGGACCGAGGCGAGACCGCGCTACGGCTCGTCAAGGAGCACACGCCCGACGTGATGATCCTCGACGCGATGCTGCCCGAGGTGCACGGCTTCGACATCGCGCGTCGGATCAAGGGGACCAAGCGCTACGGCCACATCCCGATCGTGATGGTGTCGGCCGTCTACCGAGGCTGGCGCATCGCGGAGGACCTGAAGGCGAGCTACGGCGTCGACGCCTACATCGAGAAGCCGTTCCGCGTGCTCGACGTGGTCGCCGCGGTCGAGGCGGCCCTGCAGAAGCCGGCCGATCGCGCCGCCGAGCCGGCGAGGATCTCGGCCGACGCGGAGCGGTTGCTCGCCGCTGGCATCGCGGCGTACCAGGCGGGGGACGTCGCCGGCGCCATCGAGAAGCTCCGCGAGGGCACGCGCGTCGACCCGCTCGCCCACCGGCTGCACTTTCACCTCGGGCTGCTCCATGGCAAGCAGGGCAACCTGTACGATGCCATCCAGGAGCTCGAGACCGCGGTGAATCTCTCGCGCAAGCACTTCCCGGCGCTCAAGAACCTCGCGGTGCTGTATCAAAAGGCCGGCTTTCGCAACAAGGCGATCGAGACCTGGGAGCGCGCCCTGGCAGCAGCGCCGGACGACCCGACGCGCCAGTCGATCAAGGAGCATCTGCTTGGGCTTCTGTGAGCCGCCTCGGCTGGACGCCGGGCACCGTGTGCGCACCGTCGACGGGCCAGGCGCGATCGTCCGTCACGGCGCGTCGTTCACGGGTCGCCCTTGGCGCAAAGACGTCGTAGTCTCCCTCTCGGTCGCCCCGGCTCTTGGCTCGGGGCAGGCCGGAGCGCGGGCGGCGGTCGCGCGCTCGTGCTCATCGCGCGGTCCCGCTAGCGAGCCGAACCATCCCCGATGAAGTTTCTCTGCGATAACTGCAAAGCCAAGTACCAGATTGGGGACGACAAGGTCGCCGGCAAGACCGTTCGCATGAAGTGTCGCCGCTGCGGGCACCTGATCCAGGTGAACGCGAGCGTCACGGAAAGCTCGGTCGCCCACCGCGCACCCACCGCGCCCCCGCCGGCAGGGGACGGCGCCGTCGGCTCCTTCCATCCCGCCGCCGACGACCTCGTCCACGCTCCGCTGGGCTCGGGGCTCGCGGCCGCCGCTCGGTCCGCGTCGCCCGCGCGCGCCCTCGAGGCCGTGCCCGCCCCCGAGCAGGCCGCGCCCATCTCGAGCCCCCGTCCGGTCACGCCCGCGCCCGAGCCCGCAGCCGCCCGCGCC
>CAIVJW010000116.1 GCA_903906315.1 uncultured delta proteobacterium | reverse complement strand
GGGGTCAGGCGGCGAGCCTCGCCGGATCCGCGAGACCTCTTCGGCGAGGGTCTCGGTGGGCCCTCGCCGAGAAGCGCTGCCGCCTTGGCGGCCGACCAAGAGCCCTGATTTTCACCACGAAGGGACGGAGACACGGAGCTCAGACTTGATCTTCCTCCGTGCCTCCGTGCCTCCGTGCCTCCGTGGTGAGCTTCTCCTCCGGGTGGCCCGGAAGCCCCACGCGAGGTTGCTGCAAATCCTTCTTGGCGAGGGTCTCGCTACGCCGCGGCGCTGGCGAGCAGCTCGTCGAGGCGCCTGACGAGCTCGCGCTCGACGAAGCCGCGCATGGGCCGCAGGCCGAACGGCAGGTGCAGCTCGACCGTCACGTCGGCCTCGCCGATCGTCACGCTGCCGCGCGCGCCGCTCGCGACGCCGGACGCCGCGACGAGGCCGAGGCGGTTGTCGACGAAGCTCCAGCGCACCGCGTGGCGGGCCTCGAGCCGGCGCGCGACGGCCTCTGCCTGACGGCGGAGGGCGTGGGGCGACTGCGCGTGGGCGCGCTGGATCCGGATCGTCGGCATGCCGCACAGGCGTAGCGCGAGAGCGAGGGGTAGGGCAACTGCGCACCTCACTTCGTGGTTCCGCTCGCGGCGAAGTCGTCCATGATCACGGGAAAGCGCATTCCGATCGCGCTCTTCGGGAACCGCCGCCGAACCGCCGCTGTCATGTCTGCCGTGGACGCGATGCGAACGCGAAGCTGAAGGGCGGTGACCTCCCCCGCGCGGCCGAAAGGCCTGCGGAGAGGCGCCCCCGGATCACGCCGCGCCGGCCACGAGAGCTACGCGCGCACCCCTCGGGGGGCGCCGATGGACGTGCATGCTCGCCCCGCCGGGGCGGAAAGGTCGGGTTTCGTCATGGGCCAGAACATCTTCTCGACGCCGGGTTCGTCTCCTTCCGCATTCGAGAGCTCGACGAGCGCGCTCGCGGCCCTCTTCGCGCCGCGCGTCGTGGTCGCCCAGGATCCCGCCGAGGTCGCGCCGAACGCCGCCGAAGGCTCGTACACCTACGCGATCGTGCAGAGCGCCCCGACGGTCGCGGCCGACGAGGTCGAGACCGCGGCCGACGCCGTCGAGGTCCGCATCGGCTGGGGCACCGCGGTGCTGCACGTCGCGCACCTCACGCCGCCGCGGAGCTTCTATGTCGGCTCCGACGAGGGCAAGGACGCGAAGGCCGACCTCGCGATCCCGATGGACGCCGTGGGCGCCGTGCGCGCGCCGCTGGTCCTCACGGGGTCGGACGGATCCGTCTCCGTCGTCGCGTTCGCTCGCGCCACCGGGCGCGTCGAGCTGCCCGGTCAGCCCGCGATGTCGCTCGCCGACGCGAGGGCTCGCGGCCTCGCGACGCCGTGCGCCGAGCTCGAGGGCGCGAGCGTGATCCGCCTGCCCGCCGGCGCGAAGGCGCACCTCGAGTCGGGCGGCCTCTCGTTCGACGTCGCGTCGGTCAAGGCCGGCAAGAAGGTCGCGGGCCGCATCCGACTCGATGGCAGGAGCCTGCCCTACACGGCGCTCTCCATGGCGGTCCACCTCGGCGTCCTCGGCGCGGCCGCCGTCTTCATGCCGCCGCTCGCGATGGCCGACGAGGGGTCGATCCCGGGCGACCAGATGGCGATGATCCAGCAGATGCTCGCCACCACGGCCGAGCGTGAGCCCGAGCAGAAGCAGGACGAGTCCACGGCCGACACGAAGACGAAGGAGAGCGAGGGCGGCACGGGCGCGCAGGCGATGGGCGAGTCGGGCAAGATGGGGTCGCAGACCTCGCGCGACACGAACAAGCGCTACGCGGTCGAGGGCCCGACGGACAACGCCGACCCGCACCTGGCGAAGTCGAACCTGCTCCGCGACGCGGGCGCCTTTGGCATGATCGGCGTCCTCAGCACGATGAGCGCCGGCGACCCCAACGCGCCGACCGCGATCTGGGGCCGCGACGAGGCGCTCGGCAACGACCCGCGCAGCGCGAACGGCAACCTGTGGGGCCAGGAGCTCGGCGAGGCGGCCGGCCTCGGCGGCCTCGGCCTGACGGGCGTCGGCGAGGGCGGCGGCGGGCGGTACGAGGGCATCGGCCTCGGCGCGCTCGGCACGATCGGGCACGGGAACGGCCTCGGAAATGGGCAGGGCTTCGGCCCCGGGAACGGCCTGAGCCGCGGCCTCGGGCGCGGGACGCACACGCAGCACGGCCCCGTGATGCGCGTCGCGAACACCAACGTGAGCGGCCACATCCCGCCCGAGGTCATCCAGCGCATCGTGCGGCAGAACTTCGGCCGCTTCCGCCTCTGCTACGAGAACGGCCTGCGCAACAACCCGAACCTCGCGGGGCGCGTCGGCGTGCGGTTCATCATCGGCCGCGACGGCAGCGTCTCGAACGCCGCCAACGGGGGCTCGGACCTGCCGGACTCGGGCGTGGTCTCGTGCGTCACGCGCGCCTTCTACGGCCTGTCGTTCCCGCAGCCCGACGAGGGGATCGTCACCGTGACCTACCCGATCATGTTCAGCCCCGGCGGGGCGTGATTTCGAGACCCGCGCTCGCGACCCCCATCCCCCGGCCCCTTCCCCCGATTTCGCGGGAAGGCGAGGGGAGAGGCGATCTGGCGCGCCCTTTCCCTCGGAAATCGGGGGAAAGGGGGTTGGGGGGGTAGGGGGTTTGCGCTACACCCCGCCCGTCGTGCGCCTCGTCCTCTTCCACACCGGCGGCACCCTGATGATGCGCGGCGACGCGCTCCAGCCGCTCGCGCCGGACGTCTACACGCGCGACCTCGTCAGCGAGCTGCCCATCCTGCGCAAGATCGCCGACATCGAGTCGCGCATCCTGTTCAACCTCGACTCGAGCGATCTGCAGCCGCACCACTGGGTCGCGCTCGCCGAGGCCGTGCACGGGGCGCTCGAGGCGAAGGGCGACGACGGCGCGCCCCGCTACGGCGGCGTCGTGGTGGTGCACGGCACCGACACGATGGCGTACACGGCGAGCGCGCTCGCGTTCCTCCTGCCGGGGCTGGATCGGGCGGTCATCCTCACCGGGTCGCAGCGCCCGCTCGCCGACGTGCGCACCGACGCGCGCGCGAACCTCGTCGACGCCTGCCACCTGGCGACCATGCCGATCCCCGAGGTCGGCATCTGCTTCGACTCCCGCCTGCTGCGCGGCTGCCGCGCGACGAAGCTCGACGCCTGGGGCATGACCGCGTTCGGCTCGCCCTCGTGCGCGCCGCTCGTCGAGCTCGGCGTCGGCGTGCGCGTGGGCCCGCACGTGCTCGCGTCGCGGCCGGTCGCGCCCTTCGATGGCCGCATCGAGCCGCGCGTGCTCGTCGTGCGCACCTTCCCGGGCCTCGACCCGAGCCTGCTCCTCGGCGCGCTCGGCAGCGGCGTGCGCGGCCTGGTCATCGAGGCGTTCGGCGCCGGCAACGTCCCGCGCCTCGAGAACTCGCTCATCCCGGTCATCGAGGCCGCGCGCGCGATCGACGTGCCCGTCGTCATCGCGAGCCAGTCGCCTCGCGGCGTGGTCGAGCTCGGCCGCTACGAGGGAGGCAGCGCGGCGGCGCGGGCGGGCGCGATCGGCGCCGCCGACATGACCCCCGAGGCCGCCCTGACGAAGCTGATGATCACGCTCGGTCGCGCCGGTGACGGGGGCCGGGTCGTCGCCGCGCGCGAGGCCTTCTCCGCCTCGCTCGCCGGCGAGATGGACTGAGCGTGTCGGCGGTCGCCCCGGCGGCGCGCGGCCCGAGCGCGCGCGGCGCGGCGCTGTTCGTCGTCGTCGCGAGCGCAGCCTTCGCGACCAGCGGGCCGCTCGCGCGCTACGCCCGCCCGGCGCACCCGCTGCTCGCGGCGTTCGGGCGGGTCGCGATCGCGGCCCTCGTGCTCGTCGCGCTCGACCCGCGCGGCCTCGCCCGGTCCCTGCGCGCGACGACGCCTCGCCAGCGCGTCGCGGTCGCCGGCGCCGGCGCGCTCCTCGCGGCGCATTTCGCGCTGTTTCTCTGGGGTCTCGAGGCCACCTCGCTGCCGGCCGGGATCTCGCTCGTCTCGCTCGAGCCGCTCAGCGTGGTCGTGTGTGCGTTCCTGTTCTCGGGCATCCGCCCGACGCCGCTCGAGCGCGCCGGCGTGGTCGTCGCGACCGCGGGCGCGCTGGTCGTCGCGCTCGCGGCCGGAGAGGGCGAGCACCGCCTCGTCGGCGACCTCTGCGTCGTCGCCGCCGTCGCGCTCTACGGCGTCTACGTCAGCGCGGCCCACGTCCTGCGCGACGCGCTGCCCGCGCGCCACTACGCCGCGATCGTCTACGGGGCCGCCGCGATCTTCCTCGCGCCCGCCGTGTGGCTCGCGCCGGCGCCGACGGGGACGTGGCTCTGGCCCCTGCCCTCGCACGCGATCGGCGCGATCGTCGCCCTCGCGCTGGTGCCGACGGTGCTCGGGCACACGCTGGTCCAGACGGCGGCGCGCACGGTGTCGCCGTCGGTGGTGGCGCTCGTGTCGCCGGGCGAGACGCTCGGGGGGCTGCTGATTGGCGCGGTGATGCTGGGGGCCGTGCCGCGAGGGGCCGAGATCGCGGGAGCGGGGGTGATCGTCGCGGGGGCGACGATTGCCATTCTCGGGTCGCGCCGCGGGTAGCACTACTGCTGGAGACGTTGGCGGATTGAGTCTGTGGGCGGGGGCAGCGGCGGCCACGTGAGACCGGCGAGGCCGGTGAACGGCACGGTTCTGGTCGATCGTGCCGCGGGGCATGCCGGAGGGCCCAGCCTCCTTCGGCGCTGCGCGGCCAGGGCCGCAGGCGACGGCCTTGTTCACCGGTTTCGCCGGTGCTTTCGTGGCCTTGCTGCGCGTCCAGACCCACTCGTCGAGCCAGCTTCGCAGCCGTAGTGGCAGTCGTCAGCGGACCCCGAACCCCCACGAGGTGGCGACGCCGAGGTGCAGGCACGACGCGCCGTCGGTCCACGCCCACTGCTTGCCCGAAACGTCGAGCCATCCGCCCGGGCAGAACTCGCCCGCGTACTCCTTGAGGTGGCCCTTCTGGCCCTTCTGCGAGTCGTTGTCGCAGGCCCACTCCGGGTTGACCGCGCCGTTGTAGGCGTGGTCGACGCAGCCCGTCATGAGGCCCTTCGGCCGTAGGTGCCCTGCTCGAACGCCGCGCCGGCGCCCGTGCTGCCGTGCTTGGCGAAGCCGACGCCACCGCGCTTCATCGCCGCGAAGCTCGCGGGGTATCGCGTCTTCGATCGTCTGCGACGGATCGCGGCGCCCTGATCGACCGCGCGCTACCCGCGTCGGCGCGTCGCGATCCGCACCGCGCGTCGGTCGGCCGCGATCGGTGGCTCGCCCGCCGCTCGCGCCTCCGCCGCGCGATCCGCCTTCCGCGCGTAGTCGTCGACCGCCGGCGCGTGCGTCGCCACGTGCAGCGTCGCCGCCGCGTGCCCCGCCGCGCGCGCCGCGTACATCGCCGCCACCTCGGGCGG
>CAIVJW010000115.1 GCA_903906315.1 uncultured delta proteobacterium | reverse complement strand
CGCCGCGCTGCCGCCGCTGCCCCCGCCGGGCGCGGGCCCGCCGCCGACGCCGTATCCCGAACCCCTTGCGACGCCGCCCCCTCCGCCGCCTCCGGTGGTCGCGGCCGCGCCCTACCCGTACCCCTCGCTGCCTCCCGCGCCCCTTCCCGAGCGCCGGGGGATGGGCGGGGTGAGCGCGAAGGGACTGCCATTCTCCCAGCGAGGTGGCCTCACGCTCGACGCCGCCGCCATGCTGGGGACTCGGTCGCCCGTTCCGCTCACGGTCATGGACGTCCTGGCCCGCATCCCCGTCGCGGACCGCACGCAGCTCGACCTCGTCGCCCCCATCGCGTTCGGCGCGATGGGCAACCCGATGATCGGCGCGCGCCACGTTTTCCGGGTGCATGATCAGGTGTGGATCTCGCTCGGCGGCCACTTCGGGCTCCCGCTCGTCGACGGCAAAGGCCTCGTCGGCTTCTCGGCGGCTCGGGGCTACTGGGACTCGCAGGCCTTCGCCCGGCAGACCGTGCCGTTCGCCGTGCGCACGGGCCTCGAGTACGTCGAGGGCATCGCGTCGCTCCGCGTGCAGCTCGAGCCCGTGTTCGGCATTGCCATCGACCACAACGTCGAGCACCTCTTCGCGATCCAGCATGCGGTCGAGCTCCAGCTCGGCCACGTGATCGGCGGCGGCCTGCGCTACCAGGGGGTCGGCATGGTCACCGAGGGGTTCAGCGGGTCGAAGGACGACCGCTACCAGGCCACCCTCGAGCCCTTCCTCCGCCTGCAGCGCGACCCGATCTTCGCGCGGCTCGGGGTGATGATGCCGCTCGACAAGCCGCTCGGCGCGCCGTTCGAGAACGGGTGGGGAGCGCGGGTGGTGGTGGGCTACTCGCTCGACTGACCGCGGACCGGGCCGGCCTCGCCAGGGGTCGCGAGCGCCGCGGGGGGGTGCGCGTTGTCCCCCCTCTCGGCCGTGAGGTGCGGTACGTTGGGAGCTTCCTGCGCCGTGCGCGCCGGGAGGGAAGCAACGCCATGACCGCTACGCGCCGCACCTCGGGCCTGTCGACCACTTCGCTCGGGGTGGCCGCCGTCGCAGCCTCGATCGTGCTCACGACCGCCGGGACGGCGAGCGCCGAGCCCGCGGCGTGCCTGTCGCCCGACCCCTCGAAGTGGCCGGTGTCGTCGAAGCCGTACTTCATGGTCGCCTTCGACACCTCCGGGTCGATGGTGAGCGCCGTGAACGCGTCGAACTCGTGCGGCTACCCGAACACGCGCGTCGGTCACGGGCGGTGCGCGCTGCGCAACACGCTGCTCGCGTTCAGCGGCGAGGTGAACTTCGGCCTCGCGTCGTTCGCCCGGCAGCAGACCGCGTGCTCGGGCGCGTGCTTCTCGGGGTGCACGTACGCGAACCTGCCGAACAACTCCGGCATCGCGGGCTGCGGCCCCCGGCCCGGTGACGCGACGACCCGTGCCGGCGCCTTCATTCGCGTCCCGCTGCTTCAGGACCACTACTGGCTCGCGCCGCCCGACGCGAGCAACGTTCCCACGCTGAAGTCGTGGGTCGACGACAGCTGCACGGGCAGCACCGAGCTCTTCGGCGACGGCAACACGCCGCTGAACGGCATCCTCCGCGACATGTACCGGTACTACTCGGCCGGCTGGACCCACCCGTCCGGCGCGCCGACGTACCCGTCACCCCTCGGCACCCTCGCGCAGGGGGAGCGCCCGTGTCGATCGGTCAACGTGATCCTGATCACCGACGGCGACGAGACCTGCGACACCCAGCAGGACGCCGTGAACGCGGCCGCCGCGCTCTACGGCGGCTTCACCAAGGACGGCATCCCGTGGAAGGTGAAGACGTTCGTCATCGGCTTCGCCGGCGCGATCAAGGCGGACACCGACGGCATCGCGGCCGCCGGCGGCACCGTCCAGTCGGTCCTCGCGAACAACGAGTCGGAGCTCTCGAGCGCGCTCGCGGGCATCGTCGCCGGGGCGATCAAGCCCGAGGTCTGCGACAACGCCGACAACAACTGCAATGGGTGCACCGACGAGGGCTACAACCACTACTGCAACGTCGGACAGGCGTGCTGCGCGTGGGCGACTGCGGCGCAGCGGACCACGTGCCTCTCGAGCTACCAGGCGAGCATCACGCCGCAGCTGCCGTCGGGCAACCTCGCGCTCCTCCCGTGCACGACGCCCGCGCAGCAGGCGCTGTCGGCGAGCTGGCTCTGCTACGATCCGAAGGAGACCTGCGACGGGGCCGACAACAACTGCGTCGGGGGGGCCGACGAGGGCGTCCTCAAGTGCGGCAACCCGGCCCACTGCCCGAAGGCCGAGACGTGCAACGGCCTCGACGACGACTGCAATGGTGTCGTCGACGAGAACGTGTGCAATGGCTGCGTGCCGTCGCCCGAGGTCTGCGACGGCTGCGACAACGATTGCGACGGGGTCGCCGACAACGGCGTCGTCGGGGTGCCCTGCGGGCTCGCCTCGCCGCCCAATTGCGTGGGGACGATGGCGTGCAAGGCGCCGCAGGTCGTGCCGGTGGGCACCTGCGCGGCCGGAGGCGGGTTCGCCGCGTGCAGCAACTCGCCTGCGGTCGAGGTCTGCGACGGCGTCGACAACGACTGCGATGGTGTCGTGGACGACGGCGTGGCGCCCGTGGCGTGCGTCCCCGCCGGGACCCCGGGGAACCTGGTCTACGGTGGATCCAGCCAGTGCGTGAAGGGCACGCAGGCCTGCGGCGGCGCCTGTCAGGGCTTCGTGGGTCCGAGCGCGGAGGTCTGCGACGGGGTCGACAACGACTGCGATGGGGTCATCGACGACGGGGTCCCCGGCACGGGCGTCGCGTGCGGGGTCGCGACCCCGCCGTGCAAGGCGGGCGCGACGGCGTGCGTGGCCGGGGTGCTCACCTGCCAGGGCAGCGTCGGGCCGCAGCCCGAGGTGTGCGACGGCGTCGACAACAACTGCAATGGTCAGGTGGACGACGCTCCGCTCGCGGACGCCCCGGCGCCCGGCCAGGCCGGCTGCTGGGCTGCGGCCGGCAACTGCTGCTCGTTCAAGAACGTCTCCTGGTGCCCTCCCGCCGGCGCGACCTGCAAGGACGCGGGCGGCCTGACGGCGCCTTGCTCCGCGGGCCTGCTGTCGTGCGCGGGCGCGGCCGGCTGGGCGTGCGTCGGCCCCAAGGCGCCGTCGCCGGAGGCCTGCGACGGGCTCGACAACGATTGCGACGGCAAGGTCGACGACGCGGTGCCCGGCGTCGGCGCCGTCTGCGGCACGGACGTGGGCGCGTGCAAGGCCGGCGTCACGACCTGCGCGGCCGGAAAGCTCGATTGCACGGGATCCGCCGGGCCTTCGGTGGAGATCTGCAATGGCGTCGATGACGACTGCAATGGGCTCGTCGACGACGCCGTGCCCGGGACGGGCGCCGCCTGTGGCAACGCCACGCCGCCGTGCGCGGCCGGCGCGGTCGCCTGCGTGGGGGGCGCGCTCGTGTGCCAGGGCGGAGTCGGCCCCAAGGCCGAGGTCTGCAACGGGCTCGACGACGACTGCGATGGGGTCGTCGACGAGGGGCCGCTCGCCGACGCTCCGCCGCAGCCGGGCTGCTGGACCGACCCCGGCAATTGCTGCACGTTCTCGGGCCTCTCGTGGTGCCCGCCGGCGGGCGCCGCCTGCTTCGACGTCGGCGCGCTGACCGCGCCGTGCTCCAAGGGCACGCTCACCTGCGGCGGCGTCAAGGGCTGGTCGTGCCTGGGCGCGAAGCCCCCCGGCGCCGAGGTCTGCGACGGCGTGGACAACGACTGCAATGGATCGAAGGACGACGTGGCGCCCGTCGCCTGCGTGCCCGCGGGCACGCCCGGAAACCTCGTCTACGGCGGCTCGAGCCAGTGCAAGCTGGGCGCGAAGACGTGCGGCGGGTGCGTCGGCTTCGTCGGCCCCGCGGTCGAGCTCTGCGACGGCCTCGACAACGACTGCAACGGACAGGTCGACGACGCCGTGGGAGGCCTCGGGAAGGCCTGCGGCGCGAGCCAGCCTCCCTGCCAGCCGGGGCTCACGGCGTGCGTCGCCGGCGCGATCAGCTGCGTCGGCGGAGTCGGTCCGGGGGCGGAGATCTGCGACGGGATCGACAACGACTGCGACGGGAAGGTCGACGAGGCGCCGCTCGCGGACTCGCCCGCTCCCGGCCTGAACGGCTGCTGGAGCGAGCCCGGCAATTGCTGCCAGTTCCAGAACCTCGCGTGGTGCCCCGCGCCCGGGGCGACCTGCAACGGCCCGGGGCAGCTGGCAGGACCGTGCCATCAGGGCTCGCTCGTGTGCGCCGGCGGCAAGGGCTGGCTTTGCCAGGGGCCGAAGGGCCCCGGGCCGGAGATCTGCGACGGCCTCGACAACGACTGCAATGGTGGCCTCGACGACGGCCCGCTGCCGGACGTGGGCGCTGCCTGCGGCATCGATCAGGGGGCGTGCAAGCAAGGCAAGCTCGCGTGCGCGGGGGGCGCCCTCGAGTGCCAGGGAGCCACGACGCCGTCACAGGAGATCTGCGACGGCGTCGACAACGACTGCAATGGCACCGTCGACGACGGCGTCCCCGCGGGCGGCCCGTGCACGCCGGCGTACGACGCGGCCCAGTATCCCGGTCCGCGCGACAAGGGGTCGTGCTCCCCGGGCGTGAGCCAGTGCGACGGGTTCGGCGGGCTCGTGTGCGCCGGCGGGACGGGCCCGTCCCCCGAGGTCTGCGACGGGATCGACAACGACTGCGACGGCGACGTCGACGAGCTCGGCCCCGCCCCTGACGGCATCGACGGCTCGGAGAACCCGAACGCTCCCCCGGCGGGGACGATCGGCGCCGAGTGCGGCGTGGCCGCCGGCGAGTGCAGCCTCGGCAAGTGGGCCTGCGACAAGGGCAAGCTCGTGTGCGTCGGCGCCGTGCCCGCTGGTCCGGAGCAGTGCGACTGCAAGGACAACGACTGCGACGGCGTGGTCGACAACGAGAACCCGAAGGACAAGGCGCCTCTCTGCTCGCCGGGCAAGCAGTGCGTCAGCGGCTCCGGAGGTTGCCAGTGCGCCGGTCCGTGCGGGGCCGGCGAGCACCCGTGCCCCGCCGGGCAGCGCTGCGAGGACGTGAAGGCGAGCGGATCGGGCAAGGGCCTCGGCTTCTTCTGCGTGCAGGACTTCTGCCCCGACCAGTGCTCGGGCGCGCTGAAGAAGGACGCGAAGGGGACGATCCTCTGCGCGCCCGCGGGCGCCGCGCCCGGCGTCTGCCCCGCTCCGCCCCCGTGCGTGTGCAAGGGCGCCGCCGGCTGCGACGATCCGTGCGCTGGCGTCACGTGCGATCAGGGCCTCGTCTGCACGCGCTTCGGCGCGAAGGCGGGGACGTGCGTGCAGGACAACTGCTGGAGCTCTCCGTGCAAGGCGTGCGACGACGCCTGCTATCAGGGGGTTTGCGTCCACTCGCCGTGCGGCGACAAGAGCTGCGACCCCGGGCAGGTCTGCAAGCCGAAGCCAGACTTCTCGGGACCGGTGTGCAGCGGATCGTGCGCCGGCGTGAGCTGCAAGCAGGGGGAGCGCTGCCGCGGCGGCGCGTGCGTGCCGAGCTGCGACCCGGAGTGCGGCGCCGGCTTCGCGTGCGACGACGCGCAGAAGCCGCCGACGTGCGTCCCCGACAAGTGCGACCCCAAGGGGTGCGGCGACGGATCGTGCTGCGACCCGATCTCCGGCAATTGCGCCCAGACGTGCCCCTGCGAGGGCGTGGTGTGTCCCGCCGGCCAGGCGTGCAGTCGCGGCGAGTGCGTCGGCGGCGGCGCAGGAGGCAGCGGCGGCCGCGGCGGGAGCGGCGCGGGCGGCACGCCGACGACCGGGAGCACGGGCGCCGGCGGCGGCGCGACCACGGCCTCGTTCGGCGCGGCGGTGAAGCCGGACGAGCGCGTCTGGGGCAACGCGACGGGCGGCGGCGGGTGCTCGTGCGAGGTCGGCGCGGGCGCCTCGGGTGGGCGCAGCGCGGGCAGGATCGCGGCGGTGGTCGCCCTCGCCGTGGCGATGCTCCGGAGACGCCGGCCCCGGCGATCGGGCGGGCAGGAGGTGGCGCGATGAGGCCGCCCAGCGCTCCCCGCTTCGGCGGGGTCGGCACGCTCGCGGGCCTCGTCCTCGCGGTCGCCCTCGGGGGCAACACCGGCTGCGCGACGGACGCCTTCTGCTACGCGAACTGCGAGACGGCCACGGTCGAAAGCTCGCACGCCGACGGCGGGACCACGACGGGCGGCTTCGGCGGCCACTTCACCGGGGAAGCCGACGCCGACTGCTTCCCGTACTGCGCTGAGGCCGGCGCGGGCGGCGGCTGCCAGCCGTCGAACGGGGGCGTCGAAGCCTGCGACGGTGTGGACAACGACTGCAATGGCAAGGTCGACGAGGGGATCGACCTCGCCCGGCCCGACCATTGCGGGACGTGCGACACCGACTGCTTCGTCTCGGCCACCAACTGCGCCGTCGCGAGCGTGCGGTGCGTGCCCCCGAAGGCCCCCGGGAGCCCGGGCACGTGCGCGTGCGACGCGTGCGATCCGGGCTGGGTGGACCTGCCTTCCAACCCCAAGCACGGGCTCACCTGCGACTACGCCTGCGCGAAGACGGGCGACACCGACGCGACCTGCGACAACCTGGACGACGACTGCGACGGCGTGAAGGACGAGGACGTCGACTTCTGCGGCGCGGACGATTGCGGGAGCTGCGGGCACAAGTGCGCCGTCGTGCATGGCAAGGGGCAGTGCGTCCGCACGGATCCGGCCAAGGCGTGCGATTCGCCGGGCAACACCGAGTGCCAGCTCGCCGCGTGCGACTGCAAGGGTCCCGGGGATTGCTGGTGGCACCTCCCCGGCGACCCGCCGACGATCTGCAGCTACCAGTGCGACGTGACGAATGGCGGGGTCGAGGTCTGCGGCGACGGGGTCGACAACGACTGCAACGGTCTCATCGACGGCGCCGATCCGAACGTGGCGGCCGACCCGCAGATCGGCAAGCTTTGCCACGGCGGCGCGAAGGGCGAGTGCGCCGCCCCGGCGCACGCCGGTGCGACGGAGTGCCAGGGCAAGCAGATCCTCTGCGCCGGTCCCGACGTCCTCGTGCCGAACGCCGTGCTCGAGACGTGCAATGGCAAGGACGACGACTGCGACGGGCTGACCGACAACGCGGCCACGGACGCCGGCGGGTCGTGCGGGGGCTTCAACGTCGCCCCGTGCGCGCTCGGCGTGCTGACGTGCGTCGGCGGCGCGCTCGCGTGCGTCGGCGCGATCGGCCCCGCGCCCGAGACGTGCGACGGGATGGATAACGACTGCAATGGCGTCATCGACGACGCGCCGATCGACGCCGGCGGCACGTGCGGTAAGAGCGGGCAAGCGCCGTGCGCGCTCGGCAAGGTGACGTGCATCGGCGGGTCGCTCGCGTGCGTCGGCAACGTCGACCCCGAGCCCGAGACCTGCAACGGCAAGGACGACGACTGCAGCGGCACCATCGACGACAACGTGCCGGACGTCGGCGCCGTCTGCGGCGCTTCGGGCAAGGCGCCCTGCCAGCTCGGCGCGATCCAGTGCGTCGGCGGCAAGCTCTCCTGCGTCGGCGCCCTCGATCCGCAGCCGGAGACGTGCAACGGCAAGGACGACGACTGCAACGGCAAGGTCGACGACGCCCCCGCGGACGCCGGTCAGAGCTGCGGCAAAGGCGGGCAGTTCCCCTGCAAGGTCGGCGTCACGGTCTGCCAGGGCGGCGCGATCTCCTGCGTCGGCGCCGTCGACCCGCAGCCGGAGGCCTGCAATGGCAAGGACGACGACTGCAACGGTGTCATCGACGACCAGCCCGTCGGCGTCGGCGGGGCGTGCGGCCAGAACGGCGTCGCGCCGTGCAAGCTCGGGGCGTTCCAGTGCCAGGGTGGCGCGCTCGTCTGCGTCGGCGCCGTCGATCCGAAGGCCGAGACGTGCAATGGAGTCGACGACGACTGCAACGGCAAGGTCGACGACGGCGCCGCGGGGGTGGGCGCGACGTGCGGCGCGAGCGGCGTCGCGCCGTGCAAGCTCGGCGCGTTCGCGTGCCAGGGCGGCGCGCTCGTCTGCGTCGGCGCGAAGGACCCGGTGCCCGAGACGTGCAATGGAGTCGACGACGACTGCGACGGAAAGGTCGACGACAACCCGACGGACGTGGGGGCGGCGTGCGGCAAGAGCAACGTGGCCCCGTGCAGCCTCGGGACCCTCCAGTGCAAGGCCGGCGCGCTCGCGTGCGTCGGCGCGGTCGACCCGCAGTCGGAGACCTGCAATGGCAAGGACGACGACTGCGACGGCAAGGTCGACCTGACCGGCAACGTGCCCCCGCCCGAGGCCGTCGGGGCGTGCAACGTGCCGCTGCCTCCGCCCGCGAACGCGACCTCGCCGTGCAAGGCCGGCGCGAAGGCTTGCCAGGGCGGTGGGGTGGTGTGCGTCGGGTCGGCCGGGCCCACGGGGCCGAACGACACGTGCGGCGTCGACGCCAACTGCGATGGCAAGCTGACGAGCCAGCCCGACCTGGCCACGGACGCGGCCCACTGCGGCTCGTGCGGCAACGACTGCAACGCGGGCGCGGTCCACGCCTCCTTTGGGTGCGCGGCCGGCGTCTGCGTCTACAAGGGGTGCGAGCCGGGGTACTGGGACCTCGATGGCGACAAGAAGTGCGAGTATGCGTGCACGTACCTGCAGGCCCAGGAGCAGTGCAACGGCAACGACGACAACTGCAATGGTCAGATCGACGAGGGCGTGCTCGTCCCGTCGCCCGTGCAGGTCTGCGGGGTCAGCCCGTCGGCGATCCGGGCCGAGTGCACGAGCCAGGTCGGGGTCGCTTGCAAGAACGGGACGTGGCAGTGCACGTTCCCGGTCGGCGTCTGCGGCCCGAGCTGCAGCAAGGCGGCCGAGTTCTGTGACGGGCTCGATAACAACTGCAATGGCGCACTGAACGAGAACGTCGGTAATTACGGCAAGGCGTGCGCGAGCGACGACGGCAAGCCGGCGCCCGGCGACGGCGCCTGTCGGACGGTCGGGACGTTCGCCTGCGACGGCCCGGCGGCGACCAAGTGCAGCGCCGTCAAGGCGGACTGCGCGGGGCTGCCCGGCGGGTGCGTGGAGCTCTGCGACGGCATCGACAACGACTGCGACGGGCTCGTCGACGAGAGCTTCAAGGCGAAGGGCGCGCAGGCGGCCTACTTCGTGAAGCCGGTGGTGACGAAGGTCGCGGCGTCCACCTGGATGTACACCTACGAGGCCAGTCGCCCGTCGGCCTCCGGGAGCGTGCCGGGCATGGGCAATGGCTACTTCTGCTCGGGGGCCGCGTGCAGCGCCGTACCGCCCGCGCCCGCCGGCGTGACGCTCGACAAGACCCCGGCGTGCTCCGTGGCGGGGAAGATCCCGTGGTTCAACGTGACGCCCACCGAGGTCGAGCAGACCTGTCAGGCGATGGGCGGATCGGTGTGCGCCACGGCCGACTGGACCACGGCCTGCCAGGCGACGTCCTCCTGCACGTGGGCGTACTCGCCGCGCGGGGCGGCGTGCACGAGCGACTGGGTCGCCGGGACGAAGTACTGCAATCTTGGCCCGTCGTACGACTTCGACCCGATCACGGCCGGGATGCAGAGCGGGCTCCTGCCGACGGCCTCGGCCGACCTCAAGGGCTGCAGCGCCGACTGGTCCGGGCTGCTCGGCAACGTCGCGGGCAAGGACAAGCTCTACGACGTCACGGGCAACCTGCGCGAGATCACGCGCAGCGCGGCCGGCAAGTACCCGCTCATGGGCGGGGCCTTCGACTCCGGCGACACCAACGGCGCGACGTGCGGCTTCGCGTTCTACACCGTGGACGCGAGCTTCCAGCTCTTCGACCTCGGCTTCCGCTGCTGCTTCTCGGCCGATCCGACGCTGTGACGCGGGAGGCCAACGCCACGCCGCCCGCGCCTACGGGCGGCTCGTCGCCCTGGCGGCCAGGCCTGCGCGCCCGCCGCCGTGCGACGCCCCCGCGCCCACGGCGGCCATCGTGACGAGCAGCAGCGCCCACGCGATCGCGCCCGGCCCGGGGCCGCTCTGCGTCGCCGCCAGGGCCCACGCGACCGCGCCCGCGATCGGCCCGGTGAGCGTGGCCTCGCGCAGGCCGGCGCGGCCGCCGAAGCGCCCGACCAGCGCGCCCGCCGCGAAGGAGGCCGTCGCGTAGCCGAGCGCGCCGAGCCCGATCAGCGCGGGCGCGAGGTGCACCGGGACCGCGCCGTCCGGGCCGGGATCGCCCGCCAGGCGCGTCGCGGCCGAGCTCGCTGCCGCCGCGAGCGGCAACCACACGAGGATCGCCATCACGGCGCCGACAACCGTGAAGTGCCAGGCGGGCCGCTCCTCGCCCGCGTCGTCGTCGCCCGCGGCGCGCGTCTGAAGGACGGGCAGCCTGCGCTTCGGCGGGGCGTCGCTCACGCCCCGTGGTCTAGCACCGCGCGCGCGCCGTCGCGCTCGTCAGCGCGCGAAGCGCTCCCAGGTCGCGGGCACGGGGGTGCCGAGGAAGCGCTCGGCCGCGGCGCGGTCCATGAGCGTGAACTCGAACTCGCCCTTGAACGCCTGCGCGCCGTCTTGCAGGAGCTTCACGGCGATCCTCACGACCTCGCCGTCGTCCTCGAGGATCTTGCCGCGGCCGATGACGGGCACGCCGATGCGCACGGGCCGCTTGAGGCGCGCCTCGAGGTGCGAGGTGAAGCCGAGCCGATCCTTCAGCACGATCACCGTCCACGCGGCGATCTCGTCGGCGAGCGTGGTCACGAGGCCTCCGTGCATGATGCCCGGCGGCCCCTGGAAGAGCTCGCTCGGCACGTAGCGCGTGACGACCTCGTCGCCCTCCCGCTCGAACGCGAGCCGCAAGCCGATGGGGTGCACCGGGCCGCAGCCGAAGCACGGGTGCGCGGGGCCGAAGATCGACCCGTCGTGGAGCTGGGACACGCCGTCTAGCTCCTCTTCCAGAGGCGACGCGCGTCCTCCTGGATGCGGTTCAGGCGGCGCTGCTCCTGCACGAGGCCGCCGTAGGCGCGCGGCACGCGCGGGTCTTTGCCGAAGGCGTAGAGGACGCGCAGCGCGGCCTCGGCGTCGTCGGTCGCGCGGTGGGCGTTCTCGAGCTCGACGCCGAGGCGCTTGGCCATGTCGCCGAGCGCGCGGCTGCCCTCGTGCTTGTAGAGCTCGCGGGCGAACGTCAGCGGATCGAGCCAGTCGACGTCGCGGCGGATCGCCGGCGGCGGGTCCGCGAAGCGCAGGCCGGCGCGATCGATCTCGGCCATCAGGAAGCCGCGATCGAACGAGGCGTTGTACGCCGCGGGGATCCCGTTCGCGAGCGCGGCGACGATCTCGGCGGCGACCTCGGCGAACGGCGGCTTGTCGGCGACGTCCTCGTCGCTGATGCCGTGCACGTTCTTGGCCTCGACCGGGATCGGGCGGCCCGGGTTGATGAGCCAGCTCTTGCGGTCCTCGATCTCGCCGCGGCGGCCGAAGACGACGCCGACCTCGACGAGCCGGTCATTGGCCGAGTCGCGCCCGGTGGTCTCGACGTCGAGGAACGCGATCGGGTGGTCGACCCAATCGGTGCTCGGATCGAACTCGATCGCGACGCCGGTGGTCCGCACCCTCACCAGGTGGGCGATGCCCGGGTAATGCCGCCCCGTGGGGAAGCAGCCGCACGGATCGGCGACCTTCACTTCTTCGGCACCGCGAGGCTCGGCACGGCCGTCGACGCGGCCGAGGCGGGCGCGCCCGAGGGCAGGAGCCTCGGCGGGTACACGGCGGCGCTGCCGGCGGCCGGCGCGGCGCTGCCGGCCCCACCCCCGATGGGCGGGCCCTTCGGCTTCGCCACCTTGCCGGCGAGCTCGATGTCGAGCTTCACCCAGTCCTCGAGGTCCGAGTCCGTCGCGAGCAGGGCGAGGTCGACCTCCCGCCCGCCGATGTAGATCATCGGCGTCCCCTGGAGCCCGAGGCCGTCCGCCTGGTTCTTGTCCTTCGCGACGCGCTCGCCCGTCTCCTTGGAGACGAGGTCGGCCTTGAACTTGGGCAGGTCGAGGCCGAGCTGCTTCGCGTATTTCTCGAGGTCCGCCTGCTCGAGCGCCAGCTGGTTCTCGAAGATCAGGTGGTGCATCTCCCAGAACTTCCCCTGGTTCTGGGCGGCGACGGCGGCGCGCGCCGCGGGCTCGCCGCGGGGGTGGCCCGAGAGCGGGTAGAACTTGAAGACGAGCTTCACCTGCCCCTCGAACCGGTGCACGAGCTCCTCGAGCAGCGGGGCGAGCGCGCGGCAGTGCGGGCACTGGAAGTCGGCCCACTCGACGATCGTCACGACGGCGTCGGGCGGCCCGATCTCGGGCGACGACTCCGTGACGATCGTCTTCGTCTTCGAGGCGTCGAAGCGCGCCTTGTAGGCGTCCTCGCGGTCCTTCTTCGGCTTGCCGGCCTGGACCTGCTTCAACAGGAACTGGGCCGCGGGCAGGCACGCGGGGCACGGGCGCTTCTCGTGCACGCACTGGGCGATGGACACGGGCACGTCCTTGCAGGGCGCGAGGACCTCGGCGACCTGGGCGGCCCATTCGCGGCGCTCGCGCGGCGTGAGCGACGAGGTGTCCACGCCGCTGAGCGCGACGTCGGGGGCGCTCGTCGCCGGGGGCTTGGCGTCGGCAGGGTCGGACTTGCCGCGACACGTGCTGCCGCCGAAGACGGCGAGGGCGATCACGGCCGGCGCGAAGCGCAGGAGGGGCATGGCGGCGGCGCATCCTAGTCGGCCGCGGCGCCCTGCGCCAGAGCAGCGATCGCCCCGCGCGCCACTCGACCGGCGAGCGGCCGCCGGGTGCTTGGTCGCGCGCGCCCTGCGGTGTAGCGTCGGGCGCCGTGCGCAGCATCCTTTACCGGTTCCCCGACCTGCCGCCGCTCGAGGCGATGCTCGCGCACGCCGGGGCCGGCGAGCTCGAGCTCGGCCTCCCTGGCGGCGAGGCGGTCGAGGACGGCGAGTGGGTGCTGGCGATCTTCGAGCTCGGCAAGCAGCGCCGCGCGACGTCCACCGCGGCCCGCGGGGTCGTCGACGACGACGGGTCCCGGCTCGTCTTCGAGCCTCGCGACTGGCGCAAGCTCGAGGAGTTCGCGCGCACCGAGGCCCGTCGGCCCTCCGGCACGCGGCTTCGCCCCACGCTGCGCTACGACGTCGGCGAATTCCTCACGAGCGACGCGACCGTCGACGAGCGCGACCGCCCCACCTCGCCCGGGCCGCTGTCGCCCGCGCCGGCCGCGCTCGCGCCGCCCAGGGTCTCGATCCGCGCGCCCAGGGCGGCCGGCACGCCGGCCCGCGTGCTCATCGTCGACGACGACCCCGACATTCGGGACGTCGTGGCGGCCATGCTCGAGGCGGTGAACCTCGAGGTCGTCGCGGCGGCGAGCGCCGAGGAGGCGCTCGACTGGGTCCGCGCCGAGCGCTTCGACCTGCTCTTGCTCGACTGGCACCTGCCGCGCATGAGCGGGCTCGACCTCTGTCGCCTCGTCCGACGCGAGCCGGACCTGGTCCGCCTGCCGGTCCTCTTCCTGACCGGGAACAGCTCCTCGCAGGACATGGTCGAGGCCTTCGCGAGCGGCGCGGACGACTTCGTCACGAAGCCCTTCCGCGCGCCCGAGCTTGGGGCGCGGATCTTCAGCCTGCTGCGCCGCGCGCGGATCTCGCCGCCTGGCTGATTCTCGCCCTCGAAACGGCGCGAGCCCCCTGCGCGGCGTCCGCGACGAGGGGGCTCGGTGCCGGCAGCGACGGCGCGCCGCGCGGAGCGATCAGGGGATCTTGCTGACGAGCTTGTCGCCGAGCGAGGGCGGGTCGATCTTGCCGAGCCAGATGCTCCAGACGCCCTTCATGAAGTCGACGCCCTCGATCGAGGCGCTGCCGGCGGCGGTCTTCACGTTGACCTTCTTCGCGCCGGCGTCGTACTCGATCGTGACCTTGGAGCCTTCCTTCAGCTCGCCGGCGAACGCGGCCAGGTACTGGTCGATCTTCGCCTGATTCGCGTAGCCGTTCATCGAGAAGCCGTCCTTGATGGCTGCCTGGACCTTGTCCTGCGGCAGGTCGCGCTTCACCGTCCAGACGAACTTCTTGCCGGTGTCCTTCGCGAGGACGGCCGCCTTCTTGCTGCCGGCGGCCTTGATCTCGTCGGCCGTCGGGAGCTCCTTCATGAAGTGGCTGATCTCGTAGACGTTCACGTCGACGAAGAGGACGGTCTTCACCCGCATGCCGGTGCCGGTGGCCGTCCACTCGTCGGCGGACGCGCTGGCGATGGTGAAGACCAGCGCGGCGAGGGTGGCGAAGAACAGGGCGAGCTTGCGACGGGGGATCAGCATCGTGGACCTCTCAGTTCGGCCGCGCGGCGGCCGGCGGGCGGGCTGGGCCCGCGGAACGGGCGGAGCTTACACGTCGATGGCCCCGGGTTCACCGCCGTTGCGGTGATCGGACCGGGATGACGCGATGCGTTTCGACCGAAACGTCCGCGCTGCACCCCCGGGGATCGGGCGTCCTCGCGCGCAGCTCGGCTGCTCGCCTCCGCATGGACGGCCCGGGCGTGCGGGGCATTCATCCCCGACGCCGGATCGGGCGCGGGATCGCGACCCCTCGCGGGGGCACCGCGTCCGCGGAGGTCACGCTCGGCTGAGCTCGACCAGCGTGATCTCGGCCGGCGCGCCGATGCGCACCGGCGGGCCCCAGTAGCCCGTGCCGCGGCTGACGTAGATCTGGGTCTCCTCGGAGTGCCGCGCGAGGCCCGCGACGTACGGCTGGTCGATGCGCACGAGGAAGCCCCACGGGAAGATCTGCCCGCCGTGCGTGTGACCCGAGAGCTGCAGGCCCACGCCCTGCCGCGCGGCCTCGTGGATCTGCTTCGGCTGGTGCGCGAGCAGGACGAGCTCGCGCGTCGGATCGCGGCCGGCGAGCGCGCGCGCGAGGTCGGGGCCGTGGCCGCGACCGAAGCGGCGGGCGCTCCAGTCGTCGACGCCGGCGAGGTCGAAGCTCGCGTCGCCCTCGCCGATCGTCACGCGCTCGTTGCGCAGCGTGCGCACGCCGAGCCGCGCGAGCTCCGGCAGCCACTCGTCGACGCCGGAGTAGTACTCGTGGTTGCCCGTGACGAAGAAGACGCCGTGCTTGGCCGTGAGGCCGCCGAGCGGGGCGATCTGGTCGCGCAGGCGCTCGAGGCGGCCGTCGACGAGGTCGCCCGTGATCACGACGAGGTCGGGCTCGAGGGCGTTCACGCGCCGCACGATCTCGGCGAGCCACTCGCGCCCGAGCGTGGGGCCGATGTGCACGTCCGTGAGCTGCACGAGGCGGAAACCTGCGAGCGCCTCGGGGAAGCGCCGTAGGCCCACCTTCACGGGGCGGACCGCGACCTCCCCGAGCGCCGCCACCGCGCCCGCGCCGGTCAGGCCGAAGGCGGCGAGCCCCGTCGCGCCCGCCAGCGCGCGCGCGAGGAAGGCGCGGCGATCGGGGTCGGGCGGCCCGGCGCGCAGGGCGGTGAAGGCCGCGATCCCGAGCCGCACGATCTCGGTGCTGAGGAGCAGGAAGAACGTGACGACGAGCAGCCCCAGCCAGCCGTACGCGAGCGTCGCGACGACGCTGCCCCAGCGCCGCGGAAGCGCCGTGCCGAGCGCGGCGCCCGCCGGCATGGCGAGGGCGAGCGCGACGAACGCGATCGCCGCGGCCTTCTGCCAGGTCGCGGGCAGCTCGGACGCGCGCACGAGCCGGCTGTAGACGTAGTAGTGCACGCCGCCGAAGACGGTCGTGAACACCCCGAAGAAAGCGATGATCGAGAGCAGGGGTCGGTCCAAGGCGGGCGTACCTTGGCACGATGCCTCGCGGCGCGCCGCCTCGGCGACCGGTCGCCGATCTCGGCGCGGGTCGACTCGGCCCGATCGACCGACGCGATCGTCGCCTCGAGGGCCCGGTGATCGCCGCGTGATCGCCCGGCGCGCGGGCCGGCGGACTCACCCTGTCCAGTCTGCGCGTGGCGGCTCGCCGGAGACCCGGTCGAGCCGCCCGCGAGCCGCGATCAGAGGCAGCCGTTCTTGGCGCCGGGGGACGGCGCGGCCTGCACGGTGAACGTCGCGGCGAGGTCCTCGCTCGTCTCGTCGTGGCCCGTGAGGCCGTTGCCGCCGGAGAGCTTCTCGCCGGTCTCGAGGCCGCAGCGCTCGATGCTCTCCGTCGCCTTGGGCGCGACGGCGGCCTTCTGCGAGGCGCGCGCGGTGTCGGCCTTGTACGTGGCCTTGCCCGTCTTGTCGGCGCGCGTGTTGTCGTCGAAATCCGGGCCCCACGTCACGTAGTCCACGTCCTCGACGAGGTGCGCCGCGTCGCCGTCCCAGCGGAACAGCACCACCATCTCGCGCGCGTTGCTCAGGCCGGCGACGGTGCCGATGCTGCCCTCCGAGGGCGCGTTCATCGCCAGCACCGGCGACCCGCAGCCGTCGAACGTGCCCTTGAGCGTGAAGTCCGGACAGGCGCCGAAGTTGTCCTTGTACGTCGGGTCCGTCGCGACGACGATCACCGCGTCGGGCGCGAGGGTCGTGCCGTTCGGGAACCGAGCGAGGAAGTCCGTGCCGACGTTGTCGGTCGGCGGCACCCAGGGCTGGCCCGTGACGACCTCGGTGTACGTGGCGTTGTCCGAGAGGTAGTAGTTCGACAGGTCGACCGCGGACTTCGTCGGATTCCAGATCTCGACGAACTCGCCGCCCGCAGGCGCGACGCCGACCTCCGAGATGACGACGTGATTGGCCGGCGTGCCTCCGGGGTTCGATCCACCCGTGTTCACGGCGCCGCCCGTGCCTGCGCCGCCCGTGCCTGCGCCGCCGGCGCTCGTGGATCCGCCGCCCGTGCCGGTCGACCCGCCGCCGGTGCCGGTCGCCGTCGCGCCCCCCGCGCCGCTCGTCCCGCCCTCGCCGGTGCTGTCCGAACCGCTGCCGGTCGAGGTCTTCGTGCTCGCGTTACTCTCCGCGCAGCCGGCGCCCAGCGCGATCGCCGCGAGCCCCGCCAAGGTCAATCCAAGGAACGTTCGGTTCATCTCGATATCCTCCGCGTCCGCGACGCAGCCCCCACGTAGATCATGGACGGGGGGCGGGCAACGGGCGAGCGCCCGGGAGCCCGCTCGGCCTCGCCCCGGGCGATCTCAGTACTGGTTCGTCGAGCCGCCGACGCAGATACCGATGCCGTCGGGGTAGCCCTGGCTGCCGCCTTGGCATGTGCCGCCGTTGGGGCAGTCGACCTCGTCCTGGCCCAGGTGGCAGAGCTTCTTGCACTGACCGGTGAGCTTGGCGCAGACGAAGCCGGCCGCGCACGGGCACTCGTCGCCGAGCTGGCCCGGGCCCGGGCTCACGCAGCTCGTCGTCCCGCTCGCGCGGACGATGCTGCACGTGAGGCCCGAGGGGCACGATCCGTCGTCGAGGAGCTGGCAGTTCGTCGTCGGCGCGCACACCGGGATGGCGAGCCGCGGCGCGTTGATCGCGTCCTCGGCCATCGGCAAGGGTGCGCAGTAGGTCTTGTCGGGGCACTCCTCGACGTCCTGGCAGCAGTAGGGTCGGCACGATCCGCCCGCCGCTCCCGCGCCGTCCGGCGCCGCGACGCAGCCGAGCCCGGCGTTGCAGTCGCCGGCGGCGGTGCACGGGTGGCCGACCTCACCGTCGCCGTTCGCCGCGCACGACCCGACGACCGCGCCGACGGTCGGCACGAGCGAGCAGCCGTCGGCCGTGGCGCCCGCGTCGAGCGACGGGCTCAAGCACTGCCCGAGGCCCGGCGTGCAGGTCTTGGCGTCGCCGCACAAGCCCGCGTACGGGCGGCGCAGATCGGGGTGCACGCCGGCCTCGTCGCCCGAGCTGGACGCCGCCGAGCCGCCGACGCCGGTCGGGCCGTAGCCGCCGGCGCCGACCTGCGTCCCCGTCGTCGTGAACCCGGAGCTGTCGGCCTCTCCGTCGTTCGGGCCCCCGGCGCGATCGCCGAACCCGCTCGAGCCGCAGCCCGCGAGCGTGCCGAACGACACGACCGTCGCGATCAGGGACACCTCGAGAAAGCGAATGACACGCCGCATGGGACGCGAGCCTCGATCGAGCGGGAAGTAGGGAGACCCTAGCACTGCCCCGCGATCCATCCACAGATCGTGCCGATCGCGTTCTCGCGCGTTCCGCAGCCCTCGCGCCGTCCGGGGGCTCGAGGACCGCGACAGCCGGGTCATGCTGAGCCGGCGGCTCGCCGGCGGGCGCTACTTCGCCTCGACGTTCCGTGTGACGGCGTTGCCGGCCGAGTCGTACGCGCGCACGGCGACGAGGTGTGATCCGGGGGGCACGACCGACGCGACGTTCGCGTCGAAGGCCTCGGCGGGCTCGTCGAAGACGCCGTCCTTCGGGAACAGCGGCCTCCACTCGTCGGTGCCGGCGACGGCGACCTCGATGCGCACGATGGGCCCGAGCCCGTCGACGACCTCGCCGCGCAGCTGCCGCCCCTGGAGCGCGAGCGCCTTGAACACTGGCGGGGTGTTGTCGACGAGCACGATGCCCGACTCGAGGCTGTGGCGGGTGACGCGGTCGGGCGGGTTCGACGTCTCGTCGGTGGCCTCGACCTGCAGGCGGTACATGCCCTCGGGCAGGAGCGCCGTCTCCCATTCGAACTCGGTCTTGGAGAGCTTCTCGCCCGCCTTGAGCGCGCTGTGCCACGTCGGATCGCCGTCGAGGCGGTACGACACGCGGTAGCGGAGCTCGTCCTGGTCGGGGTTTTCGACCTTGAACGACACCTTGGTCGCGGTCGACGGCTTCGGAGCGTCGCCGCCCGAGGCCGCGATGCCGGTCTTGAGCCCGGGCTTGGACTGGCCCTTCGGGACTGCGTCGATCGACGTCACCACGGCGCGCGCGTTGTCGGTCACGAACGCCAGCGACACGTCGTGCAGGATCGCCTTCGGATCCCGCGCGAAGCGAGCGCGGATCTGCGTGTAGCGGCCGGGTGCGGTCTTCGGCGCCGCGGGCGCGGCGAGGTAGGGCGACCACGGGTTCCACGTCGCGTCCGGCACGGCGGTGTTGCCCGATCGCGTGGCGAGCTCGATCGGACCGTCGGATCGCCAAGCGAGCCGGCCGAACGTCGCCCGCAGCCCGGCGTCGAGCGCTTTGCTCGTCCAGATCGCGTCCGCGCCGCCGAGGCCCTTCACCTCGTGGAAGACGGCCGGGTCGGTCGACGCGAGGAAGCGGCGCTTGCCGGCCATCACGATCGCTCCGACCTGTCGCTCCTCGGTGTCCGCGACGAGCCGTGAGACGTGGTTGTCGTCGACGGTGTAGACGCGGCCCTCGGCGCCCGTGCCCACGTAGGGCGCGCCGTCGTCGCCTAGCGCGAGGGAGACGAAGTGCGTCTCGTCGTCCTCGAAGAGCTTCTCGGCGAGCCCGTCCTTCGACACGCGCGTGAGGATGCCCTTGCCGGGGCGGCCGGCTTTTGCGGGCTGCGGCGTGGGCGGCCCGGCCTTGTTGCGCTTCGGCGCGGCGAACGCCTCGTTGTACTTGTTCGCGATCGCGTAGATCGCGCCGTCCTTGCCGATCGCGATGGCCTTCACGTCGTCGCCGTCGAAGTCGTGCACGACCGACGCCTTGCCCGGGCCGGTCAGCTTGTAGAGCAGCGCCTTGCCGTTCGACCCCGCGTAGACGGTGCCGTCGTCGGCGACCGCGACCGAGACGAGGTGCGGCTCGTCGCTGTCGAAGTAGACGTCGGCCTTGCCCGACGCATCGACGCGGAAGAGCTTCCCCTCCGGGCCGGTCGCCGCGTAGAGGACCTTGGCCTTCGCGTCGTACGCGAGGCCCCACACGTCCTCGGCGCCGGGGAGCGAGGCGAGCAAGGTCGCGGCGGCCTCCTTCGCCCCGGCGGCCGTCGGGACGCGGAAGAGCTTGCCGTCGGGGAACGTGCCGGCGATGGCCTCGCCGTTCCACGCGACCGCGAGCGCGCTCACCGCGAGCTCGCCGGTCGTGGCGACGACCGTCGCCTGGCCGTTCGCGACTCGGGCGATCTTGCCGTCGTTGCCGGTGCCGATCAGCACCGCGCCGTCCGCGAGCACCGCGGCGCTCCACACGCTCGTCGCGTCGGGGATCGGCGTCGATCCGAGCATCAGGCCGGCTCGGACGTTGCCATTCGAGTCGACGCTCACGCCGGTGAGATCGCCGCCCTTGAGCTCGTCGAGCGTGTCGAGGGTGAAGGACCGCGTGCCGACGGCATGGGCGGGCGGGACGGCGACCGAGGTCGCGAGGGCGAGGAGCGCGCCGAGCGCCGTGCGCGCGGCCAGGGTCGAGGGACGCAGCATGCCGAGGGAGACCTCCGTCGAGGGGCGTACTCTACGGCACGCCCGGATTCCGGCCACATTCAATCGCGAGGGGCGCTACCGCAGGATCGAGCGCACGCTGACGCGCACCGAGTCGCGGCCGACGAGGAACCGACCGATCGGGATCGCCGTCTGCACCTGCGCGGCGAACGTCTCGGGGGCGTCGGACTGGGTGCTCGGGCGGAGCGTGTCGAGCGCGCCCGGGGGCAGGCGGCTCGCGAGCTTGCCGTGGTACGCCGCGCCGTTCTCGCGCAGCTTGAACGTGGCCACGATGCTCTCGGGGTCGAAGCTCTGGCTCGGCAGCTGAGAGACCAGCTCCGCGACGCTGTCAGGGGTGGGCAGCGGTCGCTCGACGTCGTAGCCGGGGGCGAGCTCGATCTCGACCTCGCGGCCCGCGAGCTCCGCGGGCACCTTCACCTCGATCACGCGCGACTCGACCTTGCCCTGGTAGGGCTGCAGATCGAGGCGGATGCGCACCGGCTGCCCGGCGTCGACCTCGGCGTCGATCAGGCGGGTGCCGCGCAGCGCGTACGTCTCACGGGCGAACGTGACCTCGATCTTCGTGTCGATGCGCTCGATCGTCACCGGCTCCCACGGGTTGTTCAGCAGGGCGCCGACCGCGCGCACGAGCCTCCCGCGCACGAAGTCGTCGGCGCCGAGCGGGTTGCCGTTGCCGGCGCCGAAGTCGTGCAGCGTGATCGTGCCGAATTTGCCGACCGTGAGCTTGCTCGTCGCGCGCCACGTCATGTCGCGGCGCTCGGAGGTCGTCGTCTCGACCGCGCTGCCGATGGCCATCGCCGTGAAGGCGGGCGCCATGAACTGATCGTGCGCGACCTCCATGTTCCACACCGGGTGCGGGGCGCCCGGGACGCCGGCGATCTCGACGCGCACCGGGAAGGTGGGCGCCTTGGCCGACGAATCGACCACGATCGCGGCCTGGCGATCGTTGACGAGCGCGCCGAGCGAGCGGGCGGCCTCGCCGATCTTGAAGCTGCGGTTCTGGGTGGCGAGGATCCAGTGCACGCGGCCGACCGCGGTGGGGAGCGACTCGATGCCCCCGTTCATCATCGGGTGGCCGAAGGCGAGGAGCTTGTCGCCCGAGACGCGCGTGACCGTGCCTAGGCCCATCGCCGACACGTCGCCGCGGACGAGCTCGACGCCGATCGCGCCGCCGTCGACGTACCGGGTCGGCGCGTTCGGATCCTGCTTGCCGCCGGAGGCGCCGCCCGCCTGCACGAGGTCGAGGCCCATCGGCGCGAGCAGCTCGGTCGCGACCTTGAACGCCGAGTCGCCGAGGCCGCCGACGAGCAGCGGCGTGGACGCGCGCGCGAGCGGCGTGCCGGCGGGCGCGGCGAGTGACGTGGCCGACCGCGTGGCCAGCTGCTGCGCGTGGGCGCCGAGGTCGTAGCCCTCCGCCCGGCCGCTGAAGGCGCGCGCGTGGTGCGCCGGCTTGACGGGGGAGCCGAGGCTCGCGGCGGGCAGCGGGGCGCCGCCGGGCGGCGGCAGGATCGCGCGCGGCACGGGGCGGGCGAGCTCGTCGAGCATCGACTTGATCGGGGTGACGCCCGCGATCGCCTCGCTGCCGAACATCCAGCCGTAGGCGTAGGCGCCGATCATCTTGCCGTCGAGGTAGATGGGGCTGCCGCTCATGCCGGCGACGGTGCGGGCCGCGTCGATGCGCGGGTGGCCGGCCGTCTTGATCAGGATGAGGTCCTGGTTCGGGCGGAAATTGCGCAGCGTCGAGATGACCTCGATGCCGAACTTCTCCGGCTGCGTGCCCGAGAAGACCGTGAGGCCGTAGCCCTTCATTCCGGGCTTCACGTCGTCGACCGCCATCGTGTCGGCGGGCATCGCGGACGGCACGGCGCGCGCGACGGACGCCCCGAGCGCGCCCGACACGGCGAGGCCCACGACGAGGCCGAGCGGGACGACGCGGGCGGGCGGGAGCTTTTCGAGGGCGGCGGTGACGCTGCGGAGAAGGGGCATCGACGGCGAGTCTCGGGCCCGGCGTGGCGTGAGCGGTGCGCTCGCGAAACCGCGGGAGACGGGAGCATAGCGTGGTTTCCCGGCCGTGCAGGGCGAAGGGCGGGGCTCTCCGGCAAAAGCCGGGGCGCGGCGGCGGGGGTGGATCCCGCCCGTCGGACGGGGCCGCGATGCTACCGTCGAGGCGTGAAGGACCGGCTCGTCGTCGCCACGCTCGTCCTCGCGTTCGCCACGCTGTTGACCGTACACGCGACGATCGCGGCGCGCCTCGTGCTGCGCGCGCGACCGCGGTGGCGCGGGATCGTCGCGCTCGTCGTGCCCCCGCTCGCGCCGCTCTGGGGCTGGCGCGAGGGCCTGCGTCGATCGGCCGCGGCGTGGCTGGTTGCGCTCGCCGTCTACGTCGCGGCCCTGATCGTCGCGCGCGCCTGACCCTCGCCCGCTTCAGCGCGCGGTCGTCGGAGGCGCCGACTTGATCGCCGTCCGCCAGTCGAGGAGGGGCGCGCCCTCGCGCACCCAGCGGTCGCGCACCTGCTCGGCGAGCGCGCGGTGGCGCGTCGAGACGACCGCGAAGCCGTGGATGAGGCAGGTCCCCGGCCACGACGGGTACGACGTCACCGCCGCGACGTACTCGTCGTGCAGCAGCAGCGTCTCGCCCGTGCCCTCGACGAGCTCGACGACGAGCGTCTGCGCCTCTCCGCGCACGGTCCGCGGCGTGCGGACGCGCTCGTGGGGCCCGATCTTCACGGCCGTCTGCTTGGCCACGGTGGCCGCGTGGGCGAGGAAGCGGTCGAGGCACGTCTCCGGGTCGCTCGGCCCGTCGCTCGGCTGGTACCAGAGCGACGCGACCGCGTACCGATCGTCGCCGTACTCGAGCGCGAGCCGCGTCGGGTGGCCCCAGATCGTCACGTTGGACCAGGTCTTCTGGTCGGGGAGCGGCATGCGAAGCGTCGCGTAGGTGTCGGGCCGCGACCCCCACGGCTGCGTCGTGAGCCGCTCGAGCGCGGCGCGCTCCGGGTCCTCCGCGTCGCCGCCCGGGTTCTCCCGCGTGATGCTCTTCGCGGTCGGGGGCTGCTGCGGCGAGTCTGCCGTCCGCGTGGTCGTCGTCGGCCCGCAGCCCGCCGCGAGCGCCAGCGCGAGCGCCCCCGCCCCGAATGCCCCGCGCACGTCCGCTCCCCTCACGTCGTCGAGTGTGCCAGAGCGCGCGCGATCCGGCACGCCCTCTCGTGGGCGAGGAGATCAGTCCGCGTGGAACACCAGCCGCTCCCACCCCGCGGCGACGTTCAGGTTGTCGGTCGCGCCGCACCGCCAGCCGGGGTTCACGCCCCCGCCGAGCGTGTGCCAGCACAGGCGCTTCTCCTTCTGCGGCCCACCGTAGCCGTCGAAGCTGCTGCCGATCGTGTCGCACTCGTTGCGCGCGATCGCGGCGCCCTGCGGCGCGAAGCCCCAGGAGAAGTTGCCGCTGAAGTACCAGCCGACGCCGTTCGCGTCGTGGGGCTGGTTGCTGCTGCCCGTGTCGAACGTGACGTCGCCGCGCGGCGCCATCGCGAGCACTGCGAGCGCGCCGCCGCCGCCGGGCCGGCACGCGAGGAGCAGCTTCGCCTTCGAGCAGGACGCGAGGAGGCCCGCGATCGAGGCGCCGCCGGCGCTGTAGAGGCCCTGATAGCACGGGGTCCACCCCGTCAGCTGGGCGACTGGCACGTTGGTCTGCACGCCGGAGGCCCACCATGCGTCCGGCGACTTGCACGCTCCGCCCACGCACGACTGCCCTCCCGGGCAGGATTTCCCGCACGCGCCGCAGTTCGCGGGATCGACCGCGGGGTCGACGCACGCGTTGCCGCACTTCGTCGTGCCGGCGCCGCAGACCAGCTCGCACGCGCCGCCGGTGCAGACCTGCCCGCCGGGGCACGACGTCGCGCACGCGCCGCAGTTCGCGGGGTCGTGCGCGAGATCGGCGCACACGTCCCCGCAGGCCGTGGTGCCGCCGCCGCACACGATCTGGCAGGCGCCGGCGGTGCAGGCGTAGCCCTGCGGGCACGTCGCGTCGCACGCGCCGCAGTTCGCCGGGTCGCTCGTCAGGTTGACGCACTTCGCGCCGCACTTGGTCGTGCCGCCGCCGCACACCAGGCTGCACGCGCCCGCGCTGCACACCTCGCCGGGATCGCACGCTTGCCCGCACGCGCCGCAGTTCGCGAGATCGGCGGACACGTCGGCGCACGCCCCGCCACAGGCCAGCTGCCCGGGCGGGCATGCGATCGCGCACTGCCCGGCCGCGCACGCGGTGCCCGTCGAGCACGCGCTTCCGCACGCGCCGCAGTTGCCGGGGTCGCTCTGCACGTCGACGCAGTCGGCGCCGCACACCACGCCGCCGTCGCACGCCGCCGCGCACAGCCCTCCTGCGCAGGTCGCGCCGTTCGCGCACGCCGTGCCGCAGTCGCCGCAGTTCGCGGGGTCGACCTGCGTGTCGATGCAGCCGGCGCGGCAGAGCGTCTGCCCCGCCTCGCACGTCGTCGCGTCGAAGCCGCCTCCGCCCTCCGTGCCGTCGGTCGCGGCGATCGTCGCCTCGTCCGAGGCGCACCCCGCGAGCGCGCCGAGCGTCGCCCCGAGGGCGGCGAGGACGGCACGCAGCGTCGTGGCGGAGGTCCTCATCGGCGCGCTTCTCCTGGGTCGAACGTACCAAACCGTCGGCGCTCCGTCGCCTCCGCCGGTCGGCCCGCGAGCCGCCGCGCCGGTGATAGCATCCGCCCCCGATCTCACGAGGGTGCCTCGCCATGCGCTTCCCCGGCCGCCGCAAGCACACGCATTACTTCCCCGTCAACGCGCGCGATCCGCTGCTCAACCGCGTCGGCCTCGAGGCTCCGACGTTCCGCACGCACGTCGTCGGGATCGATCAGACCCTCGTCGACATCGACGCGCGGGTGCCCGAGGGCTTCCTCGCGAAGTACGGGCTGACGAAGGGCAGCTCCGTCGTCATCCCGAACGCCGGCGCGGGCGCGCTCTACGACGAGCTGCTCGGCGAGAAGCTCATCCAGTACGAGTTCGCCGGCGGCACGGTCGGCAACACGCTGCACAACTACTCGATCCTCGCCGACGACGCCTCGATCCTGCTCGGCGTGATGAGCGAGGAGATCCGCCTCGGCACCTCCGGCTACCGCTACCTCTCGAACACCTCGAGCCGGGTGAACCTCGACCACCTCCAGCCCGTCGACGGCCCCATCGGGCGCTGCTTCGCGCTCGTCACGCCCGATGGAGAGCGCACGTTCGCCATCAACGAGGGCAAGATGAACCTGCTCCGCCCCGAGAGCATCCCGGCGCGCGTGTTCGACCAGGCGAGCTGCCTCGTCATCACGTCGTACCTGATGCGCTGCAAGCCGGGCGACCCGATGCCCGACGCGACCCTGCGCGCGATCACGCTCGCGAAGGACCGGGGCATCCCGGTCGTGCTCACGCTCGGCACGAAGGCCGTCATCGCCGATCGCGCGGAGTTCTGGCGCCGCTTCATCGCCGACCACGTCAACGTCGTCGCGATGAACGAGGAGGAGGCCGAGGCCCTGACCGGCTCGCCCGACCCGCTGATCGCCTGCGATCGCGCGCTCGACCTGACCGACCTGGTGCTCTGCACCGCCGGGCCCACGGGGCTCTACCTCGCCGGTCACACCGACGACGCGGTGAAGAAGCAGACGCGCTATCCGCTGCTCCCGGGCGCCATACCGGAGTTCAACCGCTACGAGTTCAGCCGCCCGATGCTGCGCAAGGGGACCGATCGGCCGGTCAAGGTCTTCGCGTACATCGCGCCCTACCACGGCGGCCCCGATCGCATCGCGAGCACCAACGGCGCGGGCGACGCCGCGCTCGCCGCGCTGCTCCACGACATGTCCGCGAACCGCTACCACCGCGCGAACGTGCCGACGTCGTCGAAGCACGTGCGCGAGTTCCTGACGTACTCGTCGATGAGCCAGGTCTGCCGCTACGCCAACCGCGTGAGCTACGAGGTGCTCGTGCAGAGCGCGCCGCGGCTCACGCGCGCGCTGCCCGAGCGCGAAGAGGGCCTCGAC
Source organism: uncultured delta proteobacterium (assembly GCA_903906315.1). Classification (GTDB taxonomy): domain Bacteria; phylum Myxococcota_A; class Polyangia; order Polyangiales; family Polyangiaceae; genus CAIVJW01. Next base: position 4,295 of record CAIVJW010000115.1, on the reverse strand, counting down.
GAAGAGGCGTACTGGGCGCGCTGAGCCTCACCCCCGGGGGGCCGGGGGGCGAGGTCACCCCTTGATGCGCGCCATCCCCGGGTCGTAGAGCGGCCGGAGCGACGCGATGGCCGGGTACCGCTTCGCGGCGATCTCGACCTCCCAGGTGCCCGTGTCGACGAACGCCGCGTCGACGGGCGCGCCGCCGGCGTCGACCATCGCGAGGCCGACCGCGCCGCCGAGGGTGTGGCCGTAGGAGGCCGCGCGCACGTAGCCCGCGCGCTTGCCGTCGCGCCACACCGGCTCGGCGTGGAAGAGCAGCGGCTCGGGGTCCTTCACGAGCACCTGCACGAGGCGCCTCGTCAGCGGGCCCTCGGCCTTCTTCGCGATCACCGCGTCCTTGCCGATGAAGCCGCCCGGCTTCTTCAGGTCGACCGCGAAGCCGAGGCCGGCCTCGAGCACCGAGTCGGTGTTGTCGATGTCGTGGCCGTAGTCGCGGTAGCCCTTCTCCATGCGCAGCGAGGCGAGCGCCTTGAGCCCCGCGTGGCGCAGCCCGATCGGCTCGCCGGCCTTCACCAGCCGGTCGTAGACGTGCACGGCCTGCTCGGTCGGCACGTAGAGCTCGTAGCCGAGCTCGCCGAGGTAGGTGATGCGCACGCAGAGCACCCGCGCGAAGCCGATCGCGATCTCGCGCGCCGCGCGGAAGGGGAAGGCCTCGTTCGAGAGGTCGGCGTCGGTGACGGCCGCGACGAGCTCGCGCGATCGCGGGCCCTGGACGTTGATCTGCGCGTAGGCGCTCGTCACGTCGCAGGCGAAGGCGTGATCGTCGCCGAACACGCGGCGCATCCGCGTCTCGACGTGGCGGTGCGCGGTGTCGCTGGCGACCACGAAGAAGTCGCGGTCGCCGAGCTTCGTGACCGTCAGGTCGGCCTCGAGCGTGCCGCCCTCGTTCAGCCATTGCGTGTAGGTGATGCGCCCGGCCTCGCCGTCGACCTCATTGGCAGACAGCTGGTTCAGGAGGCGCCCGGCGTCGCGGCCCTCGACGCGGAACTTCGACATGAAGGACATGTCCATCAGGATCACGCCCTCGCGCGTGGCGCGGTGCTCGGCCTCCCAGTTGGGCCACCACGACATGCGGCCGAAGGAGAGCGGGCCCGGGTCGGCCGTCTTGCCGCGGCCGGCGTACCAGTCGGCGCCCTCCCAGCCGCTCACGTCCTTGAAATAGGCGCCCTCGGCGGCGAGCCTCTCGTGGATGGCGGAGCGCTTCGCGTCCCGCGCGGTGGTCATCGACTTCGTCGGGTAGTGGCACTGGTAGACCAGGCCGAGCGACTCGACCGTGCGCGTGCGACGGTACTCGGGGTTCGACTGGTAGCGGTGCAGCCGGTCGATGTGCATGCCCGTGACGTCGACGTCGGGTCTGCCATTGAGGATCCAGTGCGCGATCACGCGGCCCATGCCGCCGCCGGTGAGGATGCCAATCGAGTTCAGGCCCGCCGCGACGAAGTAGTTCTTCACCTCGGGCGCCTCGCCGACGACGGGGCGAAGGTCGGGGGTGAAGCTCTCCGGCCCGCAGAAGAACTTCTTGATGCCGGCCTGGAGCGTGACGGGCACGCGGCTCATGGCCTTCTCGAGGTACGGGGTCATGCGCTCCCAGTCCGGCGGGATCTCGCCGAAGGAGAACTCCTCGGGGATGCCGCCGACCTTCCACGGCGCGCAGACCGGCTCGAACATGCCGATCATCACGCCGCCGCCCTCCTCGCGGAAGTAGCCGTAGTGGCCCGGGTCCTCGAGCACCGGCCAGTGCTTCTCGACGCCCTCGATCTTCTCGGTGATGAGGTAGTAGTGCTCGGCGGCCTGGAGTGGGATGTTGACGCCGTTCTTCGCGCCGAGCTGACGGGCCCACATGCCGGCGCAGTTGACGACGAACTCGCACTCGATGGTGCCGAGCGGCGTGTCGACGCCCGCGACGGCGCCGTTCTTCGTGACCACGCCGAGCGCGGGCACGCCCTCGAGGATCGTGGCGCCTTGCAGCTTCGCGCCCTTGGCGAGGGCGACCGTGACGTCGACCGGATCGACGCGGCCGTCCTCCTTCACGTAGAAGCCGGCGAGCACGTCGTCGACCCGCGCGATCGGGAACAGGCGCTTCACCTCGTCGGGCCCGATCTCGTGCACGTCGACGCCGCAGAGGCGGTTGAACGCCGACACGCGCCGGTACTCCTCGAGGCGATCCGGGTCGGAGGCGCACTCGATGAAGCCGACCGGGCGGAAGCCCGTGGCCTGGCCGGTCTCGGCCTCGAGCCGCGCGTAGAGGTCGCGCGTGTATTTCCGCATCTCGGTCGACGTCTCGCTCGTCGATCCGAACGTCACCATGAGCCCGGCCGCGTGCCACGTCGTGCCCGAGGTCAGCTTGTCGCGCTCGAGGAGCACGACGTCGCGCACGCCCAGGTGCGCGAGGTGGTACGCGACGGAGGTGCCGATGACGCCGCCGCCGAGGACGACGACGCGGGCGCGTTGGGGGAGGACGGGGGTCGACATGGGCGCGCAATTTACGCCTCTTCGAGCCCGCCGGTCGGCGCTTTGTGCCCCTCCGCCGCGCGCGCTCGCCGCGGGCGGCCTGGCCCTCGATCAGAGCGTGATCTCCCGCATCGCGATGCGGTTCAGGTCGTGCACGCCGAGGCCGAGCTCGCCCGCGAGGCGGATGTAGGTCGGCTCGCGGTTCGCCTCCTTGAGGCTCGGCAGGTTGTTCTCCTTGCGGAGCTTCTCGACGATGCGCGCGCCCATCGTGTCCATGGCGACGGGGTCGGTCGCGACGTAGACGGCCTCGTGCGGGACGCGGCGCTTCTTGTTCCGGTCGAGCGGGCCCTCGTCGTAGATGACCTTGTAGCCGTCGGTGACGTGGAGGCGCACGCGGCTCTTGACCACGTCCTGCGCGTAGAGCTCGGCGATCTGCGGGCTCGCGCCGTGCTCGTGGAACGCATGCGGGTTGATGGTCGAGCCGTGGGTGATGTTCTTCAGGCACCCCGTGTAGCCGCAGATCGAGTGGTCCTTGATCAGCGTCACGTTGATGACCGCGGTGGCCTGGGTGAACGGGCGGACGAACTTGGTCGGGACGCCGGAGACGATGATCTCGGGCATCACGGCGTCCTTGTTCTCGTGCACGGCCGCGGTCACGCCTGCGGGGAAGCCGGCCGCGACGACGCGGTTCCGGTCGGCGCAGCGCGTGCCCGCGAGAAACGACGGGTACTGCTCGAAGATGACGATGTTTTGCGGCGGCACGCCGGCGGCGACGACGCCGCGCACGACCTCGGCGACGAGCTCCTTGTTGGTCGCCATCGTGGCGCCCTTCTGGCCCGCGATGCCGTTGGTCTTGATCGCGACCTTGTCGTCCTTGTGGACGAACATGCCGAAGGCCTCGCCGAGGTCGCTCTTGCCCGTCAGCTCGGCCATCGCGCGCTCGAGCATCACGCGCGCCGCGTCCTCGGTCGGCCAGAGGCCGTTCGGTTGCAGCGTGCCGCTCTTCGACACCTTCACGATCTTGCCCGGGATCGTCAGCGGCACGAACCCGGCCGGGGGCCTCGCCACGAAGCTCGGGGGCGCGGCGGAGGCCTCGCGCGGGTCGACCAGCACCGCGCCCGCGGCGCCGGCCGCGACGGTGCCGAGGAACGCGCGGCGGGAGGGGAGGGGCGTCACGGCGGGCTCGGGGAGGTGGATGCGGTTCGACATGGGCGGAGCCTCGCGGCGCGTGGGGCAGGCGCACCGTAACGTGAGCCTAGCCGAGCGACGCCTCCGGGGCACACTCGGGGGCGCCGGGGGCGGCGGCCGCCACCCCGCCGCCAGGGCGGCGCCACCCTGCGAAGGGTCGATCGGGGCGGATCTGGGCCGGTCTTCGCGTGGCACGAGGCGCGCAGCGGGCCCCCGTCAAGGAGGTCCTCGTGGAGACCATCGACGCGAAGCTGAAGGTGATCTGGGCGCTCTCGGAGCGCGGGGCGCGCACGGTGCGGACGCGGGTCGGCGTGGCCTGGGAGAACGCGGACGGATCGCTGTCGGCGCGGCTCGAGGCGGTGCCGCTGAGCGGCCGGCTCGAGGTGCGTGACTGGGTCGCGCCCGTCGACGGCGGCGCGGAGGCGTCGTCGTGAGCGCCGGGGCAGGGGCGGGCGCGGGGGTGCTGGCGCGGCTCGCGGCGTCGGCGCGCGCGTCGGCGTGGGCGTCGCTGATCGGGAGGGCGTTCGCGGCGGCGGCGGCGTTCGTCGCGCTGGCGCTCGTCGGGTCGGGCGCGATCGGCGGGCGCTGGCTGCGCGGTGGGGCGGCGATCGCGG
>CAIVJW010000114.1 GCA_903906315.1 uncultured delta proteobacterium | reverse complement strand
GCCACTCCCGAATTGCCGACCGCCGGTCGGCATTGCGAAGTACCGCGAGCGTCCGCCATCCTCGCGCCGTGTCGGCAAGGGCTCCTCGCACGAACGATCCGGCCTCGCCGCCTTCGCGGCGCCGCCACGCAGCGCTACGCGCACCTCGCAGGCAGCGCCATCGAGGCGGCAGCGAGGGCGACGGGCCCGTTGGGGAGATCTCAAACCCGTGGGTCGATCTCGAAGCCAAAAAGTGGAGCCACCTTGGGGACTTGAACCCCAGACCTACGGTTTACGAAACCGTTGCTCTACCACTGAGCTAAGGTGGCCTGTCCTCGAACGGCGCGCAATCTTTCACAACCCGCCGACAAGCTCAACAGCTTTTCAGCAACCCCCGTTCACTTTTTCAAGGCTCCCCTCCGGAGCGCCCCGATCCACGCCGCAAGCCCTTCACCCCGGTGAGGTCGACGCCCGTGAGGATCGCGCCGTCGAGCAGCGCGTCGGTGAGGTTTGCCTCGGTGAGGATCGCGTCGGTGAGCGTCGCGCCGACGAGGCACGCGCCCGCCAGGTGGGCGCGCTCGAGGTCCGCCCGCGTGAGGTTGGCGCCGGCCAGGTTCGCCCCGGCGAGGTTCGCCTCGAACAGCGTCGTCATCGTCAGGTTCGCCCCGCGCAGGTCGGCGCGCGCCAGGTTCGCGCGATGGAGCGCGAGCCCGGACAGGTCGAGCCCCGTGAGATCGACGCCCATCAGGCGCGGGTTAGGCCCTGCCGCGACGAGCGCGAGGATGAGCTCTTTCCGAGTGATCTCCGCCATGGGCCTCCGGGCCGGCGGCGTGGCGCCGGCGCACCCCGATTCGTAGAGCGAACCGGCGCCGCGCGGAAGGGCCTCGCCGCGCTTCTCTCGCCTCAGCGCAGTGCGGTCGCGTCCGCGAGCACGTCGGCGGCGTGCACCCCCGGGTCGACGTCCGGGTACACCTTCGCGACCTTGCCGTCCTTGTCGAGCAGGAAGGTCACGCGCTTGGTCATCCCGAGCGTCGTCGGCACGCCGAACGCGGTCGCCCAGGTGTGGCTCGTGTCGGACACGAGCGGGAAGGGGAGCTTCTGCTCTTTCGCGAAGTTCGCGTGCGAGGCGACGTCGTCCGACGACACACCGAAGACCTGCACGCGCGCGGCCTTGTAGCGGTCCCAGGCATCGCGGAACGCGCACGCCTCCTTGGTGCAGCCGGGCGTCGCGTCCTTCGGATAGAAGTACACGACCACCGCGTGCCCGCGCTCGGCCGCCAGCGACTGCACCGCTCCGTGCTGGTCGCTGCCCTGCAGGTCCGGCGTGGCCGACCCCACCGCCAGGAGCCCGGTGCCGCCGTCGGGCCGCTTCGCGCTGCCGCAGCCGGCGGCCGCCAGCGTCGTCGCGAGGCCGATCGCCACCACGGCGGCTCCCGTGACGAGCGACGCAAATCCGACGAGCGAGGGAGTCGAGGTCAGCATGCCTCGCACGCTAGCACCGCGTGCGCGCCTCGCATCCCCGGCCCGCTACCGCCCGGCTTCGCTCGCCCCGAGCCGCATGCCCGTCGCGATCGCGCGCCCGCCGACGAGCTCCGTCGCGTCGAGCGCCTTCTTCCCCTCGACCTGCGCGCGCAGCAAGAGCACGGTCCCGTCGCCGCACGCGACCTCGATCTCGCGCTTGTCCGCCCCGATGACGAGCCCCGGCGCGCCGCGTGAACCGCTCGCCTGCGCGACGCGCGTGCGCAGCACCTTGAGGGTCTTGCCGTGGAGGCTCGTGAAGGCGCCCGGCCACGGCGTCATCCCGCGAACGTGATCGTGCACCGCGCGCGCACCCTGCGCCCACGCGACGCGCCCGTTCTCTTTCTCGAGGAGCGGCGCCATCGTCGCGGCTGCGTGGTCCTGCGCCGTCGCGACGAGCTCGCCGGCCAGCACGCGCGGCACGTCCTCGCGCACCACGCGCGCCGCGAGCGCCGCGATCTCGCGCGCGAGCTCTTCCGCCGTCATCTCGTCGCCGATCGCCAGCGCTTGCGCGGCGTACACCGGCCCGGTGTCCATGCCCTCGTCCATCTGCATCAGGCACACCCCCGTCTCGCGCTCGCCGCGCAGGATCGCCCACGTGATCGGCGCTGCGCCGCGATACTTCGGCAGCAGCGACGCGTGCAGGTTCAGGCAGCCCCTGCGAGGCCCTTCGAGCACCGCGGGCGGCAGGATGCGCCCGTACGCGATGACCACCGCCACGTCCGCGCCTCGGTCCTTCACCCACTGCGCGAACTCCGGCGTGCGCACCTTCGCCGGCTGGCTCACCTCGAGCCCGAGCGCGATCGCCCGCTCCTTCACGGGGGGCGCCTTCAGCTCGAGCCCCCGCCCCGCGGGCTTGTCCGGCTGACAGACCACGCCGACCACCTCGGCGATCTCGGTCAGGGCCTCGAGCGAAGGGACCGCGATCGCGGGGGTGCCGAAGAACAGGGCGCGCATGCCCGGTCTTCTAGCGGCGCGCGCGCCCGCCCGCTACTCGCGCCTCGGCCGCTACGCGGGCGTCGCGTCCGCGGGGCTGGCCGGCCCCTCGTCGGGAGCCAGGGCGATCTCGTCGACGATGCCGAGCACGACGGACCGCACGGGCGCGTCCTTCAGGCCGAGCAGCTGCCGCGCCGAGTTGCCCTCGTCCTCGACGATCACCGTCTGCCCGACCCCCGCGCCGACGAGGTCGATCGCGACGATGTACTTGTCGCCGTCGAACCTGCCGTCCGGCGTGATGGCGCGGACGATGAGCTGCTTCTTCCCGTCGTAAAACGGGTGCTGAATCGTGGCGACCACCGTGCCGCAGACGCGCCCGAGGATCACAGCGGACCTCCTTCGTGGCCGTCGTACGTGTGCTGATCGACGATGCCGACGACGGCGTGGTCCACCGGGATGAACCACGGATCGTGCATCAGCGCCGCTTCGCGCGAGGCCTCGTACGTCACCAGATCGCCCTCGCCCGCCTGCGCCGACGCGTCCGTGGCGACGAACGGGTCGCCGTCGTCGCCGAGGTCCGCAGTCAACGGCCGCACGACGAGGAGCTTCAGCCCCTCCATGCCCTTCGCCTTCACCGAGGCGACGCACGTGCCGATCACGCGTCCGAGCTTCATCCTCGCCACTCCTTGAAGAACCGCGTCCCCGCGCGCAAGGCCCTCCCGACCGCGCCGTCCGCGTTCGGGATGATCCGCGTCGTCGCACCCTCGGCGCGCCCGCGGCCGAAGGTCGCCTCGGCCAGCGCCAGCGCCGCTTCGACGTCGTGCGTCCCGCCCCACAGCATCGCGAGGCCCTTGCCTGCGAGCCCGTCCCCGAGCCGCAGCTCGACGAGGTCGACCTCGGCGCCCTTCAGCGCCGCGTCGACCGCGCGCAGGAGCGTCGGCGGGCTCGAGGTCTGGATCACTCCGAGCGTGTCGCCCGGCGCCGGCCAGCGCACCACGCCCTCGAGGAACGCGGGGACGATGCGGGCCTCCGCGTAGGGCAGCATCACGACGTCACCGACCGCTTCGCGAGCGGCGGCGACCGCGCGAGCGAGCGCCATCTCGACCGGCTCGACCTCGCCCGCGAAGGCGATCAGGTACTCGCCGCTCTGGATCGTCCCGGCCGCGATCACCTCGACCGGCGCCTCCTTCGCGAGCGCGTCGAGCGCGGCCAGCCCCGAAGGGACGTCGCCGACCGCGATCATCGCGAGGGCCGGGCCGAGGATGGGCGCGCTCACGTCGTTCAGACGATGCGGAAGTGGTCGACCATCGTGCACCGGCGCCAGCGCGAGAAGGACCGCGCCGTCGTCAGGCCCTCACCCGTCGGCGAGGCGATCGTGAACGAGGTGAAGCCTTCGGCGTCGTGCCCGAGCCCCGACACCGCGGGCCCGTTCTTCACGAAGATCGAGGCGTTGCACTTGCGCGCCATCCGCGAGAGAGCGCCGAGATCGTGCGAGTGCATCGTCGCCGTGTGGAAGTTGCCGCCTTCGCACTCGACCGCGAGGCTTATCGCTTCGTCGACCGATCGCACGCGCGTGATCGGCAGCACGGGCATCATCTGCTCGGTCCACACGAGCGGGTGATCGTTCGATACCTCGACGATCAGGCATTTCACCTCGGGCCCCGCCGAGACGCCCAGCTCGCGCAGGATCTCCGACGCGTTCTTCCCGACGAGCTGCTTCTTGACGAGCGCGTGCCCGCGCGGCCCCGCGTTCTTCTCGAAGATCACGTTCTCGAGGCGCGCCAGATCGGACGCCTTCACCTCGACCGCGCCATTCCGCTTCATCGAGGCCTTGAGCGCGTCGGCCACCGCGTCGACGACGATGACCTCCTTCTCGTCCACGCAGATGACGTTGTTGTCGAACGAGTGGCCCATGACGATGTCGCGCCCGGCCTTGTCGAGGTTCGCCGACGCATCGACGACGGCCGGCGGGTTGCCCGGCCCGGCGCAGATCGCCCGCTTGCCCGAGCCCATTGCCGCCTTCACCACCGCGGGCCCGCCGGTCACGACGACCAGCCGCACCAGCGGGTGCTTCATCATCTCGCCCGCGCTCTCGACCGTCGGCTCGGCGATGCACGTGACCACGTTGGGCGGACCGCCCGCGGCCATGATCGCGCGGTTCAGCAGGCGCACCGTCGCCGCCGACACGCGCTTGGCCGACGGGTGGGCGTTGAACACCACCGTGTTGCCGGCCGACACCATGCCGATCGTGTTGCAGATGATCGTCGACGGCGGGTTCGTCACCGGCGTGATCGCGCCGATCAGCCCGAACGGAGCCGGCTCGACCAGCGTCAGCCCGCGATCGCCGCTCACGGCCTCGGGCGACAGCACCTCGGGGCCGGGCGTCTTGTTCGTGACGAGCAGGTTCTTCTGGATCTTGTCCTCGACGCGCCCGAGGCCCGACTCCTCGTGCGCCATGCGCGCGAGCGGCTCGGCCTGCGGTCGCATCGTCTGCCGGATCGACTCGATGATCGCGTAGCGCCGCGTGAGCCCGATCGCGTCGAGCGCGTAGAACGCCTGCTTCGCGGCCTTCGCGGCCTCGTCGATCGTCGCGAACACGCCGTCGCCGAGCGCCTCCGAGGGCGCGCGCGGCGCGGCCGGCGCCTGCGTCACGGCGTGCGCGGCCGGTGCCCCCGTCCCGGGCGCTGCGAGCTCCCGCGCGATGGCCTCTGCGAGCTTCCGGATCTGGTCGGAGCTGATGCCTGTCTGGCTCATGCCTCACCCGCGGCGCCGCGTGGGGCGCCGACCTTTTGCCAAGCCTCTGCGCAGCGGGTCCGCCTCAGTCGGCGTAGCCGTGCTCCTGCCCGTGCTTCTCGTAGAGCGTCGCACCGCCGACGTCCCAGGTGTCGACGATCGCCATCACGACCGCGTCGCACGGCTTGTCCTTCGTCACCTCGGTCTGCCGCGCCGACGAGCCGGACGCATACAGCACGAACTCGCCCACGCCGGCGCCGACCGCGTCGTTCGCCACGACGTAGCCGCCTTCCTTCAGGGTCTCCGGGTTGACCTGCCGCAACAGCAGCAGCTTGAGCCCGTCGACCTTCGGGTCTTTGCGCGTAGCGACCACCGTCCCAACGACCTTCGCCAGCAGCATTCGAACGGCCTCGTTTCCCCCTCTCCCCGCGAGGGAGAGGGGGGGGCAGGGGGTCGGGGTCGCTCGCGGCCCCATCGAGACTCCCAGGGCGCCTTTGCGCCCGGGGTTTGGTTCCGCTCGCGGCCCCATCGAGACTCCCAGGGCGCCTTTGCGCCCG
>CAIVJW010000113.1 GCA_903906315.1 uncultured delta proteobacterium | reverse complement strand
GCCTGGAGGTCGGCGTCCTTCTCGGCCTGGTCGAGGCTCGGCCCGCCGCCAGGCCCCTCGCCTCCAGGCGGCGCGCCCGGTGGCGACGGCGGCGCGACCGGGGCCGGCAGCCCATCGACGACGGGCTCGTCGGCGGCCGGCTTGCGCGCCGCTTCTTGGCGAGCTCCTCGACGGGCCACCGCGACGGCCAGAGCGCGGCGCCGTCCGGCGCGATGGCCGGCAGGTTCACGTGCTCCCAGTCGGCCTCGCCCGCGAGCCGCCCGATGAGGTCGTCCTCGTGCCAGCGCGTGTGCACGACGATGACCGAGCCCCGCGGCTCGACGCGCGTCATGGCAACCTGCAGACGGTGCACGAGCGCGTGATCGACCGCGCGCTCGAGAAGAGGCAACGTCCGGCGGTGGCGCCCGAGCACGCGCCCGGGTTCTTGCGCGATCATCACGAGGCCTGCGTCGACTGGGCCAGCTCCGCACTCGCGCCTCGGCCGCGATTGGGCGAGCCCCGCCGCGATCGCCTCGACGGCCCGCCGGCCGCTGGGGGGCGGGGTGCCAGCGCGGGCGTGCGGGGGGATCGGGGTCGGGTCGACGCAGGCCGGCGCGACGTTCTGCGCGCGCCGACGCGGTGCCCCGCGGCCGCGCGGCGCCGAGAGCGCGATCGGGCGGCCCCCGACGCCCGCCTCGCCGCCTTCGGGCGTGCCGGACGCCCTCGAAACCTTGCCGGGCCTCCGCTTCGCGCCTCCGGGCCATCCGCGTCGCTCGTCGCCCGCGCCGGGGCCTTGCCAGGTGGCGGGAATCTCGCGCGTATCGGTCGGCGGTGCCTGCCGCGCGCCACCCGAAGCCACCGCCGCCGCCCGGGACCGCTCGCGCCCCGTCCGACAAGCCTCCGGAAGCCTCGATTTTCGCCCCGAGAACCGGCCCCCAAGCGCCGCGCCCGTCCGACGAGCCCTCGGCCCCGTCCGACAAGCCCCCTCCGCGGTGCCGCGTGACCTGCGGCGCCGCCGGACAAGCTTCGGTCGCGCCGGACAGGCGCGCGGTCCCGCCCGGCGGCGCGTTCTCGGGCAGCCGCGGACTCCGGGGCTCGGGACCGGGCCTGCGCCGCGGTCGGCGCGCGCCGAGGACCACGCCGCCGCTTCTCGGGGAGGGCCGGGCGGGCGGCAGGCGGTGAGCGCGACCGCGCGGCGCAGGAGGGCCCGCGTGCGCGCGACCGCCGCGACCGCCGCGCCCGCCGGGAGTCAGGCCCCCTTCGCGCCCGCGGGGTCGACGACGATGCCGCGGGCGGCGAGGAAGCGGGCGAAGTGCTCGCCGACGTAGGTGAGGGCGTAGGCGTCGGACTCGGTGAAGCGCCCGCCGTCGAGGGGGTCGGCGAGCTCGATGGCGCCGAGGTAGCGGCCGGCCTGCCGCACGCCAAAACAGAGGACGGTGCGCGGCAGGTGCTCGAGCCACTGGAAGCGGCGGCCGGTGATGCGCTTGTCGGAGGGCGCCTCGCGCACGAGGATGGCGTCGTCGCTGTGCATGGCCTCGGTGATGAGCGGGTCGGCCTCGGACTCGCGGAGGTTGCGCAGCTCGGGCGGCTTCGGCCAGCGCGGGCCGGAGAAGGCGGCGGCGGCGACGACGAACTCGCGGCGGTTGATGTCGTAGAGGTGCACGACGGCCATCGAGCTGCCGAGCTTGCGCAGCGCGAGCTCGACCAGGAACTCGGCGCCGGCGAAGGGGTCGTCGCAGAGCTCGAGGCCGGGGATGGTCTCGAAGAGCTCGTCGAGCAGCTCCTCGCCGGCGAGGCGCCGGGCGGTCGCCGACGGCGGCGGGGGCGTCGGGACCGTGACCCTCGGAGCGGGGGCGGGCGCGGGCGCGGGCGCCGAGGCGCGGTCCTTGGGCGGCGGCGGCACGATCGCGACCTTGGAGAGGGCGGGTGCGAGCGCTGCGTCGTGAGGGATCGACGGGGCGGTCGTGACGGCGGTCGGCGCGGGTTCGACCGGGGGCGCCTCGATCGCGGGCGGCGCCCCTGCGGGCGCCTCGGCGTGCGCGACGGGCGCGACCGGCG
>CAIVJW010000112.1 GCA_903906315.1 uncultured delta proteobacterium | reverse complement strand
GTGACTGGAGTTCAGACGTGTGCTCTTCCGATCTCGCCTGCGGCTCCGTCCGCGTCCGCGGCGACGCCCGCCCCCGCCCCCGCCCCCGCTGCGGCCACGCCGCTCGCCGTCCGCCCGTCGCACCCCGTCGAGCTCGCGCCCGAAGCGCACGGCCTGGGCCTCGGGGCGAAGCTCGGCCTCGGCGCGCTCGTGCTCCTCGGCGGCGCGTGGCTCTTCATCCAGCACCGAGCGACCCGGAAGGGCGCCCCGCGCGCGCCCGCGCTGCGTATCGCGGCCCGCACGAGCATCGGCGTCCGCAGCGAGCTGATCATCGTCGAGGTCGAGGGCCAGCGCCTGCTCCTCGGCGTCACCCCCGGGTCGGTGCAGCGCCTCGCGGTCCTGCCCGACCCCGACGCCGTCCCCGCGCCGACCTCGGCCGACGGCGAGCCCGCGGCCCCCGACGACGTGGTCATCGAGCCCGGCTTCCTGGGCGCCTTGCGCGCCGCCGCCGCGCAGTCGGTCCTCGCCCGGCGCGAAGCCGAGCCCACCGACGAGCCGAGCGTGCGCCCGGCTGCCGCCCGCGCCTCCTCGGCCCGCGAGCGGCCCCTGATGGCTGCCGGCGACGACGACGACGACGAGTACGAGGACGACGGCCGCGACGACGGCTCGCGCGCTCCGCCTCCGCCTCCGCGCCGCGAGCGGCCCGCACGCCCGGTCTGGCGCCCCTCCTCGGACGGCGGCAGCGCCCCCGCGGTGGCGATCACGGCACCCCCGACGCGCCCTCGACGCATCGCCGCCGTGACCGAGCCCCGTGACGCGCGCCCCGCGCCCGCGAAGGACGCCGGCAAGGTCCGCCCCGAGGTCCCGGTCCCTGCGCCCGCCGCGCCGTCCGCGCGCCCTCCCCGCGTCCGCGGCCGCGCGCTCGGCCACGACGACGACGCCCTCCCAGGCCAGGCCTCGCTGCCCCTCGACGTCCCGCCGAACGGGCCCGCGCGCGCCGTGGCTCGCCACGAGGAGCCGATCGAGGAGCAGGCTCGCGGCCTCGCCCGCCTCGCTCGCGGAGCCTGATCATGAGCGCCGGCGCCACCCCGCTCGTCGCGGCCACGGGCCCCGCGGCAGGGGATCCACGCGGGGCTTCGGTGCGCGCCGGGCTCCTGGGTCGCGCCGCCGCGCTCGCCGCCGCGGCCACCGCGCTGCTCGCGCCGACATCGGCGCAGGCCGCCCCCCTGCCCGACCTCGGCCTCGGCGCGGCGGGGCTGAGCCCGCAGCTCAAGATCCTCGCGCTCCTCACGCTGCTGTCGCTGCTGCCGGCGATCGTGCTCACGATGACGTCGTTCACGCGCGTCATCGTCGTGCTCTCGTTCCTGCGGCAGGGCATCGGCGCCCAGCAGACGCCACCGAACCAGGTGCTCGTCGGCATCGCGATCTTCCTCACGCTCTTCACCATGGCGCCCGTCACGGCGCCGATCCTCCGCGATGCGTGGGAGCCCTACACGAAGGGCGCGATCGCCGAGGAGGAGGCCGTCGCGCGCGCGACGGTGCCGATCCGCGCGTTCATGCTCCGCCAGACGCGCGAGGCCGATCTCGCCCTCTTCTACGGGGCCGCGCGCTTGCCATTGCCCAAGACCGAGGAGGAGGTGCCGCTGCGCATCGCCGCGCCCGCGTTCGTCGTGAGCGAGCTGACGACGTCCTTCCAGATGGGCGTGCTCGTGCTCCTGCCGTTCCTCGTCATCGACCTCGCCGTCTCCTCGACGCTGATGAGCATGGGCATGATGATGGTGCCCCCGTCGAGCATCGCGCTGCCCATCAAGCTGCTCCTGTTCGTCATCGTCGACGGCTGGAACCTGCTCATCGGCTCGCTCCTGCGGAGCTTCGCGTGAGCCCCGACCACGCGCTCTCGCTGATGATGGGCATGCTCGAGGCCACGCTCGTGATCGTCGGTCCGATCCTCGCGGCCACGCTGATCTCCGGCGTCATCGTCGGCGTCGTGCAGACCGCGACGCAGATCAACGAGGCCAGCGTGGGCTACGTGGTCAAGGCGGCGGCCGTCGTGCTGACGCTCCTCGCGCTCGGGCCGACCATGGTCGAGAAGGCCTCGGCCTACGCGCGCCACAGCATCGAGGCGATCGCGTCCGTGGTGGAGTGATGCTCCGCGAGGGCCTGCTCGGCTGGGCGATCGCCTTCGTGCTCGTGAGCGCTCGCTTCGGCGGGTTCGTGCTCGTGTCGCCCTTCCCCGGCGACCGCGTCCCCACCGCGCAGCGCGTCGGCCTCGTCACCATCCTGACGCTGTTCACGGCGAGCATCCTGCCGCCCCCCACCGGTCCGCACGCCCTCGACCTCTCGCTGGTCCCGCTCGCCGCCTCGGAGGTCGCCTGCGGCCTGCTCGTCGGCATCGCGTTCCGCTTCGCCATCGCGGCCGCCGAGGTCCTCGGCGGCGCGCTCGCGCAGGCGACCGGCCTCGGCACACCGAGCATCCTGAACCCGTCCGCCGGCACCCAGGAGACAGCGCTCGCGACGTTCTCGACCCTGCTGGCGATCCTCGTCGCCATTTCGGCGGGCATCCATCGCACCGTCCTCGCCTACCTGCTCGAATCCTTCCGCGCCCTCCCGGTCGGCACTCCGCTCGCATTCACGGGCACCGTGCCCCTCTACGTCGAGCTCGCGGGCCAGGCCATGTCCGTCGGCGTGCGGCTCGCGATGCCGGTCGTCGCCGTGTCGCTCGTCACCCAGGTCGTGCTCGCGCTCGTCGCGCGCGCCGCGCCGTCGCTCCAGATCTTCAGCATCGGCTTCACGATCCTCATCGGCAGCGGCATCGCCGTGCTGATGGCGTCGCTGCGGGACGTCGGCGCGGGGCTGCTGCGCCACCTCGGCGGCCTCGAGCCCATGCTCGAGCGCCTCTTCGCCGAGCTCGCCGGGGGCTGACCCGTGGCGGAAGGCGAGGAGAGCGACCGCGAGTTCGACCCGACGCCACAACGGCGCGAGCGCTTCCTCAAGGAGGGCCGGTTCGCCCGCGCGCGCGACGCGGGCGGCATCGCCGCCGTCGCCGCCGCGCTCGCCGCCCTCGTCGGCACCCGCGAAGCCGGCTTCCGGGCCGTCGAGCTCCTCTTCCACCAGTGCTTCGGCGACCTCGCGGCCATCGATCAGGGGTCGCTGCTGCTGTCGAGCGCGGCGGCCGGGGCCACGCTGGTCGCCCTCGCCGGGCCCATCGCCGTCGCGGCGGCGTTCGGCTCCGCGAGCATCGGCCTCGCCCAGGCCGGCGCCAGCTTCGACCTCGACCGCCTCGAGATCAAACCCGAGCGGCTCGACCCGCTGCCGCGCCTCCAGCAGCTCTTCACGCCCAAGCAAGCCATCTTCGAGACCGCCCTCGCCGTCACGCGCGTGGGCATCGTCGGCTACGTCGCCTACCGCGCGATGGCCGAGGAGCTCCCGGGACTGCTCGCGCTCTCCGCCCAGCCGCCCGAGGCCTCGCTCTCCGCCATCGTCGCCGTCGCCATCCGCCTGACGCTCAAGGCGCTGGGCGTCCTGCTCGCCCTCGCCGTAGCCGACTACGCCCAGAGCCGCTTCCAGATCGAGAAGCAGATGAAGATGACGCTGAAAGAGCTGAAGGACGAGATGAAGCAGCAGGACGGCGACCCGAAGATGAAGGCTCGGATGCGCGCGAAGGCCCGCGCGATGGCCAAGAAGCGATCGACGGTGAGCCTCGCCGACGTCTCCAAGGCCGACGTGATCGTCACGAACCCGACGCACATCGCCGTCGCGCTCCGCTACGCCGAGAAGGACGCGGCGCCGACGGTCGTCGCCAAGGGGCACGACGAGCAGGCGCTCGCGATCCGCGCCGAGGCCCGCAAGCACGGCATCCCCATCCTCGAGAACCGCCCGCTCGCCCGCGCCCTCGACGCCGAGACCGCCGTCGGCCAGCCCATCTCGGGCGCCCACTTCGCCGCCGTCGCGCAGGTCCTCGCGTTCGTCTACCGCCTCCGCGGCCGCGGCGTCGCGAGCCCCTCCGGCACGCGCCGTGCGTAACAGGGGGGCGTGAGCGCCCAAGCCGTCGCCGAGCCGTCTCGACGATCCGACGTCCTCGTCCCACTGGGCATCCTCGGCATCGTCCTGATGATGGTGCTGCCCCTGCCAGCGCCGCTGCTGGACGCGCTCCTCGCCTGCTCGATCGCCCTCGCGATCGGCGTCTTCCTGACGGCCCTGTTCATCGAGGAGGCCCTCGAGTTCAGCGCGTTCCCCGCCGTCGTGCTCACCGCGACGCTGCTGCGCCTGGCGCTCAACGTCGCCACCACGCGCCTCATCCTGCTGCACGGCGCCGAGGGGCACGGCGCGGCCGGCGAGATGGTCGAGGCCTTCGGCCGCTTCGTCGTCGGCGGCAACATCGTCGTCGGCCTCGTCGTCTTCCTCATCCTCGTCGTCATCAACTTCGTGGTCATCACGAAGGGCGCAGGCCGCGTGGCCGAGGTCGCCGCGCGCTTCACGCTCGACGCGATGCCCGGCAAGCAGATGGCGATCGACGCCGACATGTCGTCGGGCTTGCTGAACGCGGAGCAGGCGCGCATTCGCCGCGAGGCGCTCGGCCACGAGGCCGACTTCTACGGCGCCATGGACGGCGCCAGCAAGTTCGTCCACGGCGACGCGATCGCGGGCCTCCTCATCACGGCGATCAACCTCGTCGGCGGCCTCATCCTGGGCCTCTCGGCGGGCCTCGATCTCGCGCGATCCGCCGAGACCTTCTCCGTCCTCTCGGTCGGCGACGCCCTCGTCTCGCAGGTGCCGGCCCTGCTCGTCTCGGCCGCCTCGGGCATCGTCGTGACCCGCAGCGCGACCGGCGAGCCGCTCGGCCGCGCGCTCGCGAACCAGCTCCTCGGGCGTCGGCGCGTCGTCGGCCTGACCGCCGGAATTTTGACGGCCCTCGCCCTCATCCCCGGCGTCCCCGCCCTGCCGTGCCTCGTCCTCGCCGGCGCGCTCGGCCTCCTGGCTCGCCGCCTCCCCTCCGAGGACGAGCGCACAGGCCTGCCCGGTTCGCCGCGCGCGCAGGCCGCCGCCGCCGCCGCCGCCTTGAGCGCCGACTCCAAGCGATCCCCCGCCGAGGAGATCGACGCCGCCCTCGCGATCGACGTGCTCACCCTGGAGCTCGGCTACGAGCTCGTGCACCTGGTCGACCCCGGCCGCGGCGGCACCTTGCTCGAGCGCGTCGCGGCCCTCCGCCGAGACCTCGCCTCCGAGTGCGGCATCGTCGTGCCGCCCGTGCACGTCTGCGACAACCTCGACCTCGCGCCGGGCGGCTACCGCGTGCTGCTCCTCGGCAACGAGATCGGCGCGGGCCGCTGCTCTGCCGGGCGCCTGCTCGCGATCGACGCCGGCGGCGTCGCCCCCCCGCTCGAAGGCGAGCGCACGACGGAGCCGACCTTCGGCATGCCCGCGACCTGGATTCACCCGCGCGATCGCGAGATGGCCGAGGCCCTCGGCTTCACGGTCGTCGATCACCCGACGATGCTCGCGACGCAGCTCGGCGAGCTCATGCGCGGCCACGCGCACAAGCTCCTCGGTCGCCAGGAGGCGCAGCACCTCCTCGACGTGCTCGCGCGGTCCAGCCCGAAGCTCGTCGACGACGTGATCCCGAACCTGCTCCCGCTCGGCGACCTGCTGCGCGTCCTCAGGAACCTCCTCCGCGAGCGCGTCTCGATCCGCGACCTCCGCACGATCCTCGAGTCGCTCGCCGACCTCACCGTTCAGACCAAGGACCCCGAGCAGTTGACCGAAATGGTGCGCGAGCGGATGGCGGCCCACCTCACGGCACGCGTCAAGGGACCGGACGGCTCCGTCGCCGCGCTGACGCTCGACCCGCGGCTCGAGGACATCCTCCGCCGGTCGCTGCGCGAGATTGCCGCCGGCACGGGGGGTGCACTAGATCCGGACATGCTGCGTGGCCTCGCCGCCTCGGCCGAACGTGCGGTCACCAAGTTCGACGCGCTCGGCGCGCAGCCGCTCGTGATTGCACCCCCCGACCTCCGGCGCTACGTGAGGGCCATCTTCGAGCGCAAGTTGCCGCAGCTCTGGGTGTCATCGTTCCGCGAGATCGAGCCGAGCGTCGCGCTGCGAGTCGTCGAGAGCCTCGGGCTCCCGGTCTCGCCCGCGATTCCGCAGCAAGGAGCCCCGTCGACATGACGCACCACGTGTTCCGCGGTTCCACCCTCGAGGAGGCGCGTCGCGCCGCCGAGGCGGCCCTGGGCCCCGACGCCGTCCTGCTGACCACGCGGAGGGTCCCGAGCAAGGGCCTCGGCCGCCTCCTCGGCCGCAAGGACATCGAGGTCGCCGCGGTCGCTGCAGACCCCCCCCTTCCCCAGCTGCCGCCGGCGCCGCCCCCGCCCTCGCCCTCGCGACGCCAGGGCCTGTTCTCGGACGCCGCCCTCGGCATCGAGGCCCGCAGCACGTCCGTGACAGAAATCGCTGCGCTGCGCGCGGAGCTCCGCAGCGAGATCCGCGTCGTCCAGGGCCTCGTGGCCCGCAAGGCCTCGCTCGGTCCGGCGATCGAGGGCGAGCTGGCGGCCGTGCGCGACGCCCTCGAGCGGCTCAGCGACCTGCCCGAGGCCCCACGCGGCAGCCGGGGGTCGAAGCAGCTCCGCATCGCCGGCCTCGAGGGTCGCGCGCAGAGCGCCCTCGCACGCGTGCTCCGCGGCCGCGACCACGCCAGCCCGGACGAGCTCCGCGACGCGCTCGCCGACCTGGTCCGCGTGGCCCCCTGGCCGCTCGCCGAGGAGCGGGCCACCCTCGTCGCGCTGGTCGGCCCCTCCGGCGTCGGCAAGACGACGACCGCCGCCAAGCTCGCCGGGCAGGCCGTCGCCGCCGGCCGATCGGTCACCTTCATCTGCTGCGACGCCTACCGCGTCGGCGCGGTGGAGCAGCTCGGCCGCTACGCGAAGCTGCTCGAGGCCCGGTTCGAGGTCGCGCCCACGCCCGCCGACCTCGGCCGCGCCCTCGCCAACGCCGCGACCGACCTCGTCATCATCGACACGGCCGGCCACCCGCCGACGAAGCCGGACGGCGTCGAAGCCGCCATCGGCAACGTGCGCGGTGCCTCGCCGTCGCGCGGCCGCTGGATCCGCCACGTCCTGCTCTGCCTGCCCGCCTCGGTCCGCGCGGCCGACGCCGAGCGCTTCGGTCGGGCGTTCCAGCCCTGCGGCCCGACGGCGATCGCCGTGACCAAGCTCGACGAGACCTGCTCGCCCGCGGGCCTGCTCCACGGCACCGCCGCCACGCGCCTCCCGGTCAGCGTGCTCTGCTTCGGCCAGCGCGTGCCGGAGGACATCGCGCGCGCGACGAGCGGCGCAATCCTCGATCAGCTGGTGCCCCCGGGCGGCGCACGGTGGCGGGAGGCGTCGTGAACGACGCGCTCGCCGAGGGCCCCGTTCCTCGCCGCGCCCTCTCGCGCAGCGACTACGATCGGTTCCTCCCGATGGTGCGGCGGATCGCGATGCGCGTCGCGCGCCGCGTGCCGAGCTACATCACCGTGGGGGACCTCATGGGCGCCGGCTGGGTGGGCCTCGTCGAGGTGTTCTCGCGCGCCGACCCCGGCATGCCCCCGGACGAGCTCGAGGCGTACATGTCGCACCGCGTCCGCGGGGCGATGCTCGACCACCTGCGCAGCTTCGACCCGACGGCGCGCCAGCTCCGCAATGCGTCCCGCCGGGTCGCGCGGGCGATCGCCGTGCAGCGCCAGGCGCTCGGCCGCCCGCCGGAAGAAGAGGAGATCGCGGGCGCGCTCGGTCTCACGCTCGAGGGCTACCGCTCCTTGCTCGGCTCGGTCGCCGCGGCCGGCATGGCACGACTCGAGCTCGTCGACTTCGACGAGAACGACGCCGCCGACGAGAAGTCCTTGGCTCCCGACGAGGAGGCCGGCAAACGCATGCTCGGCGAGCTGATCGCCTCCGCGATCGAGGAGCTCCCCGAGCGGCAGCAGCAGATTCTCGCGCTCTATTACCAGGAGGACTGCACTCTCAAGGAGATCGGCGCGATCTTCGGGGTGAGCGAGTCCCGCATCTCGCAGATCCACACGGAGGCCATGCACCGGCTCCGGGCCGCGATCGGGCAGGAATAGCCGGCGCGCGAACGCGGCTTTCGGAACACCGGCCGTCTGCCGGTGACGTCGAACTCGGGAGGTCTCGATGAGCAAAGGTATCTACGCCGCGCTGAGCGGCGCGGTCGCGCAGACCGTCGCCCTCGAGACCACCGCCCAGAACCTCGCGAACGCGGGCACGACGGGCTATCACGGCGCCCGCCCCATCTTCCACGAGGTCCTGTCTCGAGCCGCGCGCAGCCCTCGCGAAGGCGCCGAGCGCCACATGGGGGTGTCGTCGACCGCGATGGACATGACGCCCGGCGCGACCAAGGCCACCGGCCAGCCGCTCGACATCGCCCTGCCGCCGCGGTCCTTCCTGTCGGTCTCGACCGATCGCGGCGACCGCTACACCCGCGCGGGATCGCTCCGCATCGGCAGCGATGGGACGCTTCGCACCTCGGCCGGCGATCCGGTCCTTTCGGACGCCGGCAAGCCCATCAAGGTCGACCCGGCGTCGGCGCCGGCGATCACGCCCGACGGCGAGGTCCGCGCCGGCGGCGCCACGGTGGCAAGGCTCGGGCTCGTCACGTTCGACAACCCCGAGCGGATGACGCACGAGGGCGCTGGCGTCCTCGCCGCGGCGCCGGACGCGGGGGCGCCGCGCGCGGCCAAGGAGAAGGTCGAGACCGGCGCGCTCGAGGAGTCCAATGCGACTCCGGTGCGCGCGATGACGGACCTCCTGCAGGCCAATCGCCTATTCGAGGCGTTCACTCGCACGATAGAGGCTTTCCACGAGGCCGATCGCAAGGTCGTCACGATCGCCTCGAAGGACTGACTGACACGCTCGCGGGCCGAGGCGCCGACGCGCACGGCGTTCAGGGAGCTCGGCTCGCGGACAGCATGCCATTCGAGGCGCCCTCGACGCACGCCGAGGGCCGAGGCCCGCCACCGTATCGAACGGCGAAGGGCCACCCTCGCCGAGGGCGATCGGCGCGGCGCCCCCTGATCAGGGCTGCGCGGGTGAGGCGGCCCCGGTTGCCGTGGTCCCGCCGTCCTCGCGCTCGCGGCGCCGACCACGCGGGGGGCCCTCCCCGAGCTCGACGCCACCACGGCGAACAGTCGCGCTGGGCACCCCCAAAAGGCGCGTCCATCGGTCCCGATCTCGTGCGAAGGTGCGCCGCCATGAGCACCCCCATCGTCGACGTCGCGGCCAAGACCGTCACCCACGCTGGCCAGACCTTCATCATGCGCCCGCTCGCCGAGGACTCGTACACCGTCCTCGTGGCCGGCGTCCCCGTCGGTCGCGTCGTCTACACCTTCGGCGCCGCCAACGCCGTCGTCGAGGGCGAGGTCTCCGAGGACGTCCTCTGGGCGGTCGGCGAGGCCTGGTTCGCCGCGCTCGAGAGCTGACCGACCGAGCGCCCTGGCGGCAGGGATGCCGCGAGGGCGCAAAGCTCGCACGATCACGCTTGACGCTGGCCTGCGGCGGTCCCGCCGAGTAACGTCGCGCCCGTCATGCGACCGCTCGTGATCGGAATCGCCGGAGGCAGCGGATCGGGCAAGACGACGGTCGCGCACCAGGTCGCCAGGGCTCTCCCCCAGGAGAGCGTCGCGATCCTCGAGCACGACGCGTACTACCGCGACCGGCCGGACCTCACCTACGAAGAGCGCTGCCAGCTCAACTTCGACCACCCCGAGTCGCTCGAGACCGACCTGCTCGCGCAGCACCTCCGCCAGCTCCGCGCCGGCGAGCCCGCGGCGGTCCCCATCTACGACTTCAAGACCCACCGCCGCTCCGAGACGGTGCGCGACGTGGGGCCGACGCCGATCCTCATCCTCGAGGGCATCCTCGTGTTCGTCGAGGAGGAGCTCCGCCACCAGCTCGACCTGAAGATCTTCGTCGACACGGATCCGGACATCCGCGCATTCCGCCGCATCCGGCGCGACATCGAGCAGCGCGGTCGCACGTTCGACTCGATCCGCGAGCAGTACTACCGGACCGTCCGTCCGATGCACTTGCAGTTCGTCGAGCCGTCGAAGCGCTGGGCGGACATGATCCTGCCCGAGGGCGGCGACAACAAGGTCGGCATCGGCGTCGTCATCGCGATGGTCCGCGACGCGCTGCGCTGAGGGCTCCGAGCGGCCGGCCGGCCCGCTTGTCAGCGGCGCGCGCAGAGCTTCTACTCTCGCGCCATGCCCAGCCCGCCGCCGCGAATCTCCGGTCGCCTGCTCGTCGCCGCCCGCATCGCTGCCGAGACCCCCGGCGCGGGCGCTGCGGTGCGCGAGGTGATGAAGCGCGGGCTCAAGATCGACCAGCTCGCGCGTCTGCCGGAGGAGCTCCGCGGCCCGTTGCCGATGGAGCACCGACCGCTGTCCGGCCGGCCCGCGCCGCGCGCGCTCGAGGACGCGCGGCTCGGCGCCCCCGAGGTCGGCCCCTGGCCCCGCGACGCCGCAGCCTACGACGCCGCATTTCGACGGGGCCAGACGACGCCGCGGCGGGTGATCGAGCGCGCGCTCGGCGAGCTCGAGGCGCTCGCGTCGCGCACGCCGACGATGAACGTCCTCGCGGCATCGGACAAGGACCGCGCCCTGCGCGACGCGGACGAGGCGACCGCCCGCCGCGCCGACGGCCGCCCGATCGGCCCGTTCGACGGCGTGCCGTTCCTCGTGAAGGACGAGTTCGACGTCGCCGGCCTGCCGACCCGCCTCGGATCGCGATGCGAGCCCGAGGCTCCGGCCAGCGCCGACGCCACGGTCGTGGCGCGCATGCGGCGCGCCGGTGCGGTGGTCACCGGCAAGACCGTGCTGACCGAATGGGGCATGTCCCCGATCGGCAACAACGTAAACCACAAGATGCCCCACAACCCGTTCGACCCGACGCGCGCGCCCGGCGGCTCGTCGACGGGATCGGCGGTCGGCGTCGCGCTCGGCCTCGCGCCGATCGCGGCCGGCGGTGACGGCGGCGGGTCGATCCGCATCCCCGCTGCGCTGAACGGCCTCTTCGGCCTCAAGCCCACGTTCGGCCGCGTGAGCCGCGCCGGCGACCTGTTCGCGGGATCGGTCGCGCACGCCGGGCCGATCGGCTGCTGCACGGCCGACCTCGCGACCTTCCTCGACGTCGTCGCGAGCGAGCCCGACCCGGACGACGCCATCACGCGCTGGGCGCCGCGGCCTCCCGAGGGCGGCTTCGGTGCGCGCCTCGGCGCAGGCGTCCGTGGCCTGCGCATCGGCGTCGACGACGACGAGTGGCGCGACGCGAGCGAGCCCGTGGCGCGCGCCGGCCAGGAGGCCCTGCGCGCGCTCGAGCGCGACGGCGCGGTGCTCGTTCGCCTCCGCACGCGGCTGCTCCGTCACGCCGCGCCGATCGGGTACCTCACGATCGCCCCCGAGTCGCTCGCCGCCGTCCGGGCGCACTGGCTCGAGCGCCGCGCGCTGATCACCGACGACGTGCGCATGACCTTCGCCGTCGCCGAGCAGTTCTCGGCCGTCGACCAGCTCGACGCCCAGCGCCTGCGGAGCGGCCTGCGCCGCGAGGTCGCGGCCCTCCTCGCCGACGTCGACGTGATCGCCCTCCCGACCACCGCCATCACCGCGCCCCGCTTCACCGACGAGGACGCCCGCACGAGCTTCAGCGACGCTGGCGCGATCGACGGCCTTTGCCGCTTCGCGTTCCTCGGCAACCTCACCGGCCTGCCCGCCGCTACCGCGCCCGTCGGTGCCGACGCCGGCGGCCTCCCGATCGGCCTGCAAATCGTGGGCGATGCGTGGGACGAGGTCGGCGTGCTCTCCGTCCTCGCCCACCTCGAACGCACCCGCGTCGCCGAGGTCCGCCGCCCGCCCGGCGCGATCGATCTGCTCTAGATCCGGCCCACCGGAGCGCCTTCTCCACCAGCGCGACGACCTCGTCCTCGAGCCGGTCGGCGGCCGGCTCGAAGCGCGCGAAGACCGCGCCCCTCCGCTGCACGACGACCAACTGGCCGCGACGGCGCCTCAGCCGTGCGTGTAAACCAGCGTGCCGCCCTCGGGATTCACCGCCCCGTGCCACTCGGGGGGCACCACGGGGTCCGTCCAATCGAACAGCCACGCCGAGTCCGCGGGCGCGAGGTTCACGCACCCGTGGCTGTGCACCTTGCCGAAATCGTCGTGCCAGAACGCGCCGTGCAGCGCGTACCCCTGGTGGAAGTACTGCACGTACGGCACGTCGCGGAGGTCGAACGACTCGAGGCTCGCCTCGTCGCCGTCCATCGTCGAGGACACGTGCTTCGCGCGGATGGCGAAGGCCCCGCGCACGGTGGCTAGCGTGACCTCCGGGTCCTCCATGCCGCCGCGCCCCGTCGACACGAGCGTCGCGTACACGGGCTTCGTCCCCTCGTACGCGACGAGCAGCTGACGCCGGATCGAGATGTCGATCCACTTGCGCCCCGCGCGCGCGTACCCGACGGGGTCCTCGCGCGGATCGGGGATGATCAGCGCATCGGAGGCGACCCACGACCCGTCGCTCGTCTCGACGAGGCCGCGGTGAAGTGGGTTCGTCTTGCCCGTGAGCACGACGCCGGTGCGGTGCTCGACGCGCCCGGCCTCGCGCAGGGCGCCGCTCGCGTCGACCGTGAACCGCATGCTGCCGGCGCCGCCGACGATCGCGGGCGTCCCACCGCCCTTCGCTTCGACCCCGTGGAATGCGCTCGCCCGAGCGAGCTTCGTGCGATCGAGCGGCAGCAAGTCGAGCTCGGTGGTCAACCCGAAGAGGCGCCCCGTCCACTCGAACGTCGTGACGAGCCCGAAGGCGGACGCCTCCTTCGCGCGCCCCGCGTGGACGGAGTACCGGAGCTTCTCCTCGGCCCCGTAGGGCTTCGGCAGGTCGCGCCCATCCATCAGGAACGGCGGCACGGGGTCCAGGGGCAACCCCGGCGGCCGCGCCCACTGCCCGAGGTGGATGCCGAGCGTCGCCCCCTCGACGCGGCGTTGATCGACCGCGGACGGGAGCCGGAAATACATGTGCGGCGGCGGGCTCTTGGACGACACGTACGTGTACGGCAGCGCCGCGCCCCGCAGAGGCCCGCGCACGGCGGCCTGCACGACCGGATGGTCGAGCCCGAGCGACGCGCCCTTGCCGACGCAGACGAAGCCGCGCGGCGGGATCCGGTACCAGCCGCCCGCGCAGCCCTCGAACCCCGCGGGCGCCTCCGCGCGATCCACGATGGCCCCCGCGCGCAGGTAGCCGAGCTTCGCCGACCGATCGCTCGGGGCGATGTAGATCCACGTTCGCATCGCGATGCTCGCGATCTTCGCCCCGTGCCCCGGCTCGCTCGCCTCCTTGGCGTTCGGCGCGTCCACGCCGGCGTCGACGCGCGCGACGATCGACGCAGCGAGCTCCCCGGGCGTCGACGCGGCGGCGGCGATGGTCCTGCCCGGCGGCTCCTCGACGGGAGCGCACGACAGCGCAGCGACCGCGATCGGCGCCGAGGCGAGCAGGATGGGCACGAGGGGCGCCCGCACGGTCGCGGTGTGTAGGCCGAAGCGCGCCCACGGGCAACGTCCCGACGCACCGGGCCGCCCCCTCGGGGGGTCGGCGCTCAGGACGCCCGACCGAGGCCGAGCGACAGGCCGCCCCTCACCCCGCCGAGGGCGATCCGTGCGAGCCCGCCGCCGCCGACCTGGCTCACCGCCAACACCCCGCCCGTGGTGCCGGCCGCGATGCGGCGAACGAGGCATTGCCGAATGAGAGCGCCCTCGGACCGCGTCGGCGACGCCAGGCCGTTTCCGGGGGCCGGGAATCCAGCCCCCTCGCGCCGCGCGAGCGCCGCGGTGGCGGACCGGCGCTCGCGGCGTTCGACCCGCTCGACCCGCCGGACCCTCACTGGCAGTGCAGGTTCCCGTTGTTGCAGTTGCCGCTCGTGCAGTCCGCGTTGATCGCGCAGACCAGCCCGAGGGCGCACTTGGGACACGTCCCGCCGCCGCAGTCGACGTCGGTCTCGAGCCCGTCCTTCGTCGTGTTCTTGCACGTCGCCGCGTAGCAAAGGAGATCGGCCGGGTTGCAGAAGCCACTCGAACAGTCGCCGTCGAGCGCGCACTTCTTCCCGTTAACGCACGCGGCGCAGAAAGAGCCGCCGCAGTCGACGTCCGTCTCCGTACCGCCGCCGGTGCCGTTCTCCGCGGAGTCGGCGCACTGGCACTTGTTGTTGACCCCGCATGCGTCCGCGCCGGCGCAAGCCGTGTGCGGGTCCGTGTACAGCGTGACGACGGCGCACTGGCCGTTGGTCCCGCCCGTGAGCGCCCCGGAGCACGCCTGGCACCCGCCGCACGCAGCGTTGCAGCAGTAGGTGTCTGCACAGAAGCCGCTCGCGCAGTCGCCGGCCCCGGTGCAGTGCTTGTTGTTGCCCGCGCAGGTCGGGCAGGCACCGCCGCCGCAATCCACGTCGGTCTCGAGGCCGTCCTTTGCGGTGTTGCGGCACGTGGCCGGGTAGCACGTGCCGCTGATGCACGTCGCGTTCACGCAGTCGCCGTCGACGCCGCACTTCTTCGCGTCCGGGCACTTCTGGCAGGTGCCGCCACCGCAATCGATGTCCGTCTCGGCGCCGTCCTTCACCAGGTTGCCGCACAGGGACGACACGCACTTGCCGCCCTGGCACACGGCGCTCGAGCAGTCGGTGCCGGCGTTGCAGGCCTTGCCGACGGCACAGGTCGCGCCGCACACCGCGCCACCGCAATCGAGGTCGGTCTCGGCGCCGTTCATGAGCCCGTCGGCGCACGAGCAAAGGCCCCCCGTGCCGCACATTTCGGTGCCTCCGCCCTTGGAGCACGCGTTGTGGGGGTCCGTGTTCGACGTGACCGACCCGCACGTGCCGCTCGTGCCACCCGTCAGCGCCGCCGAGCACGCCTTGCATCCGCTGCAGGCGGCGAGCGACTGGTCGCAGCAGAAGCCGTCCACGCAGCCGGCGGTCGAGCAGTCGCCGGCCCCCGAGCAGACCTTGCCCTGACCGCACTTTCCGCAAACGGAGCCACCGCAATCGATGTCGGTCTCCGTGCCGTCCTTCGCGCCGTCGCCGCAGCGGCACTGACCGCCGGTGCCGCAGACGTCCGTCGCGATCGCGCACGCCGTCTTCGGGGTCTGTCCGGCGGCGATGTTGCCGCACGTCCCATTCGCGCCGTTGTTCTTCGCGGCGAGGCACGACTGGCACGACCCGCTGCAAGCGCTGTTGCAGCACACGCCCTCGACGCAGAACCCCGACCCGCAGTCCGTGTTCGCCGAGCACGCCTTGCCCTGCGCGCACTTGGCGCAAGTCACGCCGCCGCAATCGACGTCCGTTTCCAGGCCGTCCTTCCCCAGGTCGGCGCAGCGGCAAGCGCCCGCCGTGCCGCACACGTCCCCCACGTTCGTGCACGAGCCGTGGACGGGGTCCACCGCGTTGCCCGCCGGGATGTTGCCGCACGTGCCGTTCGTGGCGCCGCTCAGCGCCTTCGAGCACGCGACGCAGGCCGTATTGCACGCCTTGTCGCAGCAGAAGCCATCGGCGCAGAACGTCGTGCCGCAATCGTTCGCGACCGAGCACGCCTTGCCGCCCATGCACTTGGGGCACACGCCGCCGCCGCAATCGGCGTCCGTCTCGAGGCCGTTCTTCAGGCTGTCGGCGCATCGGCACTTGGCGTTCGTGGCGCACACGTCGCCCGCGGCGCACACGCCCCGCGGGTCGGCCGACCCCACCTTCGCGTCGAGGCACTGGCCGTCGGCCACGCCGTTGAGGGCCTGCGAGCACGCCTTGCACGCGGCGCCAGTGCAGGCGGCGTTGCAGCAAACGCCGTCGGCACAGAACCCGCTCGAGCAGTCGCTGTTCGCGCTACAGGCCTTGCCTTGCGCGCACCGCACCGTGCAGGTCGCGACGTTGCCGCCGCAATCCACGTCGGTCTCGGCGCCGTTCTTCGCGCCGTCGTTGCAGAGGAGCGTCCCGCCAGCGTTGCAGCCGTCCACCGGGGTGCCGCAGGTCGCCTGCTGCTGCGCGCAGGTCTTCTTCGTGCACCCGCAGACGTTCGCGGTGCCCGGATTGCCACCTCCGCAGGTGCCGGGCGCCGTGCAGTCGGCGTTGTCGACGCAGCCGATGCACGCGCCGTTGCCGTCGCAGACCTTGCCGTTGTTCTGCGTGCAGACCGTGTGGGAAGCCTTCGCCACGAAGCTCGGGATGCCCTGCGCGGTGCAAGCGTCCGAGGTGCACTGGTTGTTGTCGTTCGGCAGGTCGCCGACGTTCGGCTGGGTGGTCTTGCCGCCGTTGCCGTCGCAGACCGCGTCCTTGCAGTCGGCCGGGACTTGCTGCCCCGCGGGCGCGAGCGTGCCCGCCGCCACGTTCGAGGTGCCGCACACGTTGCTGTTGCAGGTCGCGGTCACGCAGAGCGGCGCGTTCGGGCACTGCGCCGCCTTCGTGCACTGCACGCAAGCCGACTGCCCATCGCAGTATCCGACGGCGCAGAGCGTGTCCGCGGCAAGCGCCGGGTTCGACGCGATGCCGGACGCGCAGACGTCCTTCGTGCAGTCGTTGGCGTCGTTCGGCAGGTCGGTGTCGAACGCGAACGATTTCACGTTGCCCGCGCCGTTACACTGCAGCTCCTGGCAATCGCCCGTCTTCTGTTTACCGACCGGCAGCGCCGTACCGTCGGGCTGGTACGCGAACCCGCACGTATTGTTGACGCAGGTCCTGGTCTTGCAATCGTCGTCGACGCCATTGCAGAGCTTCGCCTCGGTGCAGCCGACGCAGCCCCCGTTGCCGTCGCAGTAGAAGGCCTGCCCGACGCCGCACTTCGTGTTCAACACGAGCGGCGGGGTCTGCGGGGCGCCGGCGACGCACAGGTGATCGCGGCAATCGTTACCGTCGACCGGAAGGTCCTTGTCGTCCGCCTTGGAGACCTTGGCGCCGGCGCCGTCGCACACGATGACCTGGCAGTCGCCGGGGCTCTGCGCGACCAGCGCGGTGTCCGCCGGGACGAAGTCCGTGGCGCACGCGTGCGCGTTGCAGGTGCGCGTGCGGCACTCGTTGCTCTTCGGCACGTTCGTGCAGTCGGCCTCGACGTTGCACGCGACGCAGGCTCCGTTGCCGTCGCAGACGGTCCCCGAGGACGTGGCGCACGTCTGGCCCGTCGGGAGCGGCGGCAGCGACGGCGTGCCGGCGGCGCAGGTCGGCGTCACGCAGTCAGAGGTCGTCACCGGCAGGTCGGTGTCGTCGAACGCCGTCTCGACCGCGGCGCCGCCGATGCAGCGCGGCGTCCTGCAGTCGCCCGGCTTGTCGGCGACGCCCGGGATCTTCACGCCGTCGAGCGGCGAGAACACGCATTTCCCGTTCGCCACGTCGCAGCTGTCGTCCGTGCACGCGTTCTTGTCGTCGCACGGCGGCAGGCCGACGCCGCACTCGACCGCGCACTTGCCCGCGGTGCAGTGCCCTGTCGCCTGCCCGACCTTGCACTCGGTCGTGTCGGGCTTCTGCGGGTGGGCCGGCTTGCCGTCCTTGCAGTCGTCAGCGGTGCAGAACTCGCCGTCGTCCGAGACGTTGAGGTCGTCGTTGACCACCGCGAGGAGGCCCGCCTTGCACACCGACTTCTGACAGCTGCCGGGGACCTGCGTCGATGGGGGCCCATCGCCGTCGGGCATCGCCGTGTGGGTGCAGACGCCCTCCGCCGTGCACTCGTCGGTCGTGCAGAGCTGATCGTCGTTGCACTGAGACGACGCCGTGCAGCGCGACTCCGTGTTCGTCGCGGTGCCGTGAGTCGACAGGCCACAGCCGCCGAACAGCGCGACGAGGCACGTGGCGAAGAGAGCGGCGGCGAGAAGGAGCCGGTGGTGCTTCAGGAACATCGGGGCGAGGTCCTTTTCCGGGCGCGACCCAGAAGGCACGCCAGACGCGCCGAGTGTCGCCGATCTACGGGCGCTTCGTCGCGAAAAATGGACCTCGCCGACGCGGTCGCGCGCCGGTCCGGGCAGCGTCAGCCGACCACGGAGCGATACACCTGCACGTAGCGTCGCGCAGGGCGATCCCAGCCGAGATCGAGCCGCATCACGCGGCGCCGGATCGCGCCCCAGCGTGGCGATCCCGTGGCCGCGATCGCGCGCTGCGCAGCGCCGAGCAGCGACGTCGCCGTCGGCTTGTCGCAGAGGAAGCCCGTCCCCGTCTCGAGCTCGGCGTCGAGGTCGACGACCGTGTCGAGCAGCCCGCCCGTGGCGCAGGCGACCGGGAGCGCGCCATAGCGCTGCGCGTAGAGCTGCACGAGCCCGCACGGCTCGTAGCGCGACGGCACGACGACGATGTCCGCCGCGGCGAGCATGCGGTGGGCGACCGCCTCGGTCACCTCACCGAGGTACGCGGCGCGGCCGGGCGCCTTCGCCACGGCGGCGCGGAGCCTGTCCGCGAGCTCCGGGTCGCCCGTGCCGGCGATGGCGACGCTGACGTCGGCCTTCAGCAGCTTCGGGAGCGCGGTCGCGAGCAGGTCGGTGCCCTTCTGCGGGACGATGCGGCCGATCGACACGACGAGCGGCCGATCCGGGTCGATCTCGAGGCCGGCCTCGGCGAGGAACGCGCTCTTGCACCGGCCCTTGTTCGCGACGTCCTCGGCGTCGTACCGGGCCGCGAGCGCCGGGTCCGTCGTCGGGTTCCACACCGCGTAGTCGATGCCGTTCACGATGCCCGTGAGCTTGGCCGCGCGCTCGCGCAGCACGCCGTCGAGCCCCTCGCCGCGATCGGCGCCGAGGATCTCGCGGGCGTACGTCGTCGACACGGTCGTGATCGCGTCGGCCGCGAGGATGCCACCCTTGAGGAAGTTGACCTTGCCCCAGAACTCCAGCCGCTCCGGCTCGAAGTGCGACGCATCGAGGCCGAGCGCCGCGAGGGCCTCCCGCGGGAACGTGCCCTGGTGCGCGAGGTTGTGGATCGTGAGCACCGTGCGCGGCCGCTTCTCCGCGTCGGGCCCGTGCTGCAGCAGGTAGGGGACCATCGCGGCCGGCCAGTCGTGCGCGTGCACGAGGTCGAACGGCGTGCCGGCGGCCGCGCGTTGCCGCACGAGCTCGACCACGGCGCGCGAGAAGAGCCCGAACCGGCGCGCGTTGTCGGCGTAGTCGGTGCCGCCCTCGCCGTAGACGCCCTCGCGGTCGTAGAGGCCGACGCCGGCCTCGTCGCGCACATCGAGAAGGAGCAGCTCGACGCCCGAACCGAGGCGGCCGTCGAACACGGTGACCTCGGTGCGCGGCCCGCCGGCCCCTGCGCCGCCGACCACGAGCGGCGTGAGCCGTCGGGCGACCATGACGCCTCCGCGCTCGATCGCGGGGAACCGCGGCAACGCGATGGTGACCTTGTGACCGAGCAGCCGGAGGGCCTTCGAGAGGGCGGCGACCACGTCGGCGAGCCCGCCGACCTTGACCATCGGGGCGAGCTCGGTGGCGACGAAGAGGATATCCATGGGCGCGCGGGTGTAGCACGAAGGCTCGCTCGCCAGGAGCCTTCGCGAGGGTGGGCCGGGGATTCTCGCGTCGCGCGCTCGGCCGCCCTGGGCTACCCTGACCTCTCGCACGCGCCCGCGCGCTCCGGCTTTGGCTCCGCGCGAGGGGGCACGCGCCCCCAAGCCCGCCGAAGTGAATTGGCCGGCCCCGCTCCCCGCGCCTCCCCCGTCGTTCCGCTTCGGGCCTGGCGTCGTCGCCTCCGAGCACCTTCCACATGACCCGCATCAGCGCGCGCGACCTCGCCGGGACGACCGGCCCCTTCGGCAGGGGGGTCGTCGTCGTCCGTCCCGAGTCCATCCCCGAGGGTTCGGTCGTCTCGGTGCTCCGCGTCCCGCCGGAGGCCGCCGGCATGCGGCTCGACCGCTTCGTCCAATCGCAGCTCAAGCGGACGAGCCGCACCCGCGCGCAGATGATCGTCGAGCGCGGCGCCTACTCACCGGAGGCTCGGCGCCTCCGGGGCAACGACCGCGTGCGCCCCGAGCAGCACATCCTGCTCTGGCGCGAGCCGTGGGACGAGCAGGCGCCCGACGTCGACATCCCGATCCTCTATGAGGACGATCAGCTGCTCGCCGTGGACAAACCGCCCGGAATCCCGGTGCACCCGACGGCTCGCTACCACATGAGCACCGTGGTGAAGCTGCTCGAGGTCGCTCGCGGCGGCGAGCGCCTGCGCCTCTCGCACCGCATCGACCGCGAGACGAGCGGCGTCCTCCTCCTCGCGCGGACCGCGCTCGCCGACCGGCTCGTGAAGGTCCAGTTCGAGGCGCGCGAGAGCGTCACGAAGCGCTACCTCGCCATCACCTGGGGTTGGCCCGACGAGGACACCTTCCGCGTCGACCTCCCGCTCGAGCTCGACCCGGACAGCAAGTACAAGGTCAAGATGCGCATCGCCGCGCCGGGGCGGGGAATGCACGCCGGGACGGCCTTCGAGGTCCTCGGGCGCCGCACGTCGCTGGCAGGACGCCGCTACGCGCTCGTTCGCTGCACGCTGGAGACCGGGCGCCAGCACCAGATCCGGCTTCACCTGAAGGCGCTCGAGCTGCCGCTCGTCGGCGACAAGCTCTACGGCCCGGACGACGCCCTCTTCGCGCGAGGCGCCGACCACGAGCTGACCGAAGCCGACCGCGCCGTGCTCGAGCTCGACCGCCACGCGCTGCACGCGGCGGAGCTCGAGCTCGACCACCCGACCGAAACGGGCCGGCGCGTGGTCGTGCGCTCGCCGCTCCCCGCGGACCTCGCCGCCTTTTGGGACGGGCTCTCGCCGGCCTGACACGGCCACCGACCTGGCCGGGCGCGGGCCCGAACGGGCTGCCCGCGACCCCACCGGCGACTACAGCCCCTTCGGCACCTTGCTGAGATCCACGTTCGCGAGCGCGTGCCGGATGAGCGCGCTGCGGTTCGCCTTGGTCAGCCCGCGCGCCTTGAGCTCATCGACCATCGCGTCCAGGTTCGCGAGGTCGTCCGTGTACATCGAGATGCAGATGACCTTGTAGTGCGTCGGACGCTCGGCCGCCGAGGCGACGGGCTTGGCGCGCGGCTGGGGCGCGGGCGCCTCGGGCGCGTAGAAGGCCCCGGACAGGACGCCCTCCACTTCGTCTCGATCGAGCAGCACGCGCGCTGCCGTGCCGCCGTATTCGCCACCGCTCTTCATCCACGCCTCCGTAGCCTCGCTCCGACCCGCATCCATCACGTCGTCCCCCACCCGCGCGCTCAGGCGCTCGCCGCCGCGACCGCCGCTCCCGCGGTGGCCTTGCCCGCCGGCGCGCTCGCCCGGGCCTCGAGGATGCGGTCGACGACGACCTGGTAGTCGTCGGCCGCGTTCGTCCCGGCCGCGTACTCGAAGATGGTCTGCCCCTGCGCCGGCGCCTCCTTGACCTTGATCGCCGCGCGAATGGGCGGCAGGCACCGGTCGCCGAAGTGCGACTTCATCGTCGCTACCGCCTCGCGCGCGATCTTGGCGCGAGAGTCGTAGAACGTCGGCAGAACGCCCCAGATCTGCACCGGGTGGTGCAGCAGCGAGTTGACGTTCTTCACGGTCTTGATGACCTGCCGCACGCCGACCAGGGAGAGGAAGTCGCACGCGACCGGCACGAGCACGCTGTCGGCGAAGACGAGCGCGTTCTGGTTCATCAGCGACAGGCTCGGCGAGCAGTCGAGCACCACGAAATCGTAGCCCTCGGCGGCTGCCGCGAGCCGATCGCGCAGCACCCGGTCGCGGTTCTGCCGCCCGGCGAGGTAGAGCTCGGCCGCGGCCAGCGTCTCGTTCGACGGCAACAGGTCGAGGTTCGGCCGCACCTGCTTCGTCGCGTCCGCCACGCGGAGCCCCATGACGAGCACGTGGTAGAGCGAGCGCTCCACCTCGGCCCCGAGCGACACGGCGACGTTGCCCTGCGCATCGGTGTCGACCAGCAGCACACGCTTGCCGCGCGAGGCGAGGCCCGCGGCCACGCTCACGGCCGTGGTGGTCTTGCCGGTGCCGCCCTTGTGGTTGAAGATCGCGAGCGTGCGCGGCAGGCCCGTCGCCTTGGCGGCAGCGGGCACGGGCCGCCTGCCCTGGGGCTGCGGCACGACCGGCATCGCCACGGCGGGGCCGAGCGACGGCCTCGACATCGTCACCCCCGCAGGACCGGCCACCGCAGCCGCTGGCGCAGCGGGTGCCACGGCAGCGACCGGCGTCGGCTCGTCGGCGGCCGCGATCTCGCCGAGCCGCACGCCGTTCGACTCGCGCACGAGCTGGCCTCGGCAGCCGAGCGAGCAGGCGTACCGACGACGACCGCCTACGTACAGCACCTGGGACACGAGGTCGGGCTGGAAGCGCTTGGCGCAGGCATCGCACGTCGCGGTGCCGTCGTGGGCGTCCGGCCCCGCGAGCTGGCTACGCTCGAGGCAACGCTGCGAGCAGTAGAAGGCGAAGCCCGCGCCCGTGTCCTCCATCTGGTAGCGGAACTGGACGTCGAACTCGGCGCTACAAACGCTGCAAGACTCGCTGATTCCGGGCACGGTCACGCTCCTCTGCGCATGGCGACCGCGATCCGGCGCGGTCGTGGCGCTTCACGAAGTGACGGACCAACACCACAGCCCGAGAGGGAGGGCCAACTTTGTTCGCACGTGCCCCCCCCCTCCACAGCGCCGACGTCCCGACACCTCGCGACGAGCCCGCCGAAGGGGGGCGGGGTTTGGGGCCGCTCGCGGCCCCATCGTGAGACGCCCTCCGAAGGGGGGCGGGGTTTGGGGCCGCTCGCGGCCCCATCGTGAGACGCCCGCCGAAGGGGGGCGGGGTTTGGGGCCGCTCG
>CAIVJW010000111.1 GCA_903906315.1 uncultured delta proteobacterium | reverse complement strand
CGGCGCTCGGGGCAGCGCTCGCCACGGGCGCGGCGCTCGGCAGGGCCGACGCCTCGGGGGCGGCCGGCGTCGCGGGGGCGGTGGGGGCGCCACCGCACGCCGCGGAGAGCGCGGCGAAGCAGAGGCAAGCAGAGAGGGTGAGGGTTCGCATGGCGCCCTCGTTAGCGCACGTCGTCGAGGCGCGCCAGAGCGTCGGCAAGGCCAAGCCTCGCGCCTCGAGGCACAAAACGCCGAAAGGACGGCCGAGCCAGGCTCGTGCCGTCCTCCCGTGGGCCGGGCCGCGCGCGTTTGACCGCGCGCAGCCTCGAGCCAGTGCGTGACTAGTAGCGGCCGCGACCGCCGCCGCCACCGCCGCCGCCACCGCCGCCACCGCCACGATGACCGCCGCCGCCGCCGCCACCGTAGCCGCCGCCGCCGCCGCCACCACCGCCGTAGCCGCCACCGCCGCCGCCGTCACGCGGCGGGCGCTCCTGGGCCTCGTTGACCTTGAGCGGGCGGCCGTCGAGCATCGAGCCGTTCAGCTGCGAGATCGCGCTGTTCGCCGCCTGGGCCGAGCCCATCGTCACGAACGCGAAGCCGCGCGGCTGGCCCGTCTCGCGGTCGGTCGGCATCGAGATCTCGCGGACCTCGCCGGCAGCGGCGAAGGCGGCCTCGAGGGACTCGCGCGTGGTGTTGTAGGAGAGATTGCCGACGTAAAGCCTGTTACCCATGACACGTATCGCTTTCGCAGCTTCTGTGCGCCGATCCTGGCGCTTTAGCCTGCCATCCGATGAAGCCGCATCTCGAACGGTGAGGTGCCGCGCGGAAGAGCCCGAGCGGGCACACGGGGCGTCGTCCAGTCCGAGCGAGCTAGGTTCCCTCTCGGTGTCGAGGGGGACTGTGAAAGCACGTGTCGAGAGCCAGTGACGTTCGTGAGTGAGGGCGAGCTTAACCTGCGCTCGGCCTCTCGGCAAGCCGGCCGCGGGCCGATTCTGCGCGAGGGGGTTCGAGCCCCGCGCGCGCCCACGGCGGCGGTCCGGCGGCGGAGGGCGGCGCCCCGTGCCTCGCGACGCGCGCCGAGGCCTCCTCGCCCAGCCCGAGCCTCGGGACGATGCTCCCGCCCCGCCGGGGGAACGAGGTCACGATCATGGCGCTCATCCGCTCGGAGCTCGAAGACCGCATCGGGACGATCACGTTCGACAACGACACCAAGCGCAACGCGCTCAACTCGGCCCTCATCGGCGAGATGATGCGCGCGCTCGCCGCGTTCAAGGCGCAGGGCGCACGCTGCGTCGTCCTGCGCGCGCGCAAGGGCGCGAAGGTGTGGTCGGCGGGCCACGACATCAGCGAGCTGCCTCGATCGGGGCGCGATCCGCTCGCCTACAACGACACGCTCGAGGTCGCGATCCGCGGCGTGCGCGAGTTCCCCGCCCCCGTCATCGCGATGATCGAGGGCGGCGTGTGGGGCGGCGCGGTCGAGCTCGCGATCTGCTGCGACATCCCGATCGGCTCGCCGACCGCGACCTTCGCGATCACCCCGGCGCGCATCGGCGTCCCGTACAACCCCGCGGGCATCCTGCGCATCATGAACGAGATCGATCTCTCGGTCGCGAAGGAGATGTTCTTCACCGCGAAGCCGATCGACGCGACGCGCGCGATGGCCGTCGGCATCCTGAACCACCTCGTTCCGACCGAGGATCTCGAGACCTTCACCTACGACATGGCGCGGACGATCACCGAGCTCTCGCCGCTCGCGATCGAGGTGATGAAGGAGCAGGTGCGGCTGCTCGCCAACGCGCGCCCGCTCAGCCCGGAGACGTTCGAGCGCATCCAGGGCCTGCGGCGCCGCGTCTACGACAGCCACGACTACCAGGAGGGCATCGCGGCGTTCGAGGAGAAGCGCAAGCCGCAGTGGACCGGCCGTTAGTCACGATGGGGCCGCAAGCGGCCCCAAACCCCGCGCTTCTGCGAAGCGCCGTGCACGATGGGGCCGCAAGCGGCCCCAAACCCCGCGCTTCTGCGAAGCGCCGTGCACGATGGGGGCGCAAGCGGCCCCAAACCCCGCGCTGCTGCGAAGCGCCGTGCACGATGGGG
>CAIVJW010000110.1 GCA_903906315.1 uncultured delta proteobacterium | reverse complement strand
CGCGAGGCGGTCGATCGCGACAGCGACGCTGCGGCCGAGCGTCTGCGGCGCGATCTCGACGCCCGCGCGGAAGAAGCGAAGGCACTGCCGCTCGATCGGCTGGTGCTCGAGGTACTTGTCGCAGAGCGCCTCGACGATGAGCGTATCGCCGAGCTTGCCGCCCGGAACGAGCTGCGCGGGGGCTTTGGCCGAGACGATGTGGTCGCAGTGCGGGCAGGCGCAGCGCTCGACCTGACACGCTCGCACGAAGAACGTTGCGGGCCGCACGTCGAGCACGTCGTGCTCGGCGAATCCCATCGTCGGCATTTCTAGGCCGCAGAGCGGGCAGATCCGGCGCTCGGGCGTCACGCGAGAGACGTCGGGGACGCGCGGCAGGTGCGCCGCGAGCGCGCCGCGCCCGGGATGACGGCCACGGCGCGAACGCGGCAGCTTCTTCTCGGGGGCCGGGACGAGCTCGGGTGCGGGCGTCGCGGTGGTCTCGGCGTCCTTCTGGAACTTCAGCGGCAGTTGCCGCTCGAGGCGCTCGAGCGTCTCCGAGCGGGGACGCTTGCGCGTCAGGTGCGCGACGCGCTTCGTCAGCTCCGTGTTGAGGTCGCGCATGCGCGTGATCAGCGTGAGGATGGCGGCGATGAGCTTCGCGAAGCTCATCGCGCGCAGCATGTCCTCGAGCCAGACGCGCACGGCGTCGACGTCGGGCGCGTACGGCGAGGTCACCGAGTCGACCTTCGAGTCCTGCGCCGCGGCCACGGGCGATAGGTAGTCATCGCGCGCGCGAGGACAAGAGATCATGCGCGCGCGCAGCGCATTTCGATCGCACCTCTGCGCACCAAGTGCGATCTCGCGAGCCCCGCGCGACGTCGCGCGCCTTTCGCTATGCGGCCGAGCGCGGCTCCCAGCGCGGCCGACGCCGGGCGCCGGCGAGATCGATCCCCTCGAGAATCAACGCCAGCTCGGAGGCCTCGACGGCGCGCGCCGACAACCGCCCGTCGCTCTCGAAGCTCGGGTGGAAGCGGCCGCGCTCGAGTCGCTTCGTCCACATCGCGAAGCCGTTGCGATCCCAGTAGACGACGCGAACTCGGTCGCATCGCTTCGAGAAGAAGACGTAGAGGTGCCCGCTCAGCGGGTCCGCAGCGAGTGCGCTGCGCACGATGGCAGCGAGGCTGTCGACGCCCTTGCGCCCGTCGACCGGCTGTGTGGCCACGAACACGCGCACGCTCGGCGGAAGGCTCAGCACGATCCCTCGAGCACGGCGAGCAGCCGCAGCAGCTCCTCGGCATCGAACCCAAGACCGACGCGGACGACGCGTCCCGCGGCAAGCACGACCTCGAACCCGCCGACTCGCACGGCCGGCACGAGCGGCTGCGCGACCTCAACAAACGTCGCCTCCGCGAGGCCGCCGCCGTCGAGCTGCCTCCGCCAGCGAGCGAGCCGCTGCGGATCGAGGCCTCGCTCCCGCGCGAACCTCCGCAACGACAACCCCGACGCCCTCGCCGACGCGAGCACCGACGCGGCGTCCGCCGCCGTCCACCGACGAGCGCCCATCACCGCCGCCGTCACCCCCGAAGAGTTCCTCGCCATGCGCACCTCCGCGCGCAGGCGTGCGCCGGCGGCGAGGCGCGATCCAG
Organism: uncultured delta proteobacterium; assembly: GCA_903906315.1. GTDB lineage: Bacteria > Myxococcota_A > Polyangia > Polyangiales > Polyangiaceae > CAIVJW01. Next base: position 9,500 of record CAIVJW010000110.1, on the reverse strand, counting down.
GGTCTGACTACGCCGGTGGTGGAGGGGTTACGATTGCGCTTCATGAACGCGGCGGGCAAGCGCATCAACCTTCAGCCGCAACTCGGCTATCTCCGCTGGCTTAGTGTGGTAATCATCTATATGCGCGCTGAACGCCTCGACTCGCTCAGTCAGACTTCCTCGCTCGCTGAGCACCACGAGGCCGCTGCGCACGCCGCGGCGACGCAGTTCTCGGCAAAGGCTCAAGCCGTCCAGACCGGGCAACGACCATTCTGTGATGATTACGGAATAGGACTTGTGTTGGATGAGAGCGAGTGCTTCCTCGGCCGACGCGCAGTCATCCACGTCGAGTCCGATCGAATTGAAGGCGCGGTGCAGTTGCAGTCTTGTCGCCCTGTCACGGTCGACGGCTAATACGTTCATGAATTATTGCCACCTCGCTTCGCCCTGCCACCGCTGTACGCTGTTACCGAGAGAAGCATGACAATCACGCCACTCGGTGCGGAACATGAATTCGACTTGAATTTGAGCTGCCGGCGCTCGAAGGCGAGGCGGCAAATGGCAGTGCGCCTGCTGGTCCGGGGCCATATAGGTTCCTGAACCGCTCGCGCACTACACTACGAGGACTGCGCGATCGGCGAGCGGCGCGGCGCGCTCACGCACGCCGCGCCGCTGGCTGTTCGCTTCACGCCGTCCACGCCTTCCGCACTCGAGCACCCGGCACGCGAGTGCACCGCGTCACCAAGGGCGCGTCGCTACTGCGAGCACGTGACGAACAGCGTGGCGCCAGGCTGCGCTGTGCCCTTGCCGACAAAGCGCACGATGCGCTTCTCGGTCGCAGGACACTTGTCGACGATCTTCGGATTGCCCGTCATGGGGGTCGTGGTCGCGTCGATGTAGCACCAGCCGCTCACTTCCTTCTTATTGACGACCGGCGGGTCGTTCTGGTCATTCTGGCAGGCGGCCTGTTCGGCGCCGGAGGTCTGCTGGATTTCGCAGAAGCAGTCCCAACCCGACGCCGCTGCAATCGGGTCCTGCTGCGCGGCGGCGACGGCAGCCTTGTGGTCTTCCGACACGTCGGTGCGCGCCGTTCCGCCGCAGTCACACTTCCCGCTCGTCTTCCGGGCTTCGATGATGAGACAGGGGACGTGGCCCTCCTTGTCCGGGACGAGCGTGCGAGGCAGGCACTGCCCGCCGAGGGCGACCTTCAGCCTGTCGATGATCGCGCCAATCGCAGGGCGGTAGCCGTAGTCGCTCTTCGATGGATCGTCGAGCTGCTTCGGGCAGATCGAGCCGACGATGCCGTTCATGCCAACCCCCTGAAGGACCCCAAGCTCGCGCAAGCCTGGATACGCCTTGGCGCGCGACTGCTTCGTCATCGTGCCTTGCGTGCCCGTGTTTGGGTCGCAGAGCGGATTCTTGTTTGCTGGATCCTGGCAGTCGCAAGACAGCGCGCAGCTCTTGCTGCAATCTCGTTCGCTCCCAGGAAGCAGTGGAAAGATGCATGCGTACTGGAGGTCGCCCGCGATGTCGAACTCGTGCTCGTGGCCGTTGATCGGGTTCGCACCGACGGCCGAGCCGGGTGGCTGCATGGCGTCACCGGTGACGGGGTTTGCGCCGGTGCGGGGCCTGACGTCCTGCTTCATGAGCGGGTCCTTAGGCCCGTAGTCGCTGCCGTCGAACTTCCCGAGGATGACATCCCAGGTCGTCTGGTTACTCTTGCTGTCGGCCGTCGAGAGCTCATCCGAGTTCTTGACGCCGCCGACGGCCTTGTTGTCCGCGTTCACCCCGGCGATGAGGTCCGGCTGGCCTTTGTCGTTCTTGCGCGCGATGTCCTGCCAGGGCACGCCGACGATGCCGGCGATGAACACGAGAGAGGAGTCGCGCACGCCCGCGTTCGAGTGTGGGTTCAGGTTCGAGAAGATCGGATTTGGGACGAGGTCGCCGGCGCGGTTGGTGACCTGAACGTTCGTGAGCGCCTGAACGTAGCGGTCGACGGGGTACAGGAAGTCGATGCCGAAGCGGCGCTTGTTGTCCCAGGCGCGGAGGTTGATCGGGTCCATCGTTTCGTCGAGGTTGCCCTTGTCGCACTCCGGATCCTTCGGACAGCTGCCCTGAGACTGGCCACATGACTTGCAGCAGGCGTCGTTCGGGTTCTTCGCGCACTCGGAGCGAGCGCGCGGCAGGTGAAATGGCGTTTGATCCGGATTGACGGTCTGCGACGCGAGGTAGTACTGGCCGTACTCCTTGATGGACGCATCGTTCTCATCGGTCAACATGATGATGGCCAGCAGCGAATCCGAGCGGAGAAAGTCAGCGCGCTGCTGCATCAAGGGCTTGTCCATGTCCTTCGGCGTCGCCTTGCCGCCGACCACCGCGAGTGTGACGTATGGCTCAGGGTCAATGAGGAACCGATACCATGATTCTAGCTCGGACTCGAAGCCACAGCCGATCTGGCCGAGCCCGCTCACGATGCTGGTCAAGTTCTTGTTCAGGCTGTCGATGTTGGTTTCGCCGATCGGATCGAGCTTCTTGCTCGGGTCCCAGGCGAGGAACCCCTTGTCCGAGTACGTTGGGACGGTCCCTTTGGCGTAGACATCGGCGCGGCTGACCAGGTGGCCGTGATCGTTGTTCGTGAAGTTCGTGTCGGTGTCGCAGCTCTCCTTCACCTGATCCGGACAGGCGTCGCCGCCATGGCCGCCGAGGCTCGAGGTGACGACGCCGATGTGGATGTCGAGGACCGGTTGGAAGTCGCGCTTGAACCCCGCACCGCTGACGGTAGCGCAATCCTGCGTGGGATCGGTCGGCTGCTTCGCGGCGACGACGCCGTCGTCGTTCACGCACTTCGGGTTCACGAGGCCATTCACCAGGTCGGGCACAGCCTTGATGAGGATCTGCTGCTTGTCGGCCATCGACCGCGAGTTGTCGATGGCCAGCAGGATATCGATCTTGTCGACCGAGCTTTGGACCAGCCGCTCGATGATCGTCGAGGTGGTGCGGGGCTCGATCGGCTCCACGGGCCGATTGAGGCAGCCGGCAGGCACGCCACCGAGGGCCAGGCCTCCGAGCAGACTCGCGGCCGCGGCGCTCCGTGCGCGCCGCCTTGCATCAGGCTTCCAATTCATCGGTGCTTCCTTCTTCCCACGATGGGCGCAAGACTGTTCATCCCGCCGGGCGGCGGCCGGGCGAGTCGGATTTGGACCCTCGGCGAACAGGTCGATGAACGGCGAGGTCCGCTCATCCTGCGAGATGCGCCCCCACCCCCCTTTTCGGCGAGCGTCTACCTCCGGACCGGCCAGCACGAGCCCAGCCGCCCTCATCTGCTAGGCTTCCCATGCGCAATGGCCCGCCAGCGCCGGATCGATCACGGCAGGGCCACGCGGAGCCCCAGGCCCCCCGTCGGCACCACGCCTGGCGCCCGGTAGACGTCGGTGGTCGGGGCGAGCGCGAAGGTGTCGCGCACGAGGGGCACGCCGAGGCTGAGGTCGGCCTCGATCCAGAGCGGGCCGAGGGCGTTCACGTTAGGCGCGCGCGACGAGCCCGTCCGTCAGCGCGACGGCGAAAGGAGACGGCTCGAGGCGGGCGACGCTCCACCGCAAGGCCGCGCTCACGGTAGCGCCGGCTTCCCGACCACGCCCGGCGGGCCCCGAGCCGTCGCCGGCACGGGCGCCGCGTGTGAACGCTACGGCTTCGGGGCCACGGGGCCGAGGGTGCAGGTGACGGCGCGGGCGGGTAGGCGCTCCAAAACGCGATCCGGCCGGGTAGCCCCCTCTTCAAGCCCGCCGAACCTCCCCGGAAGTGCGCTCAGAAGACATGAGATGTCTTCCGCGACGTCACGTCCAACTTCCTCGGAGCGAGGTCCAAGACCGCGCGATCCTGCAGGAAGTCGGTCCATAGAGCAAGGCTGGCGCCGCCGTGCCCACTTCGTCGAGCAGGGACTCGACGAACCGACGCGTCGCCATCGATCGCGCCCGGTCCTGCCCGGTCGCGCGGACGAGCACGACCTTCTCGCGAAATGCGCCGCTCGACGCCCGCAGCGTCACGTCGACGCCCTCCGGCGCGCGCGCGCCGAAGAGCCCGTCACACAGCGCCTCGAACCGCGTCGGCGTGTAGGGGACGAGCCAGACGAGCAGCCAACGGTTCTTGCCGAGCTCTCCCCACGTCGATGCGTCGAAGACCAGGCGGGTGACGATCCCGTCCGGCCGGGCGCGGAACGCGGCCCAGCCCGCGGAGTCGAGCGTCGTCATCGTCCCGACGTGCGCGTCGTCCGTGCGCACGACGTCCGCCTCGACGACGCCGGCCGCCAGCCCTCCTGCGCCACCGCTGCGCCGGAACGCGGTCGGATCGTCGGAGAGCGCCGCGGCGACGAGGCTCCGCGACGGCGCGTCGGGGAGCGGGAGGAACAGCGCGCGGTGCTCGAGCGCCGTCGCAAGCTCGCCGACCGTCGCGGCAGGGCCGACCTCGATGCGCTGCAGCTCGATGTGGATCGCGTCGAGCGCCTCGAGGCTGACGACGGCCGCCGCCTCGCCGGCGCCGAGGTCGCCGACCGTGATGAGATCCCCGCTGCGCGCGTGCACCGCGCGACCTGCGGCGTGCGCGAGCGTGACCGCGCGCGCGACGTCCGCCGCCGTCTAAGGGACGAGCACGGGCGGCGCCCCGCTGAACTCCGCGTGCGCCCGGTGCGTGTTCGTGATGCGCCCGCGGAAGCGCTCGCGCATCGCGCGCACCTTCGCCGTAGACAAGATCGCCATGGTCCCTCCTCGCCGCGTGCGCCGCGTGGGCGGCGACGACGACAGGCCAGGCTAGCCGACCTCTCCGGTGTCGGGCAGAGTGGCGGGGCGCCGGCGATGCGGTCTCTGTCGCCCCGCCACTCTGCCCGCCACTCACGCCGCGGGGCCCTGCGCCGGTGTCCCGACCGCGATGGCCCACGCGCTCCCCGCCCCTCTGGCTCTCGACGCGGTGACGCGTGCGCGCCGTCAGTCAGCCCGCGAGGCGTACGCTCGCGACGACCGGGCGTGGATCAGGGTGGGGCGCGACCGTCGAGCCCCACGGAGCGCGCCGGCCAGCGAGTGGCGACGAGCAGCTTCTCGTCCGGTCGCCATTGGGTGACCACACCGACCAGCAGCGCGCGCTCCGGGGACCAGCGGTCGACGGCGAGACCACTCGCGCCGATCCTCCAGACCGGGCTGCCGGACAGGCCGTGGGGGTCGAGCCAGTCGACCCGCTGCCCGTCCGGGCCGACGAGGTTCGCCGGGTCGAAGTCCATCGCGAACTGGAACGCGGCGAGGTCCGCGGGCAGATCGTCCTCGCGCTGCATGACGCCGTAGGGAAGCGAGCGGTTGACGAGGCCGTTTGCGAGGCCGCTGAACCTCGACCGGACGGCGGGGAAGCCGTGTACGAACAGGAAGTCCGTCGCCAGCCGCGATGGCTCTGGGTCGAACCGCTCCTCCGGCCAGAACGAGATCCCCTCGCTGGGGTACGCGGCGTCGAGCGGGAGCAGTGCGAGGTCGTGCTCCTCGTCCACAACCGGGTCCGTGCCGGTGACCTCGAAGGGGGGCGCCCCGCGCGTCGCGCTCACCGCGATGCGCGCGAAATGCGCCCGCGCTTGCGCGAGCACGTGCCCCGCCGTGACGATGGCGCGACGGCCACCGACGACGATTCGAAGCGCTGACCCGACGTGCCGGCCGGCGCCACCGTCCGCGTCCACGCCGACCACGCTCGCGACATACGGGTGCGTGTGCAGCGCCATCGGCGCGACCGTCCCGAGGACGAACTGGATCTTCTCGTCGACGTCCATCAGCGTCCCCTTCCAGGCTTCTCGAACACGACGCGCCACAAGCCCAGGTCCCACGCGTCGAGGAACGTCGACAGCGGGAGTGCGACCTCCGCGGCGTCGTGCGGGTCGCGGAGCCGGACCTCGCTCGCGCCGAGCGCGTCGACGATCACCCAGTGATGATCGAGCATCGCGAGAAACGGCGCGAAGTGCTCCGCGATGGCGCCGATGGCGTCTCGCTCCACCGTGCCGCCTTCCCACCGGCCTGGGCTGAGCTCGCGAAGCACGCGGGCCATGTCTTCGGCACGGGTGCCCTCGGCTTCGACGAAGCAGCAGCGTTCCCGCAGCTCAGCCTCAGACACCTCGATGTCCCGCTCGCGGAGGAGCTGCCGAACGCATGCCGCGCCGCACCCGAACGGATCCTCCTGTCGGACCATGCGGTCCGAAGGGCGCCGCTTGCCTCGGGGAGGCACGTCAGCCACCCGCGCCTCGCGAGCGCCGGGTGAGCCGCGCGTCTCGGAGCCGCAGCACGGCGGTGACCGCCTCGCCGAGGGAGCTCGCGACGTCCTCCAGCGTCGTCTGGCCGGGCCCCGCAACACGCACGCGCAGGCGCCCGTCGCCCTCGCGCACGATCGCGAACCCGTTCTCGTAGACGCGGATGCCGTCCTCCGCGTCCACGGACGTACCGCCCATGACCACCACCCCCGCGCGGCGCGCCCTGTGCGCCACCAAGCCCATCGCCGTAAGCCGAGCGAGCGCCGCTTCGATCTCGTCGGCCTCGTCGCACCGACGGGCGTCGAGCCGCTGGATCTGCCGCGGACGCGGGGCGAGCGGCCTGTACGGTACGAACTCGTTCGCGTCGAGGTGCAAGGTTGTCATCGTCGGGCCTCCGCGTCGATCATGGTAGCGCGCCCCGCCCGTACTGGCGGCGCACATCCAGCGCCGAGGCAGGGGGGCCGGGCGCCGACGAGGCCCGACCTCGTCAGGCCTGAGCAGCGCTCGCCCGCCAGCGGCGGAGCTTCCTGGCCTGCGGTGCCCCTGCTCTCGAGCCGGTGCGTCGACCCGTCCTCAGCGCGCACTGCGGAAGCGGACTCCGCAGCACGAAGACGTAGCTGACACGCGCCGGGGCCGCCCGCAGGGGCGGAGGACCAGTGCCGACGATCGAGAACGTGAGGAATCTGTTGGCAACGCGACGAGCCCCACGCCGGGGATGAGCTGCCAGCACTCGGTGTGCTTGAACTCGGGCAGGTCGTCGCGGGCGGTCACGGTGCGCATCGCCGGCAACCTCGCACGCTCTGGATGGTGTTGGTAGACGGCCGCTCCGTCACCGTGACCTTCCGCGTCCGAGCTCACCCGCATGGGCATCGACGGCACGCGCGGCAGTACGAGACCTCGCCGGGCTCCTCGGCCGCCATGTGGCACAGCGCGAACACGGACCCGCGTCCGGCGGACCTGCGCGCGGCCACCTACAACGACCGAAGCTCCGGAGGTCGCTTCGCCTCGGCCACGATCGTCTCGTAGACCCCCCTCTGGAACGCGGTGAGCTTCCGCGTCGGCTCCTGCAGGCGGTCCCAGACTTCACCGAACACGTGCGCGTCGTCGGTCGCGAGGACCATGGTCTGGACGCTCGAGTAGATCGGCATGCTCTTCGCGTCCCGGCCGCGCAGCGACTCGTACCAGTCGAGGAACAAGGGCAGCTCGCTGGGAGGCACGACCCCGTAGCGGGGCGGCCGTCCCGAGATGTCGGTGCGTAATTGCATCAGGAAGTACCAGCACGTGCCGGAGTCGCTCTTCAGGATCTTGACGAGCCGCGCGCCGACTCCGACCGGCCGCACTTGCTCCAGCACCGTTGCCGCGCCCGAAACCAACTGCACCGTGGCGCGTCCGAGGTGCACGCGTCGTTCATCTTTCTCCCAAGTATCGACCCACCCGTGGTTCATCGGCAGCTCGAGCAGGCGCAGCGCGAGCTCAGCCATCGAGCCTCGGACACCTTCGGGCTGATCTTCGACTAGCGCGTCCGCGACGGCGTGCATCGTCTCCGGCTCGTCCAGCGTCAATCGGGCCATCGCTGCGGCGACGCGTGCTGGTAGCTGCGTGACGGCCACCCACGCCTGGAGCGCCGCAACCTGCGCGCGCTCCGCTTCCTGGCGCGCACGCTCCTCGAGCTCAGCTGCCGACGGCGTCGCGTGGAGGGCTCGCCCGGACACGCTGGCGACGCCGCGGAGCGGAAGCTCGAGGTGTTCGATCCGGGTCTGACGCAGCGCAGCCGCCTCGATTCGAGCGAGGGCGCTCTTCGTCAGCCGAACTCCGCGGACGTCGAGCGTGAGTCGAGTTAGGGCATCCGTCGGCAGCGCATCGAGGATGTCGAACACGTCGTCGAGCTTCTCCTTCGCGTACCGCTTGTCGTCGTGCTGGACGAGCTGGAGGTCGACCTGCGAAAACGCGCCGGACGCGTCGCGGTTTGGAGCTCCCCCGGTTTCGTGGACATTCCCGGAAGCGTGATACGCCGAACAGGAGTGACCCATGGCAAGACGCAAGCGACGTGTGTTTACGGCGGAGTTCAAGGCCGACGCGGTTCGTCTCGTGACGGCGGGTGGCAAGACCGTCGCGCAGGTGAGCAAGCAGTTCGACCTGACGGAGACGTGCCTGCGCGAGTGGTTGAAGCGCGCGGAGGTCGATGCTGGCCGGGGGCCGCCTGACGCGCTGACGACCGCGGAGCGCGCCGAATTGGTCGAGCTTCGAAGGCGGCTCAAGCGCGTCGAGATGGAGCGCGACATCCTAAAAAAAGCCACGGCCTTCTTCGCCAGGGAGAGCGCGTGACGTTCGCGTTCATCTGCGCGCAGAAGGCAGAGTGGCCGATCGACGTGCAGTGCGACGCGCTCGACGTCTCGCGCAGCGGCTACTACGCCTGGAGGGCGCGCCCCGCGTCTCCGAGATCGTTGGTGGACGCCGAGTTGGTCGTCGAGATCAAGGCCGCCCACGAGGTCGGCAGGGGGAACTACGGCAGCCCCCGCGTGCACCGGGAGCTGCGGGCGAAGGGGCGGCGCATCGGCAAGAAGCGCGTCGAGCGGCTGATGCGCGAACAGGGAATCGTCGCCCGAAAGAAGCGGCGTTTCCGCAAGACGACGGACTCGAACCACCCGCATCCGATCGCGCCGAACGTGCTCGAGCGGGACTTCTACGTCGAGCTGCCGAACACGGCGTGGGTCACCGACGTCACCTACGTCTGGACGCACGAGGGCTGGCTGTACCTCGCCGCGATCCTCGACCTCTTCTCGCGGCGCGTGGTCGGCTGGGCGGCCAGCGCGAACAACGACCGTGCGCTCGCGATGGGCGCCCTCGATCGGGCGACGTCGGCGAGATCGCCTGCAACCGGACTGATCCACCACTCCGACCGCGGCAGCGTGTACGCCAGCGGTGACTACGGCGACGCGCTGGCGAAGCTCGGCGCGGTGAAGAGCATGAGCCGAAAGGGAGACTGCTGGGACAACGCGGTCGCCGAGAGCTTCTTCGCCACCATCAAGGGCGAGATGATCGACCACGCCGACTACCCGACGAGGGGGGCCGCGATCGCAGCGATCGGCGACTACATCGATGCCTTCTACAACCCGCGTCGTCGACATTCGTCGATCGGCTACGTCAGCCCCATTGAGTTTGAATTGGCATTCATGAGAGAGAAGATCGAGCAGATGGCAGCGTAGCGCGACCGTCCACCGGATCGGGGGAGCTCCAGCTTCCCCCTCCCGGG
>CAIVJW010000109.1 GCA_903906315.1 uncultured delta proteobacterium | reverse complement strand
CGCGTGTCCGGCCGCGCCGCCGACCCCGCCGCTGCCGCCACCGAGGCCTCCCGCGCCGCCCGCGCCGCCACCGCCACCGGTCGAGGTCGCGCCGCCCGATCCGCCGTGCCCCGTCGCGCTGCCCGTCGTCGTGCCGGTCGAGGTCGCCGTGGTCGACGACGTCGACGTGGTCCGCGAGAACGCCACGTCGTCCGCGCCGCCGCACGCGACCGTGGCGACCGGGAGGGCGAGCGAGATCACGAGCGCGGGGCGAACGACCATGGCAGCTCCTGCTTACACCGGCGTGCCCCCCGCGGCCGCAAAGCTTGGCCCACTTCGACCCCGGGCGCAGTCTCCGGGCGCACCCGTGCCGATCCGACCGACCGCGATCCACGTCGCCCTCGCCCTCGCCGTCGCCGTCGCCGTGTCGTGCGGCGGCGAGCCTGCCCGCGCGGTCGCCCCGATCGCGCCGCCTCCAGCCGCCGCCCGCGCGTCGCAGCCGCCGGCGCCGATCGCCGAGCCGGATCCGCCGCCGCGCGTCCCCGAGGTGGCCGCGGCCGCCCCGCCCGCGCCCCCGCCACCGGACGCGCGCCCGCGCCTCGGCAGCAAGCGCTGGTACACCTGGATCTGGGAGAAGCCGACGCGCGGCAAGGACCGCACACCGATCGGCGGGGTGCGCATCGGCACCTCGGTCCCGCTCAAGTCCCGCGATCCGGTGCCGGGCGAGGCGTGCGGCACGGGCGCCTGGTACGCGATCGACCCGTTCGGCTTCATCTGCACCGACGACACGACGACGCTCGACCCGGACGACCCGTGGTACCGCGCGCTCGCGAGCCTCGCGCCCGGCCCGGGCGCCTACCCGTACCATTACGCCTTCTCGACGGGCGCGCCGATGTACGGCCGCGTGCCCACCGAGGCCGAGCAGGCCGAGTGCGAGCTGACGGGCTTCGGCCCGCGGTCGACGTTCGCGTCGCTCGGCAAGTGGAGCGAGGGCCACGAGGTGCTCGTCGACAAGGACGCGAGCCACCCGATCGCGCCGACGGGCGAGGTGCCCGCGATCTTCGCCGATCACCGCACGCCCGCGGGCAGCCCGTGGAACCTCGCCAACCCGAAGGTGCGCGTGATCCCGGCCGGCAGCGGCTTCGCCTGGGCGAGGGCCTTCCGCGCCGCGGGGCGCACCTGGCTGCTCACGCCCGACCTCTTCCTGATCCCGGCCGATCGCGCCTTCCCGTACCGCGAGACGCCCTTCCGCGGCGTGAAGCTGGGCGAAGGGATCGACCTGCCCCTCGCGTTCGTGCGATCCGAAGGCGAGCCCAGGCTCGCGCGCACCGAGGCCGGCGGGTTCGAGCCGACGGGCGCGTCGTTCCCCGCGAAGGCCGCGGTGCCGATCGAAGCCGAGGAGGCGCGCGTCGGCAAGCGCCGCTTCGTGCGGACGAAGGAGGACCCGGCCGCGTGGATCGAGGTCACGCCCGGCGTCTCGACCGTCGCGCGCGCCGCGAAGCTCCACCCCTCGATCGGCCAGGGCGACCGCTGGATCGAGGCGCGCCTGATCTCGGGGACGATGGTGGCCTACGAGGGCGCGCGGCCGGTGTGGGCGACGCTCTGGTCGGGCGGCCTCGGCGGCGTGCCGGTCAAGGGCCACGACCCGAAGCGCTACGCGACGACCGAGCTAGGCGTCTTCGAGCTCCAGTGGAAGGAGCGCATCGCGACGATGTCGCCCGACAAGGGCGCCCCGACGGTCTTCTGGTTCGCCGACGTTCCGCACATCCAGTACGTCAAGGCGCCGCTCGCGCTGCACGTGGCCTACTGGCACGACCGCTACGGGCACCTCATGAGCGCCGAGTGCCTCAACGTCTCGCCCGAGGACGGCGCGTGGCTCTTCGACTTCACGCTGCCGCACCTGCCCGAGGGGTGGAACGCGGTGCGCGGCAGCAAGACCACCGGGCCGGCGACGCGGATCCACGTGAAGGGCGAGTGACGCGGCCGGCGGACCCCTCGCTCGAACCCCCGGCCCGGGAAGGCCGGGGCACGAGGGGCCGCTGGAGGGAACCGGGGGGCCGACGTCGCAAGCCCGGTTTCGCCGGGCTCAGGTCCACGGGCAGCCCTGCCCGCCTCGATCAGGCCGACCCGCCCCACCCGGCCGCGGGCCTTCGGGGGGTGGGAGGAACGGTTCCAGCCCGCTTGACCGTGCGGCTCGCGAGCCGCACCGGGGCCCCCCGCGGTCGGTCGACCGGCGCGCCGCGGGAACCTGTGGCCGGATAGGTGGGCCTTGGGCTCGGCTCCGGGTACCATGCGCATCCGGGGGAAGGTCGGAGTCGTATGAGCATCGTCCGTGTCCTTCCCGCGCCGATCGAGCGCGGCTTCCACGTCGAGCCGCTCGCCGCGGCGCACTTCGCCGGCCGCGGGCGCTGGCTCGAGGCGGATCGCGCCCCTCTGCGCGGGGATTTCGTGCTGGTCCGGCTGGACGCCTACGTCGAGGGGGCGCGCGCCGTCACCGACTGGGCGGCCGCGCACGGCGAGGTCCTCGTCGTCCTCGGTCCCGGGCGCCTCGGCGTTCGGCTCGAGCTCCCGCAGAATTTGCGCGGGATCCCCTCTCGTACGTTCTGGGTCGGCATCCTCGAGCGCGACGACACCCAGCCCGACCCGTTCGAGCTCGTGGTCCTCGGCGACCTCGCGAGCGACGCCGCCGATGGCGTCCCCGGCGTCGCCGAGACGCGCGCGCGCTACTTCCTCGTGCGGGCGACCCTCGCGCGCGATCCGACCGAGGCCCACGCCCGCGACCTCTCCGACACCCACCTCGCGAGCGCGCTCGCGGAGCTCGACCAGTCGATCGCCGCTCGGCCGTCCGCGCTCGGCCTGCAGCTGCGGGCCGACGCGCGATCGAGGCTCGGCGATCTGGCCGGCGCGCGCGCGGATCTCGCCGCGGCGGTGGCCCTCGGCCTGCCGCGCGACGCGACGCTGCGCGAGACGATCCGGCTCGCGCTCGACGCGAAGGACCTCGCCGAGGCGAAGGGCGCCGCCCTGGCGCTGGGCGCGGTCGCGCCCGAACAGGCCTCCACGCACCTCTGGATCGGGAAGGTGAGCGCGATCGTCGGCGAGCACGCCGCGGCCGTCGAGGCGTACTCGCGCGCCCTGGCGCTCGGCGCCCCGCTCGAGGTGGAGACGGCGTTGCTCGAGCGCGCTCGATCGCGCCGCGCGGTCGGCGACGCGAAGAACGCGCTCGCGGATCTCGAGGCGTGGCAGACGGGGCGCGGCACCACCCCGGAGGTCTTCCTCGAGCGAGCGCGGTGCTTCGCGGCGCTCGAGCGCTGGTCCGACGCGGCCAAGGAGTGCCGCGCCGCGGTGGCGCTCGGGATGAAGGGCGAGGTCGACGTCCTCCTCGCCGAGGTCGAGCGCCGCCGGGCGCTCGGGTTGCGGCCGCCCGTGCGCCGGGTCGTCGTGGACGACGACGACGAGTAGGGAGCGGCCGGGTCGGCGTCCGATCGCGGGTCGGGCGGCCCAGCGCGCCGCGACGGACGCCGCTTCAGGCGATCACGCGGCGGGCGGACGGAGGGCGGCCTCGAGCGCGCGCAGCGTGAGCGGCTTCGAGAGGAACCCATCCATGCCGGCCTCCGTGCAGGCGATCCGGTCCTCGGGCGACGCGTTGGCGGTGATGGCCAGCACCCGCACGCGCGGCTGACCGGCGGCCTCGGCGGCGCGCAGGGCGCGGGACGCGGAAAGCCCGTCCATGATGGGCATCTGCATGTCGAGCAGGACGAGGTCGAAGCGCGAGGCCGCGACGGCCGCGACCGCCTGCGCCCCGTCGCCGACGCACGCGGCCTCGACGCCGAGTTTGGCGAGCATGGCCAGGAGCACCTGCTGGTTAATCGGGTTGTCCTCCGCCACGAGGACGCGGAGCACGGCGGGCGCCGCAGCGGGATCGGGCGGCGGTGAGGCGGGTGCGGCCGCGGGCGGCGCCGTGGGCTCGCGATCGCGAAGGAGCCTCAGCGTGAACGCGGAGCCTTCGCCTGGCGCGCTGCGGACCTCGAGCGTGCCGTGCATGGCCACGGTGAGGCGTTGGGCGATGGCGAGCCCGAGCCCCGTGCCCCCGAAGCGCCGCGTGGTGGAGGCGTCCCCCTGACGGAAGGGCTGAAAGAGGACCGGGAGGACCGCGGCGTCGATGCCGATGCCGGTGTCGAAGATGGTCACGGCCACGGCGGTGTCCGTCGCCGCGGCCGCGACCCGGACCTTGCCGCGCTCGGTGAACTTCACCGCGTTGGAGACCAGGTTCAGGAGGACCTGGCGCAATCGCACGGCGTCGCCCATCACGAGGTGCGGCACGTCCTCCGGCCAGGCGATCTCGATCCCGATGCCCTTCTCCCTCGCCCGGGGTCGGTGGAGCGCGACGACCTCCTCGGCGGCGGCGCGCAGATCGACCGACACCGACTCGAGCAGCAGGCGCCCCGCCTCGATCTTCGAATGATCGAGCACGTCGTTGAGGACGACGAGCAGGGTCTCGCCCGACCGCTGGATGATCGACACGAGCGTCCGCTGCTCGTCGGTGAGCGCGGTCTCGGCGAGCAGGCTGGCCACGCCGATGACTCCGTTCATCGGTGTGCGGATCTCGTGGCTCATGGTGGCGACGAAGGTGGACTTCGCCTGGCTGGCCAGGAGCGCCTGGTCGCGCGCGGCCGCGAGATCGACCGTCCGCGCCTTCACCTCGGCCTCGACGGCCTGGGTGCGACCCGTCACGACCAGGACGAGGCCCCCCATCACGGTGGCTCCGAGGAGCGTCGCGACGAGGAAGACCCACGACGCGCTCGCCGTCAGGTCGGCGCCGGCGAGCGTGGGCTTGTGGATGGTCAGCTCCCAGCGGTGGTCGACGATCTGCACGACCCGTCGGGCGAAGCTGCCCGCCGGGGAGATGCCGGCGCTCGAGGAATCGAAGGGTGGCAGGTCGACCTGGCCGAGGTTGCCGAGGGGACGGCTGCTGCCCTTGGCGTCGAGATCCCGGAGCGCCCAGCGCACGCCTCCCTCCTGCCCTTCCTGCTCGAACCCGGCGAGCATCCGCGAGAGATCGAAGACGCCGAGGAACACGCCCTCGGCTCGCCCCGCGCGGCCGTCCGACAGGAGCACGATCAGGCCGTCGCGCTGCCCCGAGGCGTCCTGAACGAGATTGACCACGTCGGTCGCCGCGAGGTCGCCCGTCTGCCGCGTCTTGTCGATGGCTGCCCGCCGCATGGATTCGGAGCCGAGGTCGAAGCCGAGCGCGCGCTCGTTGCCCGAGATCGGCGTGATGAGCAGCACGGGCCAGTGATCGGCGCGGGGCGTGACGGGTCGCATGACGCCGTCCGCGACGCGCTCGCGCACGCGCACCTCGCGCCCGACCGCGGAGGAGGCGCGCTGCTCGAACGCGGCCACGGCGTCGCCGGGGACGCGCGGCGCCCACTCGAGCGCGCGCAGGCCGGGGATCTCCGCGACGAGCGCGCTCGCCATGCGGTCGAAGGCGACCGGATCGACCTCGGGGCCCGTGCTGCCGCGGAGCGCGTGCAAGGCCACCGTGTGCCGGGCGAGGATCGCTTCGAGCTGCACGGCGGCCGCGTCGGCGAGGCGTGTGATCTCGGCGCGCGTGAGCCTCTGCTCGGTGCGGCTCGTGAACGCGAGCAGCAGCAGGCACACGGCGAACGTCCCGAGGATCGGGAGCCCGGCGGCCACGCGCCGCGGGCGGAACGCGGAGGCGGGCCGTCCGACCAAGAGCAGCACGAGCGGGGCGAAGAGGAGCGCGCCGACCAGATCGCCGACCCACCAGGCGACGAAGTTGGTGGCGACCGCGGCGGTCGGCACGCGCCCGGCGGCCCAGAGGGTGAGCACGCCGAGGCTGGGCGCGAGCACGCTCGCGGCGAGGGCTGCGGCGAAGAAGCCGGCGACGCCGCGGAGCGTGGAGAGTGTGCGGTCGGGGCCGCTGAGCGGCGGGAAGAGCACCGCGCCCGCGAGCGCTTGCAGTGCGGCTGCCAGCCCGAGGACCAGCGCCGCAGGCTCCCACCCCCCGCTCGAGGGCTGGACGGTGTTGGCGAGCGTCGATCCGATCGCGACGCCGACCGTCATCCAGCGGCCGCCGACGAGCACCGCGCCGAGCGCGATGCCGGCTGCGGGCCAGATCGGCGACGCGTACCCCGGCGGCAGCGCGAGGCGCAGCCCGAGGCGCGCCGCGAGGAAGTACGCCCCGGCGACGACCAGCACCTGCGCGAGCGTCGTCGCGACGCTCCGGCGAGCGAGGAGCGGCGACGAGCTCGCCGGCGAGCTCGAGAGGTCGGCCGTCACGGGAGCGCCATGAGGCTCAGCCCCGAGCCTTGGCGAGCTCCGCGGTGATGGCGAGCGAGAGGGCGCCGAACGCGGAGTCGAGCGTCGCGAAGAGGCGAGCGAGCTCCGCGGGATCGGCGGCCGGCGCGGCGCCTTCGAGCGCGCTGCACGCGGCCGTCGCCGCCGGGCCGCACACCTGCGCGAGCGCGCTCCGCAGCCGATGCGTCGCGCTCGCGATGCTCGCGCGATCCGCCCGCTCGACGGCGGCGCGCAGGTCCTCGAGCTGCGCGGGCGCCCCCTTGCGGAATGCGTTCAGGATGACCTCGACCAGCTCGCGGCTCTCCCCGGCGCTGTCGTACAGGTCGGGGACGTCGAGAACCGGCCGCGCGTCGTCGATCGCGGGCGCAGCGGGGGAGCTCACGGTGCGGAGACGATACCCCATCTCGAGGCCCGCGGCGCGCGCGCGACACGAGCCCGAACGCGGTCTTCGGGTCTCGGAAGAGGTGTCGCGCGGCGCGCCTCGAAAGGCTGGCCCGAAGAGGCGTCGGCGGCGGCCCGCCGACCGGTCCCCTTCACGTCGGCCGGGGCTCTCCGGCGTCGGTGCTCGCCGCCGGCGCGGGCTGCTGGAGCGTCGCGAGGATGGCGTCGAGGCGCGCCAGGATCTGCCGCTGCAGCTCGGCCGCCTCCGCCGCGCGCGCGCCCTCCTCGGCCGCGCGTTCGGCGGCGGGCGGATCGAGGATCCGCGCGCTCAGGGCGGGGCCGCAGGTCATCACGAACGACGCGATCGCCTTGCCCGCCTCCGTGCGCGCGAAGACGTCGTCGTAGCCGACCGAGAGGCACGTCGTGATGAACACGAGCGCGTCGAGGAACGTCTGGACCTTGGGATTGTTCCCCTTCTCCGCGACGAAGAACAGGTATGCGCCGCCGAGCACGGTGCCGAGCACCGCGTCCATCGGGTCGCGCGCGGCCACGTCGCGCAGGCCCTTCTTCAGCGCGCCGTAGGACGCCTCGGCCCCGCCCTGGCCCAGGGCGCCCAGCGCAATTTGCGCGAGGGCGCCGAGCGCCACGGTGTCGACGTCACGGCGCCCTCGAGAGGCGCCCGCGATCGGGACGACCGGGATCGTCATCGCCTCACTCCGCGGGCGGCGTCGCGCCCGCCGAGCCCGCTCGGCCGGTCACCGGCCCGTCGGTGTCGAGGCGCGCGTCCACGCGCCGCGCGAGGTCGGCGATCTTCGCCGCGACCTCGGGGTCGCCGTCGATGGCGCTGCGCACCTCGGCGGGCAGCGTCTCGAGGAACGCGCGCGCCTTGTCGGCGAGCTTGTCGCCGTCGACCTGCGCGAACGACATCATCTCGCGCATCAGCGGGTACGCCGCGCCCGCCTCGAGGATGGTCTTCAGCACCGGCGAGGCCACGCCGAACGGGTTGCGCCCGCCGTCGCCGCCGCCGCCGCCGATCCCGCCGCCGCCCACCTGGAGCACCTTGATCTCGCTGATCGCCTTCGCGGGCGACATGAGCTCGCGCGTCACGTCGGGCAGCACGTCGAGCGCCTTGAGCGTGATGTCGCGGAAGAGGAACTTCGTCGCGATCTCGTTCTCGGCGTCGATGAGCCGGCGCCGCGCGGCCGCCTCGGCCTCGCCCTTCTTCTGCGTCGCCTCGGCCAGCGTGGTGATCGCGAGCGCCTCCTGCGCGGCCGCCGCGGCGCGCGCCTCCGCCGAGATGCGCGTCCGGTCGGCCTCGGCGATCGCCTGCGTGCGCACCACGTTGGCCAGGGCCTCCGCCTCGAGCTGCTGCGCCTGCGCGAAGCCCTTGGCGCGCGACACCTCGCCCTCGGCCTGTGCTCGCTTCGCCGCGGCCTCGCCGTCCGCCTGCGCCTTGACCGCGGAGGCGCGCGTCTCGGCCTCGATCTTCAGCTTGTAGGCGTCGCGATCGGCGGCGATGCGCGACTGCTGCGCGGCCTCCTCGGCCTTGATGACCGCGATGTCCTTCTCGCGGTTCGCCTTGGCCGTCGCCTCGACCGTCACGATGCCCTGCATGGCCTGCTGCTGCTCGGCGTCGGCCTGCGCCTTGAGCGCGCCGGCGCGCGACGCCTGCTCCTCGCTCTGCGTGATCGCGATCTGCTTGGCGATGCGGGCCGTCTCGACCGCTTGCTGCTTGGCGATCTCGGCCGACTCGACCACCTTCTGCTTCTCGATCGTTGCGGCCTCGAGGGCCTTTTGCCGGTCGATCTCGGCCGCCTGCACGGCCTTCTCTTTCTCGATCTGCGCCGCCTCGATCTCGCGCTGCTTGGCGATCTCGGCGGCCTGCTGGGCCTTCTCGCCCTTGATCTGCGCCTCGCGCTGGGCCTGCACGCGCACGGCCTCGGCGATCGCGATCATCTTCTCTTGCTCGATGCGCGCCGTCTCGGTCGCGCGCTGCTTCTCGTAGGCGCCGAGCTGCTGCGACTGCTCCTGGATGTAGACCGCCTTGGCCGTCTCCGCGCGCTGCGTCGCCTGGTACTCCGACACGTTGCGCGCCTGGTCGGCCTCGGAGCGCGCCTGCTGCTGCTCGAGCTCGAGCCCCTGCTGGCGCGCGTGGACGTTCTGCATCTTGATCGCCAGCTCCTTCTCGCGCTGGATCTGGTTGGTCTTCTCGGCGTTCGACTGCACGCTCTCGGTGATGGCGCGCAGGCCCTCGGCGTCGAAGACGTCGTGCGGGTCGAGGTCCTTCACCGGCACCATCGCGAGCGCCGTGATCGACACGTTCTCGAGCGTGAGGCCGTTCTTCTTGAGCTCCTCGCTGAGCGCGCTCTGGATGTGCTCGGCGAACTCCTTGCGCTTGCCGTGGAGATCCATGAACGTCTGGTTCGCCGCGACGCTGCGGAGGGCGTCGGTCAGCTTGCCCTCGATGAGGTCGCCGATCGCGTGCTCGTCGAGGTTGCGCTCGCCGAACGAGCGGGCGGCCGCGAGGACGTCGTTCTCGAGCGGCTCGACCTTCACGAAGAGCTCGGTCGTGACGTTGGCCTTGATCTTGTCCTTGGTGACGAGCGCGTTGCGCGCCGATCGCTCGACCGACAGCTTGATCGACCGCAGCGACACGCGCAGCAGCTGGTGGAGGATCGGGTAGACGGTGATGCCGCCGCCGATGACCACCTTGTTGCCGCCGGCGCCCGTGCGCACGAGCGCCTCGTCGGCGCCGCAGCGCCGGTAGAAGCGCGCGAGCGTGACGCCGATGACCGTCAGCAGGAAGACCGCCGCGACGATCGCGAGCGCGGTGACCTGGAACTCAGGCTTCGAGAACAGCTCAATCATGGACCCACTCCCTGCCTGCGGGCGCGTCGAGGCGAGCGCCAGCCAGGCCGATGCCGACGGAAACGAAGGGTACTCGAACCGCGTGACGCAGGGGCGAGAAGGGCGCGGGCGCTAGGAAGACCCTCGCCGAAAAGGACTTGCAGCAACCTCGCGCGGGACTCGTGGGCCAACCGGAGCAGAAAGCCACCACGGAGGCACGGAGGCACGGAGG
>CAIVJW010000108.1 GCA_903906315.1 uncultured delta proteobacterium | reverse complement strand
GGGCCGGCGGCGCGAGCACCACGGTCGGCGCGGGCGGGGCCGGCGGCGCGAGCACCACGGTCGGCTCGGGCGGATCGGGCGGCGCGAGCACCACGATCGGCGCGGGCGGGGCCGGCGGCGCGAAGGCCCCGACCGCCGCGCTCTTGGACAGGACGTTCCACTGCAAGCTGCTCTCGGGCGCCTTCCTCGAGGATCCGACGTCGAACCACGTCCAGACGCGCTTCAACCTGAAGGGGAGCGACCTGGGAGTCCCCGTCGTCTCCGGCGCCGCGCTCTACCTCTTCTTCGGCGACACCGTCGGCTACAAGGTCATCTGGGATTGGGGTCAGGATCCCGATAGCGTCGCGCATCTGCCGATCGCGGACGTGACGACCGACCCCACGAAGGTGTGCAGTGGCCTCGAGTTCTCGGTCACGCCGGACACCCCGAGTGTCGCGCACGGCGTCGACCCGGCCATCCTGCGCGACTTCGCGGGGGCCTGGATGGCGCCGCCCCCCGGCGCCGCCATCGGTGACTTCATCGCGCAGCCCGCCGGGCCGTTCGGCAACATGCCGGGCACCTTCGAGGTGCCGACCGGCGGGGTCGACGTGGGAGGAAAGGTGTTCCTGTTCTACGCGGGACGCGTCGAGCTCGCGCCGCGCACGCGCGCCACCAAGAGCTTCCTCGCGCGGTGGGACGCGCCCGGGGGCCTCCCGAACTACACCATCGCGCGCGGCGTCGACGCCCTCGGCGGGGGCGCGCTCGGCGGGCACTTCATCCAGATATCGCCCGTCCGACATGCCGGATCCGTCTACCTGTTCGGCACGGGCGACTACCGGCGGAGCGGCGTCTACCTCGCTCGGGTCGACGAAGGAGCGATCGAGACGGGGACCGGACAGGCGATCTTCGACCCGGTGACGGCGACGTACGGCGACGCGGCGAGCCTCTCGCAGGCCGACCGCGAGGCGGTGACACCTCTCTTCGAGTCGGAAGGGGTGGGCGAGATCAGCGTGTCTTACCTCGACGCCGCGGGCCTCTACGTCGCGCTCTACCAGCGCGAGACGCACGACGCGGGCGGGGCGGTGGTCGACAACCGCATCGTGGTGCGCGTCTCGCCGGCGCCCGAGGGGCCGTGGAGCGCGGCGGTGACGCTCATCGACCTGGCCGACCCGGTGTTCCGGGCGCAGCATTGCTGCGGCGCGACGTGCCCCGGCGACCAGATCCTCCATTGCGACAAGGCCGGCCTCTACGGCGCCTACTTGCTGCCCGCCGCGAAGGTCACGGACGCGGCGGGCGGCGGGCGTGATCTCGACCTCCCATTCCTGGTGTCGACGTGGGATCCGTACAACGTGGTGCTGTTCTCGGCGAAGGTTCACGTGACCCCCTGACCGCGCGGAGCTGCCGCCGTCGCGCGGCCCGACTCGCGCCGGGGCGCGCGTGGAACGCCTGTTGCAGGACCCTTTGCGATGCCGAAGCTGCCGACCCTCACGGACATCATCACGGACGGCATCCAGATGATGGACGACCTCCAGAAGGTCGCGGGTCCCGTGCTCGTCGAGGGCTTCGCCTTCAGCCAGATCCTCGGCAAGGTGATGGCGTCGGAGAACGACGTGGGCCCGCCGGCGACCTACTACATCGCCGACCCCGACCCCGGCTCCCCCACCCCGACGGGTACGAAGGCCCCAACCGAGCCCGCCTACACGCAGGTCGCCGGCATCAGCCTCGACCAGGCGGCGGGCTTCCCGCTCGCGGGGTCCGACTTCGGCGTGTACATGGGCCCCGGCATGAGCTCGCTGGCGGTCGCCGTCGGCTCGTCCTCCAACGGGTCGCCCATCACCTCGGGGAATCCCACCATCCTGGTCGGCCCCGGCGCGATGCCGCTGGCGGGCGTGGGGTCGTCGACCTCGACGGGGGCTCCCGTCGTCGACGGCTACCCCGAGAACGTCCAGATGGCGATGCCGAAGTCGCACAATCCCACCGGCAAGCACACCATCTACACGGTAGCCGGCACGATCGCCTACTGGAACGAGGGCTTCCCGGCCGACTGCGGGCGCGGCGTGGACCAAGGGCTCTATACCTGGCAGCCCGTGGACTACCCGGCCGCGACCTTTCCGATGGGCACGTCGGTCAAGGCGGGGATCGCGGAGCTGGTCCGGCTCATCAGCGAAACGCCCGGGACCTTCGCCCTCGTCGGCTACAGCCAGGGGGCGATCGTCACCTCGCAGGTCTGGCGCGACCGCATCCTGAACCCGAACGGCGACCTGCACAGCCGCCTGGGGGACATCTTCGCGCACGTCACCTTCGGCAATCCCATGCGCTGCCCGGGGATCGCGAACGGCAACGGGATCGTCCCGATCGGTCTGCCGGTCGCCGTCGACGGCTACATCACCGGCGGGATCGCGGGGCCGGACGACCTGACGCCGTGGCAGACCCCGCCGTGGATGATGGACTTCGCCCACGACGGCGACATGTACGCCGCGTGCCCGGTGGGCGCGGACCCCTGGTCGAACGAGGCGCCTCCGGGTCAGGCGGAGACCTCGATCTACAACCTCATGATGGAGAAGTTCGTCGGCCAGGCGACCATCGTCCCGGAGATCGGCGAGCTGCTCACGATGCCGATTACCACCCTCATCGCCATCATCGAGGGCCTGATCAACACCCTCGGGTTCTTCGGCGCCAACCAGACGCCGCACACCAACTACGGCGAGGACGGCAGCCTGGACCGCGCCATCGAGTTCCTCGACGCGAGGGCGAAGATGATCCCTGCATGAAGGCCTCCTGATGGCGACTCCGTGGTACCGGGCTCGACCCCGCTGACGGCTCGCTGTCGACCCGTCCGACGAACGCCCCTACGCTCGACCCCGCATGCCGACCTACTACGTCAACGAGGCCATGTTCGTGCTCCCGGAGAGGGGCTTCGTCGATCGCACCATCCATCGGCTCGAGTCGCCGCTCCAGGGTGACGACCCGCTTGCGATCATCCTCCGGCGCGTGCCGCTCGAGGAGGGCAAGACGCTGCGGCAGGTGGTGGGCGAGGAGGTGGCCGCCAGCACGGCGAAGGTGACGAGCTTCGCCGTCCTCGCCGAGACCGAGGCCACGGTGTCCGGGGCGCCGGCCATCCTGCTTCGCGCGCGCTGGCGCAGCGGCGACGTGGCGCACTATCAGGTTCAGGCCCACGTGGCCCTCGACGGGACCTGGGTGGCCCTCGCCGTCACTGCGCCCTACGCCGACCGCGCGGCCTGCGACGAGACGTTCGACCGCGTGGTGCAGACGATCGCGTGGCGAGGCGCCTGAGCTCGGCCGCCCGGCCGCCGGGGTCTGCGTCCCACGGGGGCGTTTGCGCGAATCTCGAGGGAAGGTCGTTGGAAGATCCATGGCGAGCTACTACGTGAACGAGGCCGCGTTCGGCCTGACCGAGAGACCCTTCGTGGACAAGACCGTTCACGCTCTCGAGTCCAAGCTGACGTCCGGCCAGACCCTCGCGGTGTTCGTGCACCGCCGCCCGATCGAGGGCGCCAAGAGCCTTCGGGAGCTCGTCGACGAGCACGTCGCCGTGAACGAGACGCGGCTCGCCGCGTTTGCCGTGGTCGACGACGTCGCCGCCGCCGTCGGCGGCCTCCCGGGCGTTCTCCTCCGGACGCGCTGGCGGCACGGCGGCGCGACGTTCTGCCAGCGCCAGGCTCACGTCGCGGTGGAGGGGCAGGTGATGATCTTCGCGGTCTCCGCCCCGATCGCGGAGTCAGCCGCCTGCGACGAGACCTTCGACAGCATCGTGCAGACCCTCGCGTGGCGCGCGCCTCCGGCAGCGCTCTGAAGGTCACTCGTCAGCTCGGGCGCGCAAGCCCACGTGCGGTGTGGCGCTCGCGGCGCCCGGGAAGCTCGGCGTTCGCGACCCCCTCGCCCACCGACCCCGGAGGGCCGCGCCCGTCGGCCGGAACGTCGTCCTGCTGACCGCCGCCCGCCCGCGCGCCGACGTGCCGCGGGCTCGGCGCGGGCGCGATCGTCGCCGGCCTCGGCGACACCGACGCGCGGGGGCGACCTCTCTCGTGAGCGTGACGGCGCGGCCGCGCGGCGCCGCCGGGACGCGGGTCGCGAGGCGGCACTGCCGCTCTGGCCACCCGCCCCGCCTCGAAAGCACGACGGCCCCGCGGGTCACCCCGCGAGGCCGCCGGCTCGCTTCAATGGCCGTCGCCTCGGGTCACGCCACCGTGACGCCCTTCGCCACGTCGGCGAAGGCCGCGATCCGGTCGAAGTTCAGGTACCGGTACACCTCGCCGCTCTTCGCCTCGAGGCCCTTCACCTGCGCGAGGTACTCCGCGACCGTCGGGATGCGACCGAGCAGCGCGCACACGGCGGCGAGCTCGGCCGATCCGAGGTAGACGAACGTGTCGATGCCGAGGCGGTTCGGGAAGTTGCGCGTCGAGGTCGACATCGCCGTCGACCCCTTGCGGATCTGCGCCTGGTTGCCCATGCAGAGCGAGCAGCCGGGCATCTCCATGCGAGCGCCGGACTTGCCGAGCACCGAGTAATAGCCCTCCTCGTTCAGGATCATCGCGTCCATCTTCGTGGGCGGCGCGATCCACAGGCGCGTCGGGAGGTCGCTCGTGCCGTCGAGCACCTTCCCGGCCGCGCGGAAGTGGCCGATGTTCGTCATGCACGAGCCGATGAAGACCTCGTCGATCTTCGTGCCCGCGACGGCGCTGAGCGGCTTCACGTCGTCGGGGTCGTTCGGGCAGGCGACGATCGGCTCCTTGATGTCGGCCAGATCGATGTCGATCACCGCCGCGTACTCGGCGTCCGCGTCGGGAGCGAGCAGCTCCGGCTTCGCCATCCAGGCCTCCATCGCCAGGATGCGCCGCTCGAGCGTGCGCTTGTCGTCGTAGCCGCTCGCGATCATCCACTTCATGAGCACGACGTTCGATCGCATGTACTCGACGATCGGCTCCTTGTTGAGGCGCACGGTGCACGCCGCCGCGGATCGCTCGGCCGATGCGTCGCTCAGCTCGAACGCCTGCTCGACCTTCAGGTCCGGCAGGCCCTCGATCTCGAGGATCCGGCCCGAAAAGACGTTCTTTTTGCCCTTCTTCTCGACCGTGAGCAGCCCCGCCTTGATCGCGTGGAGCGGAATGGCATTGACGAGATCGCGCAGCGTGACGCCCGGCGCCATCGTGCCCTTGAAGCGCACGAGCACGCTCTCGGGCATGTCGAGCGGCATGACGCCCGTGGCCGCCGCGAACGCGACGAGGCCGGATCCCGCGGGGAACGAGATGCCGATCGGGAAGCGCGTGTGCGAGTCGCCGCCCGTGCCGACCGTGTCCGGCAGGAGCAGGCGATTGAGCCACGAGTGGATGACGCCGTCGCCCGGCCGCAGCGAGACGCCCGCGCGCGTCGTGATGAACCTCGGCAGCTCGCGGTGCGTCTTCACGTCGACCGGCTTCGGGTACGCGGCCGTGTGGCAGAAGGACTGCATCACCAGGTCGGCCGAGAAGCCGAGGCAGGCGAGGTCCTTCAGCTCGTCGCGGGTCATCGGCCCGGTCGTGTCCTGCGACCCGACCGTCGTCATGCGCGGCTCGCAGTAGGTGCCCGGCCGCATGCCCTTGCCCTCGGGCAGCCCGCACGCGCGCCCGACCATCTTCTGTCCGAGCGAGTAGCCCTTGCCCGAGTCCTTCGGCGGCTGCGGCAGGCGGAAGACCGTCGACGCCGGCAGGCCGAGCGCCTCGCGCGCCCGCGTCGTCAGGCCGCGGCCGATGATGAGCGGGATGCGGCCGCCGGCGCGCACCTCGTCGAGCAGGACCTCGCTCTTGTAGGTGAACGTCGCGATGACGGCGCCGCCCTTCTCGATCCTGCCCTCGTACGGAAAGAGGTCGAGGACGTCGCCCATCTCCATCTTGGAGACGTCGCACTCGAGCGGGAACGCGCCCGCGTCCTCCTGCGTGTTGAAGAAGATCGGCGCGATCTTCGCGCCGAGGCAGAAGCCGCCGAAGCGCTTGTTCGGCACGAACGGGATGTCGTCGCCCGTCCACCAGAGGACCGAGTTCGTCGCCGACTTGCGCGACGATCCGGTGCCGACCACGTCGCCGACGTAGGCGACCGGGTGGCCCTTCTTCTTCAGCTCCTCGATGAGCGCCATCGGGCCCTTCGAGCCGGGCGCGTCGGGCACGATGCCCTCGCGCGCGTTCTTCAGCATCGCGAGGCCGTGCAGCGGGATGTCGGGGCGGCTCCATGCGTCGGGCGCGGGCGACAGGTCGTCGGTGTTCGTCTCGCCGGAGACCTTGAACACGGTCACCGTGATCTTCTTCGGCAGCTCGGGCTTCGACGTGAACCACGTCGCGTCCGCCCAGCTCTGCAGCACCTTCTTCGCGTTCGCGTTGCCGGCCTTCGCCTTCGCCGCGACGTCGTGGAAGAAGTCGAACATGAGCAGCGTCGTCTCGAGCGCCTTGCCCGCGAGGCCGCCCACCTCGGCGTCGTCGAGCAGATCGATGAGGGGCTGCACGTTGTAGCCGCCGAGCATCGTGCCGAGCAGCTCGGTCGCCCTCGCGCGCGAGACGAGCGCGCACGCCTCCTCGCCCTTCGCCACGCGCGCCAGGAACGCGGCCTTCACCTTGGCGGCGTCGTCGACGCCGGCCGGGACGCGGTGCGTGATCAGGTCGACGAGGAAGGCCTCTTCGCCCTTCGGCGGGCTCGCGAGCAGCGCGACGAGATCCGTCACCTGCGCGGCGCTGAGGGGGAGGGCCGGGATGCCGAGCGCGGCGCGCTCCGCGGCATGCTGACGATAGGCTTCGAGCACGGCGAGATCCTCTCGTTGGGGGGGCGGTTGCGGCGCGAACCCTAGCTCAAAGGCCGCCGCCTGAGGAGGCTCGGGGCGCGCCCCGGCGGCGGGGCCCCGGTCCCCCGGAAAGTCACCGAACCCATTGCGTTTTCACGCGATCGTCACATAGTTGCGGGCTTGTCGTTCGCGTCGCGACCCCCCGGCGACCGCAGCGTGCCCGTGCGGCATGGCAAGCGCCGCCCGCAGGCGCGCCTTCGCGCCGTGGCCGAGCAAGCGCCGGCCGTCGCCGACTGGGCCTCGTTGTTCGGGGACCTCTCGCGGCGTCCGCCCCAGAAAGCGCAGCTCGATGCGCCGGTCGAGTGGCGCGTGCACGACCGCACGCACGTCGAGTTCGCCATCGACTACCCGCTGCTCGCCGAGTCGAGCACGCACACCTGGGAGGCGTTCTTCTTCGTGCCGGAGAGCTTCCGGCTCGACCCGTCGAGCTACGACAAGAAGGCCATCTACGACGACCTCTGGTCGTACGTGCGCTACGCCGTGCCCGCGGTGCCCTTCTTTCAGCTCGCGTCGCGCGAGCCGGGGTCGGCGCTCGCGCGCGCCGCCGCGGCGATCCTCGCGGCCGACGGCCACGCGGACGGCAGCCACGAGGGCGCCGCGGCCATGCGCCGGCTGCGCCTGTTCTGCTGCCTCGTGCGCGCGTCGGGGCTCGCGGCGATGCGCGAGGTGGAGCGCGGATCGGCCCGCGACCGTGACGAGGCGGCGTCCTTCGTCGCGGCCTGCTCGGCCGTCTCCGGCAGCCTGCGCGCGCTGCTCGTCGAGACGGGCGCGCTCGGCCTCTCCGACGAGGTCCGCACGGCCGCGCGCTGGGCCGACGAGGACGTCTCGCTCGTCCTCGAGACCTTCTGCGCGTCGCTCGGCGTCGCGCTCGGCGGCCGATCCGACGGGCTCGGATCGCTCTCCGACGTCGCCGGGGAGCTCGCCGCGTTCGCCGTGGCCGAGGCCCGCCACCGGCGCGATCAGGGCCTCGACACGGTCGGATCGGCCGACGCGTCCGACCAGGCGATCGAGCACTTCGAGTTCCGCCGGCACGTGCTCAAGCGCTTCACGGCGTCGGTGCTGTGGCTCTCGCTCGAGGTGCACCAGGCGGCCGCGTGGGTCGTCCACACGCTCTACGCGCTCGCGGCGGCCGTCGCGATGGCGTTCGCGCTCGCGGCCAGCGTCGGGGCCTCGCCCTCGAGCGGCTTCGTGCTGCGCTACGCGGTGCCGATCGTGATCGCCTACGCGGTGAAGGACCGCATGAAGGCCCTGCTCCAGAGCGTCTTCGCCTCCTTCATCGCCAGGAACTTCCCCGACCGGAAGTGGCTCATCCGCGACGAGCGCGGCGTGCGGGTCGGGCGGGTGAAGGAGCGCGCCGGCTTCGTCGCGTGGAAGACGCTGCCGGCCGAGGTGCTGGCGACGCGGCGCATGACGCGCGAGCACACGCTGGAGGAGCACGCGCGCCCCGAGCACGTGCTGTGGCACCAGAAGACGGTCGCCGTGGCGGGCGTGAGCCGGGGCGCCGACGCGGTCGATTTCTCGATGCTCACCGAGATCTTCCGCCTGAACCTCACGCGGTGGCTCTCGCACACCGACGACCCGAACCGGAAGATCGTCTTCGCCGACCCCGAGGACGCTCGCGTCTACTCGGCGAAGGCGCGGCGGGTCTACAACATCAACGTCGTCTATCGGCTGCGACCGGGCGACGCCGACAGCCCCTGGCACCGCATCCGCGTCGTCGTGTCGCGCAAGGGGATCGAGCGCATCGACAAGATCCGGTAGCGCGGCCTTGTGCTACTAGCGATCTCACGATGTCCTCCTCCGCGCCCGCCGTTTCCGCGCCGTCTGCCGTCGCGATCGACTCCGCCGCCGCGCCGCCCGCCGGGCGCCTCGCGTTGCTCACCGCCCTCGCCGCCGCCGCGACCGCGGTGCCGCTGCCGATCGTGCCGGACAAGCTGCTCGCGCGCGTGCGCGGGGCGATCGCGCACGACGTGCTCGCGCGTCACGGCCTGAGCCTGACGACCGACGCGCGCGAGATCCTCGCCCAGCCCGACTTCGACGCGAAGGCGGCCGCCATGCTGCGGCGCGGGGCCGAGTTCCTCGTCCGCCGGCTGGTCGGCCGCCTCGGCCCGATCGCGCTCCTCGGCTCCGCCGCGCGCGCCGTCGAGGTGTTCGCGCTCGGACACCTGCTCGATCGATACGCGACGACGGTGCGCCCCACGGGCACCGTGCGCGTGCACGCCGACGAGGCCCGCCGCGTGCGCGATCTCATCAACCGCGCCCTGCTCCGCGCGCTCTCGCCCTCGCTCCGCCCCGCGGCCGAGACGCTCCCCGCCGGCGTCGAGGACCTGCGCGACGAGTTCACCCGGTGGTCGGACGCGCTGCTGCTCACCGGCGCCGCGCTCCCGGGCTACCTGGTGCGCCGGCTCGACGCCGCGTTCGACGACGTCGCCGCGTCGGCGCCCGGGGACGCGCGATGACCGACGCCGCCGCGCGCGCTCGGGACGCGGAGGCGCGGGTCGCGCGCGAGGGCCTGCGCCGCGCTCGCCGCCTCGTCATCAAGATCGGCTCGAAGAGCCTCGCCGGCGATGCGTGGGATCGCCTCGCCGCCGAGGTGCACGCGCTGCTCGGGGGCAAGGCCGGCCGATCGATCGTGATCGTGTCGAGCGGCGCGATCGCGCTCGGCATCGGCAAGCTCGGCTTCCCCTCGCGCCCGAAGGACATGGCGCGCCTGCAGGCCGCGGCCGCCGCCGGGCAGAGCGTGCTCATGCAGCGCTACGAGGAGGCCTTCGGCAAGCTCATGATCCCGGTCGCGCAGGTGCTCCTCACGCACGCCGACCTCGCCGACCGCGCGCGCACGAACAACGCGCGCAACGCGCTGGCTGCCCTGCTCGAGGCGGGCGCCGTGCCGATCATCAACGAGAACGACGCGGTCGCGGTCGACGAGATCAAGTTCGGCGACAACGACCAGCTCGCCGCGATGGTCACCCCGCTCTGCGAGGCCGATCTGCTGCTCCTGCTCTCCGACGTCGAGGGCCTGCTCGACGGCGATCGCAAGCGCGTCCCCTTCATCAAGAGCGTCGCCCGCGAGGCGCGGCACCTCGCGGGGGACTCCACCTCGGGCGTCGGCACCGGCGGCATGAGCAGCAAGGTCGAGGCGGCGCGGCGCGCCACGCTGGCCGGCGCCAACGTCGTCATCGCGTCCGCGCGCGAGCCCGGCATCGTCGGCCGCGTCCGCGCCGGCGAGGACGTCGGCACGCTGTTCGCGGCCGTCCCGCAGCGCATCAGCGCGCGCAAGCACTGGATCGCCTACACGCTCCGGCCGCGCGGGGCCGTGCTGGTCGATCGCGGCGCGGCCGCGGCCATCGCGGGTGGGGATCGCAGCGTCCTCGCCGTCGGCGTGCTCGGCGTGCGCGGCACGTTCCTCCCGGGCGACGCCGTCGCGATCGTCGACCCGGAGGGCGTCGAGCTCGCGCGGGGGCTCGCGCGCCTGTCGGCCAGCGATGCCGCCCGCCTCGCGCGGAAGAAGCGCGACGAGCCGGGCGAGGACGTCGTCGTCCACAAGGACGACCTGGTCGTGCTCCCCGTGGACTGAGGACCGCGACGGTCCCGCCGAGGGTAGCCGTCCCACATCGTCCTACCGAACTTCGCGCGCCCGGAGACGCTTTCGGGAACTTCGCGCGTACCTCCTTGTCAGCTGCCCCAAGGAGGTCTTCCCCTCATGATCCGCATCCTCGTCGCCAACGGTCTCTGTCTCGCCGGGATGGCCTGGATGCTCGTCTCCGGCACCGACCAGCGTGCCACGCCGCTCCTCGGCGCCGCCGATCACGGCGCCGACCTCGCCGGGCTCGAGGCCCGCGCGGCCGGGGCGCCCTCCGCGCCGGCCGTCGTCGCGCTCGCGAGCGCCTACCTCGATCGCGATCAGCCCGGCCTCGCCACGGCGGTCATCGACCGCGCCCCGCGCGAGCTGCAGGGCCGGCCCGAGGTCGCCCTGCTCCGCGCGCGCACGCTCTTCCACCGGGGCCACGCCCGCGAGGCCCTCGCCGTCGCGCGCGAGGCCGACGACGCCTGCGCCGCCACCGCCTGCCCCGCGTGGGTCGGCACGCGCACCGCGCGGCAGCTCGCGTTCCTCGAGGAGGTCGTCGCGGCCGGCGTCGACGACCCGCAGGCCGACCCGCGCGCGACCCGGGCCGCCTACGAGCGAAGCACCCGCGAGGTGCGGCTCGTGGCCATGCGCTGACGCCGGTGGCGGACCCCTCCGGCCCGCGGGAAGAAAGCGAACGCGCGCACCCAAGCGCGCGGCAGGGTCGTCGTCCAACCGGAATCATCGCGCCCCCCGCCGCTCCGCGACGCTCTTCCTTCCCGCCCGCCGCGATCGGCGCCGTGGCGCTGCTCGGCGCGCTCGGGGCGGCCGGTTGCGAGAAGCCGACCCAGCGCCCCGCGATCCTCGCCGTGCCCGCCGCGCGCAGCGACGACGAGGGCCGCCCGCTCCGGCTCCTGCCTCCGTTCGCGCTCGCGACGGCCAACGACGCGGTCGTGCGGATCGTCTCGGACGTGACGTGCTCGGGCACGCTCGTGGCCGAGGACCTCGTGCTCACGGCCCACCACTGCGTCGTCGCCCGCGACGCGAAGGGGCGCCCGCTCCACCGCAACCTGCCCGCGCGCGACCTCGGCATCGAGCTCGGCGGCGACCACCTGCCGTGGGGTGAGGTCAAGGTGCGCGCCGTCGTCGCGCCCGATTGCGGATACCACTCCGGCGAGGGCGACATCGCGATCCTCGTCCTCTCGCGCAAGCTCATCGGCATCCCCACCATCACGCTCCGCGAGGCGCCCCCGCAGCGCGGCGAGCACGTCTTCCCGGTCGGGTTCGGGCGTTGCGCCGCCTCCCACGACGCCGTGCGTCGCGTGGCGCGCGAGGGCGGGCTCGTCGACTCGGTCCGGGCCGGCCAGTTCGGCGCTCGCGCGTCCGTTTGCCCGGGTGACTCCGGCGGGCCCGTGTGCGTCAGTCCCAGCGCCGCCGACGCCTGCTCCGAGATCGTGGGCGTCGTCTCGGCCGCCGTGATGGACGGCGACGACCGCACGACCGGCCCCGCGGTCTACACGCGCGTCGACGCCTGGAAGGGGCTGCTCTGGGCCGCCCGCGAGATCGCCGACGGGGCGAGCCCGAGCGAGGTGCCGCCCTACGGCGGCTGCGAGTGAATGGGAGTCGCGCCGGTCAGTGGCCCGGCCCCTCGCATTTCTGTAGTCTGCACTCCGAAATGGAGAAGCTCATTCGGGGACTCGTGTGGGTCGTCGGCATCGCGCTGGTGGTCGGCGGGATCGCCCGGCTCGTCGCGTTCCGGTCGTGGAAGGTGCCGAGCGACCCGCGCCTCGCGGCGTCGGTCGCGCCGACGCTCGACGAGGGCGACACGGTCCTCGTGTTCACCCGCGGCACCCCCGGCTTCGGCGACCTCGTGCGCTGCACCGATCCGGAGGAGCCGACCAAGTTCGTGGTCGGCCGCATCGCCGGCGTCGAGCGCGACGTGGTCGAGGTGAGCGGGCGGTTCCTGTCCGTCAACGGCCAGCGCTACGAAAACGAGAGCGTCTGCGCCGAGCCGACGCACAAGGTCTACCACCCGACGACGGGATCGGAGATGGACGTCACCTGCGACATCGTGAAG
Organism: uncultured delta proteobacterium; assembly: GCA_903906315.1. Taxonomy (GTDB): domain Bacteria; phylum Myxococcota_A; class Polyangia; order Polyangiales; family Polyangiaceae; genus CAIVJW01. The sequence continues at coordinate 17,093 of CAIVJW010000108.1, read as the reverse complement.
ATGGGCGGCGGGTGGCACTACCGAGCCTTCTCCCAGACCGACGCCCAGCCGACCTCGACCCGCAAGGACGTCGGGATCGGCCAGGTCTTCCTCGTCAGCGACGACCGGACCTACCACGACGACTCGCGCGATTTCGGCACGCTTCCCGCCGCCAGCTGCAAGGAGCGCATCGTGTTTCGCGTGACCGGCAAGGGCGGCTGGGGCGACGACAAGGCCCGGCTGACGGTGATCCACTGAACAGGCGACGGCGGAGCGGGCCCGCCCGTTCGAGGCTCGGCGCCGCTGATCGGACGGTCAGCACGGCGGGACGAAGGGCCCGGCTTCGCCCCGGTCGCTTGACCACGATGGTTCCAGGCGTCTAGAAACATTCGGGGATCGAGGCGCGCCCTTGGGGACCGAGGACCACGAAATTGGAGTCGTTTGCGGGCACTGCGATGCCTGGGCGCCCCTCGGGGCGAGCCGGTGCGCCGTGTGCTCGAACGAGCTCGCGCTCGCGGCCCCACGCATCCCGACGGGCGCCCGCCCGCCGGTCAAGTCCGCGTCCGGCGCGTTCGCGCTCGGCTCGCTGTCGATGCGCGGTTCGCAGCCCGGCTTCCCCGCCGTCGACCACCCAGGCCGCGAGCCCGCGCGCCAGGACCACGCAACCGCATCGAAGCTAGACTTCGCCCACCTGTCGCAGGAGCAGCTCATGGAGCAAGCCCGTAACTACGTCTGCCGTTCGTGCTCGAGCGGGGTCCCCATGGGCCACAAGTTCTGCGGCCGCTGCGGGACGGCGGTCCCGCCCGAAATCTTGAACGCGCAGACGCTGTTCTTCGGCGACATGCAGAACCCGGCGAAGGCCAAGCTCATCCTCATCCGGGGCGAGGGCATGGACGGGCTGAGCTTCCACCTGAAGGCCGAGCAGCACATCGTCGGGCGCAACGGCCAGCTCGTCTTCCCGGACGACCCGTTCGTCTCGCCGAAGCACGCGAACTTCTTCTACCGAGACGGCAAGCTCGTCGTGCGTGACGAGGGGTCGCTCAACGGCGTCTACGTGCGGGTGCGCGGCACGGTCGACATCGCGGCGGGCGACACGTTCCTCGCGGGCGAGCAGGTCTTCCGGCTCGAGGCGACGCCGCGCGCGTCCGACGGTCAGGAGGCCGACGGCACGTACTTCTACTCGTCGCCGAAGCACCCGAGCCCGTTCCGCCTCTCGCAGATCCTGCAGGGCGGCGGCTACGGCATGACGGTCTGCGCGCGCAGCACCACGCTGCAGGTCGGGCGCGAGGGCGGCGACCTGAACTTCCCGATGGACCTCTACATGTCCGGATCGCACTGCCGGCTCGAGGAGCACGGCGGCAAGTTCACCCTGACCGACATGAACAGCCGCAACGGGACGTACGTCCGCATCAAGGGCGAGCGCGACCTCACCCACGGCGACTACGTCTTCATCGGCCGCAAGCTCCTGCGCGTCGAGCTGAACACGAACTAGCCGTCCGAGCGTGCGAGCTCGGGTGACGGATCCTCCGCGCGCCCCGCGGGCCGACGACCGCGTCGGCGCCGCGCGGCGTGCGCTGCTCGACGGCGTCGGCGCGGAGGTCGCGGCGTCGTTCCCGGGCATCACGCGCCTCGGGGGGCAGGTCGTGGCCGCGCTCTACCTCGCCGACGCGCCGTGCTCGATGGACGAGCTCGCGGCCACCTCGTGCCCGAGCGCCTGAACGGCGTCGTGCAGGTGGCCGCGAAGGCCGGGTGGGCGGTGCTCGCCGCTGCGGGGGCCGCGATCGGCCGCCGCAAGCGCTGAGCCGTCAGCCCTCGTCGCCGCCGCGGCAGAGGTCGCCGAAATCGCCCTTGGGCGCGCCCTTCCAGAACTCGACCGGGCAGCCGGCGGGGCGGGCGACCATCGCGGCGAAGTCGACGGCGAGCGCGTCGGACCAGTTGCGGCCACCGTCGTAGCGCGCGCGGATGGTGCCGCCGGGGTCGATGACCCACGTCTCGGGGAAGAGGCGCGTGCCGAAGACGTCGTGCACGATCTTGGCGTCGGGATCGACGAGCGCGACGAAGGGCACGTCCCCGTTGAGCACCGTGTTCAGCGTGTCGCGCGCGTCCTGGCCCGTCTCGTCGGTCGACACCGTCACGACGACGAAATCGCCCCGATCCTTGCCGATCTTCGCGAGCTCGGCCAGCGAGGCCATCTCCTCGAGGCAGGGGCGGCAGGTCTTCGTCCAGAAGTTCAGGAAGACGGTCTTGCCGCGAAACTGCGAGAGCTTGACCGGCTTGCCGTCGAGGTCGTTGAGCTCGAAGTCCGGGGCCCGCCGGTTGCGGCCGGCGTACGCCGGGTTGATCGCGCAGAGCGAGGTGCACGCCGTGCGGCGCTCGTCGTTGCGCACGGCGCCGACGAACGAGTACACGGCCACCGCGGCGAGCGCGATGAAGGACACTTGCGCGAGGGTCGCTGTCTTCACCGCGGGCTCGTATAGCGCAGCTCTCCCGGTGCCGCTACGCGACCGGCGTTTCAGCCCGTGGAGGCCGGCGGCGGCGATCCGTCGTCACGGCGCGGGGGCGCGGTGAGACCGAGCAGCCGGAGGAGCCGGGCCTCGTCGACGCGATACTTCATGACCTTGCGGCCCTCGAGCTCGACGACCGGGACCTCGGCGTCATAGGCGGCGAGCTTCTCCGCGGGGGCGTCGCGGTCGAGGTCCACGATGGCGAGGTCGAACGGGCTGGCCGCGCGCGCGCGATCGAGGGCGAGCCGCGCGTCGTGGCAGAGGCAGCACCGGTCGCGCGTGAAGAGCGTGACGCGCGGGAGGCTCACGCCTCGCCTTCGGTGGGCGCGGGCGCCTCTGCGTCGACGATCGGGAGCGCCCGCCGGCGCGGGGCCGCGTCGGCGCCTTCGCGGAGCGCCTCGGCGCGGCCGCGCGCGTCGTCGAGGCGCAGGCCGCCCGGGATCGCGAGGAACGCCTTGCGCCAGGCCGAGAACGATCCCCCGGCGCGGACGGCGTCGAGCACCGCGCGGCCCTCGGCGGCGCCGCCCTGCGCGAGCACGGCCTCGACCCACGCCCAGCGCGCGCTCGTCGCGCGGACCTCGGCGCGCCCGCGGAGCTTCTTGCGGAGGCGATCGAGGCGACTGTTGACGACGTCGATGCCGGCGAAGGGCTCGTCGGCGAGCGGCGTGTTGCGCTTCGGGCAGAAGGGCGCGATGCCGAGCACGACCGGGACGATGCGCGAGAGCTCGGTGACGAACGCGGCGCACTCGTCGACGTCGGCGTCGGTCTCGCCGGGCACGCCGACCATCAGGTAGAGCTTGAGGCGGTGCATGCCGTGCGCGCGCGCGAGCTCGGCCGCGCGCTCGAGGCGCTTGACCGGGCTGCGCCGCTCGAGCGACTCGCGCATGCGCTCGCTCGTGCCGTCCATCGCGGTGGTGAGCGTCTTGTAGCCGGCGAGCTTGAGCGCCGCGACGAAGTCGTCGGTCAGCCGGTCGGGGCGGAGGCTCGACAGTCCGACCTCGCAGCCGCGCTCGGCGAGCGTGCGGACGAGGTGCACGATCTTCGGGTGGTCGCTGACGGCGGCGCCCACGAGGCCGACGCGGCGCGCGTCCGCGGGGACGAGCTCGAGCACGCGCTCGGCGGGCACGATGCGCATGCCGCCGTTGGTCGACCGGCGCATCACGCAGTAGGTGCAGCCGCGCGAGCAGCCCCGCTCGGTCTCGATGAGGAACATGTTCGAGAGCTCGGTGTCGGGCGTGCGGATCGGCGCCCAGGCGGGCAGGATCGCGTCGTCGCACATCGCGACCTCGGGCAGCCAGCGGTCGCCGCGGTCGGCGTGTCGCGCCGGCACGAGCACGTGCGGCAGGCGGGCGACGCGGTCGAGCGCGTCCTCGCGCGAGGCGGCGTCGCGCAGGGCGCGCATCACGTCCACGGCGAGGGTGTCGGCCTCGCCGACGACGATGACGTCGGCGAAGGGGACGAGCGGCAGCGGGTTCGAGAACGTGAGCGGGCCGCCGGCGACGACGATCGGGTGGCGGAGGTCCCGGTCCTCGCGCAGCGCGGGCACCGAGGCCGCGTCGAGCAGGCGCACCACGCCGGCGAGCTCGAGCTCGTAGGCGACGGAGAGCGCGATCACGGGGAAATCGCTGAGCGGCCGCTGGCTCTCGTAGGTGAGCGGTTGCGTGCCCGGCGGGTCGTCGTCGTCCGGCAGGAAGGCGCGCTCGCAGGCGAGATCGGGCTCGGCCTGGAGCATCTTGTAGATCTGCAGGAAGCCGAGCGAGCTCATCCCGACGCGGTAGGGCGACGGGTAGGCGTGGGCGACCGCAAACGCCGCGTGCTTCTCGATGCGGCCCACCTCGCGCGCGAGCCGTTCGCGCAAGGTCGTGTGATAGCCGCCGCGCGCCATCGGCGGAGCCTCCCAGAGGAGGCGCGGCTACGCAAGGCGATCGGGGCGATCACGGCGCCTCCGGTCGCTCCACGCGCGCGCGATCGCCGTCGGTCGACCACAGGATCTCGCCGCCGCGATCGGTGCGCAGGGTCGCGACGCCGCGCGCGGCGAGGCGGGCGAGGACCTCGCGGGTCGGGTGGCCGAAGCGGTTGCGCACGCCCGACGAGATCGTCGCCAGCGCCGGCGAAACGGCGCGCAAGAAGGCGTCCCCGGTCGAGGTGCGGCTGCCGTGGTGGCCGACCTTGATCACGTCCGCGCGCAGATCGCGCCCGCTCGCGATCAGGTGCGCCTCGGCCGCGTGCTCGGCGTCGCCCACGAGCAGCGCCGCGTGTCGCCCGAAGGACAGGCGCAAAACGATCGACCCGTCGTTCGCGCTGGTGCCCGGCTCGGGGCGCGGGCAGGGGGCGATCACCTCGACCTGCGCGCCGCCGATCGACCGCGCGGGGCCGCAGAGATCGGCGGGCCTCTTCACGGGCACGCCGCGCGCGCGCAGGCCCGCGATCAGGCCCGCGTAGGTCGCGCCCGCGCCCTCGTCCTCACCTTGCCCGCTGTCCCAGAGCTCGCCGACCTCGAGGTGTGGCAAGGCCGTCGCGAGGCCGCCGAAGTGGTCCGGGTGCGGGTGCGTGAGCACGACGACGTCGAGGCGCGTTCGGCGGCGGGCGCGCAGGAGCGGCAGGATCACGCGGGTGCCCGGGTCGACGGGGCTGCCGACGAAGCCGCCGCCGTCGATGAGCATCGCGCGCCCGTCGGGCAGATCCACGAGCGTCGCGTCGCCCTGGCCGACGTCGATCGCGGTGATGCGGAGCTCGCCCCGCGGCGCGCCCGCGCGGATCGCCCCGATCTCGAGCGCGAGCAGCGCCGCGATCGAGGCCGCGATCGCGGCGAGGCGGCGGCGCCGATCGGGCGCGACGGCGATCGCGACGGCCGCGACCGCGATCGCGCCGAGCTGCCACGGGGTCGGGCGCGGCACGGCCAGCGCGGTGCCGGTCGCGGTGGTCGCCCGCGCCACGGCGCGCACGGCGAGCAGGGCGCCCGATCCGAGCAGGGCGAGCCCTCGCTCGACCGGCGGCGCGATCGACGCCACCGCGTGCGCGAGGCAGATCGGCAGCGCGAACAGCTCGCCGATCGGCGCTGCGACGAGGTTCGCCGCGACGCCGAGCGCGGGCAGCGTGGGCGCGGTCAAGCCGAGCAGCGGCGCGCAGCCGAGGCTCGCCGCGAGCGTGGTCGCCGACGCGCGCCCGAGCGCGCGGAGCGGCCCGGGGCCGCGACCGAGGCGATCGGCGAGCGGGCCGCCGATCGCGAGAAGCCCGGCCGTCGCGCCCGCCGACAGCGCGAACGATGCGTCCGCGGCGAGCAGCGGGTCGGCGAGCGCCGCGCCCCCGATCGCGCACGCGAACGCCCGCGGCCCGGTGCTCCGCCGGCCGATCGCCCGCGCGAGCAGCGCCGCGCTCATCATGGCCGCGGCGCGCAGGGCCGAGCCGCTGCCCCCGGCGAAGTCGGCGTACGCCCACGCGGCCGGGATCGCGATCGCGGCCGCGACGCGGCCCGGATCGACGCGCGCCGCGAGGGCCTCGACCCGCACGAGGATCGCGCCGATCGCCGCGGCGAGGCCGGCGACGGCGATCACGAGGTGCGTGCCCGAGACCGCGAGCAGGTGGGCGAGCCCGCTCGCGCGGAAGGCCTCGTCGTCCTCGGCCGCGAGGTCGGCCTCGCCGAGCACGAGCGCGCGCGCCATGGGCGCGGCGTCCGCGTCGAACGTCGCCGTGATGCGCCGGCGCACGTGCGCGCGGGCGCGGTCGATCGCGCTCGCCAGCGACGCCCCGCGCGATCGCAGCCGGGCGTCGACCACGCCGCCGCTCGCCGCGACGCCCGATCGCGCGATCGATCGGAGCGCGCCGCTCGCGCCCTCGTTCAGGAACAGGTGCACGGGCGCGAGGTCGGCGACGATCTCGATCGTGTCGCCGCGCGCGAGCGCCGCGTCCGCCCCGTACACGCGCGCTCGAAGTGGTCCGACGAGGGCGCGCCCGTCGCACCGCGCGTCCTCGAGGTCGACGTCGACGCGCGCGGTCGGGTCGCCGCCGGCGGCGATCGCGGCCCCCGAGACGACCGGGGAGCCGACGACGCGCGCCACGCCCTCGCAGCGCGCGGGCGGCGTGAGCTCGCGGACGGCGCGCGCGTGCGCCTCGTCGGCCCGCGTGATCGCGGCGCGAGCCCGCAGCGCGCCGATCAGCGTGGCGGCGAGCCCGAGGGCGATCACGAAGCGCGAGGCGCGCCGACGCGCCACGAGGGCGCACGCGATCACCGCGAGCGCGCCCGCCCACGGAGCGATCGCGACGGCCGCGCCGGCGGCGAGCCCGAGCGCGAGGACGAGGATCGGGTCCACCACGCGCGCCCTCTACGCAACGGGTGCGCCGCGCGCGGACCCGGGGAAACGCCGACCGATCCCGCGTCCGCGTGGGTGGCGCCGCGGTGGCGGAGGGTGGCGGCCGCCACCTCGGGGTCCGGATCGGTCGCTTGCGATCGTTCACCTTTCACCGGCGCACGATCCGGCCATCCCGATCCTTCAGCGTCGCATCGCGCCTTGCCCTCGTCGGCGCCGCAGCCGAGCGCCCGCACCCGCAGTTCGTGCGCCCGCGGACCGCTGCGCTGCACGATTCCGTGGCCCGCAGAATGCGCATTTCGTCTCCAGCCGCCGTGCTCGCAGGCCGTGTTGCCCTTAGAATCGAGGCGCCGCGGTGCAGTCGCCGCCGCCGCTCGCTTTGCGTGGAGGTCACGGATGTCGACTCGCTCGCTCGCGCTCGCACTTCCTTTCGTCGCAAGCCTCTCCTTCGTCGCGGTCGGCTGCGGCCCCGCGGACGTGCCCGGGTCGGCTCCGGTCGGATCGGCGGAAGAAGCCATCAAGGGCGGCTACGCCGATGCGGACGACGTCAACGTCGTCGGTATCTACGACGAGACGGCGGGGGGCCTGTGCACCGGCTCGCTCATCGCCCCGAACCTCGTGCTGACCGCGCGTCACTGCGTCGCGCCGGTGCTGAACGAGGTGCAGGGCGGCGTCTCGTGCCAGGTGACGAAGTTCGGCGCGAACCACAAGGCGTCCGGGTTCTTCGTCACGACGAAGGGCGAGCTGTCGAACAACCCCAAGGACTACCACTGGGTCAAGTCGGTCGAGAGCCCGCCCATCGGCGACACGGCCGTGTTCTGCGGCAACGACGTCGCGGCCCTGATCCTCTCCAAGCCCATCGAGCCGGTCGAGGCCAAGCCGCTCGTCCCGCGCGTCGACGGCGCGCTCGTTCCGAAGGAGGAGTACTACGCGGTCGGCTACGGGGCGACCGACGGCAAGGGCAGCGGCGCGGGCACCCGCCGGCGGCGCGACGGCCTCTTCATCGAGTGCGTCGGCGACGGCTGCAAGGACTACGTCCCCAAGTACCTGCGGAAGACCGAGTTCGTCGGCGACGAGGGCACGTGCCAGGGCGACTCGGGCGGCCCCGCGTTCGACCTGCAAGGGCGCGTCGTCGGCATCACGTCGCGCGGCGGTCAGGACTGCTCGATGTCGATCTACACCCAGGTCTACGGCTGGGGGGAGTGGATCAAGGAGCTCGGCGCCAAGGCCGCGGCGGCTGGCGGCTACGATCCGCCCCCGTGGGCAGGCGGCTGGCCGACCGATCCGGCGTACGCGGGCCAGCCGGGCGCCGCGTGCACCTCCGACAAGGACTGCCCCGCGTCGAAGTGCGTGCTCGGCGGCGACCAGGGCGGGTACTGCACGCGGCTCTGCAACGACGCGACGCCCTGCCCCGAGGGCTTCCAGTGCGACGCCGATCAGAAGGCATGCCTCGCCATCCCGCCGCCTCCGGTGGACGACGGCGCGGGCGGCGGTGGCGGCGCGGCCGCGACGGGCAACAAGGCCAAGGCCAAGGCCGCGCCCGAGTGGGTCGAGGTCAGCAACTGCTCGGTCCGCGGGCCTGGCGCCGATCCCACCAAGCCCGATCCGTGGTTTGCCGGGGCCGCCGTCGGGGCGCTCGCGCTGATCGCGCGGCGCCGGCGATCGTTCCGCGGGCGGTGACCGGCCCGTCCAAGGCGGGGTCGGCCGCGCCGGCTGGCGGGACGAGTCTTCCCGGGGGCTTCGCCGGCGTCGGCGCGGCTGCCGGCGTGTCGCGACGGGCGGCGCTGATCGCGATTGCGGCGGGCCTCGCGGCGTGCGCGGAGCCTCGCGGCGCGGGCCCCGACGCGGCCGCGCCCGATCGCGTCGTGTCGCTCTCGCCGAGCACCACCGAGGCGATCTTCGCGATCGGCGCGGGGGGCCTCCTGGTCGGGCGATCGCGCTACTGCGACCATCCGCCCGAGGCCGCGCTCCTGCCGGCGGTTGGCGGCTTCGCCGATCCGAGCGTGGAGGCGATCGTCGCGCTGCGGCCGACGATCGTCGTCGGCGCCCGCGGTCCGGCCGGCCCCGCGCTCGACAAGACCCTGCGCGCGCGCGGCATCGCGACCACGTTCCCCGAGACCGAGTCGATGGCGCAGATCGAGGCGATGATCGAGGATCTCGGCCGGCGCCTCGGCCACGCAGGCGACGCCGCGCGCGTCGTCGACGGCCTGCGCGCGCGGCGCGCGGCGATCGCCGCAGCCGTCGCGTCGCGTCCGCCCGTGCGCGCGCTCTTCCTGTTCGACGCCGGGCCGATCGTGGCGGCCGGCCCCGGCAGCTTTCCCGACGAGCTCGTCCGCCTCGCGGGCGGCGTGAACGTCGTCGACGCGGGCGGCGCCTATCCGACGCTCGGCCTCGAGCGCGTGCTCGCCCTCGACCCGGACGTGATCCTCGACGCGACCGCGGCCGCGCACGGCGGAGGCGGGGTGTCGGCCCTGGCCGCGGCGCCGGGCTTCCGCGAGCTGCGCGCGGTGCGCGCGGGGCGCGTGCGGACCCTCGACGGCGCGACCGCGCTCCGCCCCGGTCCGCGCATCGGCGACGGGCTCGCGGTCGTCGCGCGCGCGCTCCACGACGGGATCGTGCTGCCGTGACGCGCAAACCGGGGCGCGAGCGGGTCGACGCCCTCCTCGTCCTGCGCGGGCTCGCGGCCTCGCGCGGGCAGGCGCAGGCGCTGCTGATGGCCGGCAAGGTCACCTCCGCCACCGTGCGCGTCGACAAGCCCGGCTCGCTGCTCGCGCACGACGCGCCGCTCGAGGTCGCCGCCGGCCCGCGCTTCGTCTCGCGCGGTGGCGACAAGCTCGACGGCGCGCTCGACGCCTTCGCGGCCCACGGCTTCGACGCGGCCGGGCGCGCGTGCGTCGACGTCGGCGCGTCGACCGGCGGCTTCACCGACTGCCTGCTGCAGCGCGGCGCTGCGCGCGTCTTCGCGGTCGACGTCGGCCACGGTCAGCTCGCGCAGAAGCTCCGCGTCGACCCGCGCGTCGACGTGCGCGAGGGCGTGAACGCGAAGGGCCTCTCCGCGGCCGATTTCCCCTGTCCGATCGATCTCGTCGTCGTCGACGCCTCGTTCATCGGCTTGGGCAAGCTCGCGGGCGCGATCGCCTCGCTGATCCGCCCCGGCGGCGAGCTCGTCGCGCTCGTGAAGCCGCAGTTCGAGGCGGGCCGCGAGGCCGTGTCGCGCGGCCGCGGCGTCATCCGCGACGAGGCCGTCCGCGAGGCCGCGATTGCCTCCGCCCGGGGCGACCTCGAGGCGGCGGGCTTCGTCGCGATCGCCGAGGTCGACAGCGCCGTGCACGGCCCGAAGGGGAACGTGGAGCGCTTCGTCTACGCCCGAAAGGCTGGCGACCGGACGTAGGTGCCCTGGCCGCCGCCGCCCGCGGACGACGTCGTGGTCGTGGCCGTGGTGCCCGTCGACGTGCCCTTTCCCGCGGTGGAGTTGGTCGTCGAATCCGAAACCACGATGCACGCCGACGACGACATCGCGAAGCCCACGCCCGCCAGAAGCAGCCCGACTCTCGACCGCAGGATCCACCCTCCAGGCGCCGAGCCGGGACCTCGCCGACGCGCGCAGGGATCGTTCTGCAGGAAGCGGCCGCTCGCCCGATAGGGCCGCCGCGCCGCGCGCGCCTCAGGGCGAGAAGATGGGCGTGACCGCCTCCGCCGAGGCGGTCTTGACCGCGTGCCGGAAGGGCGTCTCCTCCGACCAGAGCGGGTCGGCGACCGCGGCGATGCGCACGTAGTAGTACTGGCCCTTCTCGAGGAGACCGTCGGGGATCGTGACGCTCGTGCCGCGCGTGATCACGCGGCCCGCGAGCGACGACGGCCCGGCCTTGTCGACCTTGCGCAGGGTGAGCGAGTAGTGCGTCGCCGCGCCGAGCGCGGGCGCCTCCCACTCGAGCACCGGCGTCGCGCCGACCTTCTCGATGGCCTTCAGCTTCGCCGGCTCGAGCACCGTGGCGGTGCCCGTCCCGGTCGACCCGCCCGCGCCGGACCCGCCTTGGCCCGCGCCGCCGCCACCGGTCGTCTTGGCCGGGATCACGATGCCCGGGAAGCCCGAAACGGTCACGTTGCGCGGCGGGCCGAGCGTCGGCGCGAGCTTGCCGCCGAGGGCGACCGTCACCGCGATCGTGCCCGTGAGGCCCTTGGTGGTGTCCGATCCGGGCAAGAGGCCCTCGACGCGGAAGGTGAGGTTGGCGCTCGCCACCGCGACCATCCCGGCCGGGAACGGGTTGCCGATCTTCGCCTTGAAGCTGACGTCCTTTTCCGGGTCGTCGTGGACGACCGACGGGCTCGACGCCGTGAGCAGGTCCGCGAAGAAGCCGCCGCTCGAGGACACCTTCGCGTCCGGCTCGATGAACACGTCGAGCCGCGCCTCCTGCGTCGTGGCCGCGGGCACGTCGCCGAGCAACTCCGCGAACTCGCTGCGCTTCCACGCGAGCTCGTGCTCGACGAGGTCGAGCGCCGCGAGCTTCACCGAGAGCTTCGCCGGCTTGCCGTCGGCCATGTCGGGCGCGGTCGCCTTGCCGGCGCGCTCGACGACGTTCCACGAGAACGTGCCCTCCTCGTGCCCGACGAGCTGCGTGACGTACGCGACGTCCCCCTCCGACCCGCGGAGCAGGGACGCGAACGGGTCCAGGCTGAGGTCGATCGTCCCCTTCGCGGTGACGGCGTCGCGCGCGATCGGCGTCTCGGCGGGCAGGTCGTCCGAGAGCGCGACGTACGCGCCGCCGCCCAGCGACGCGAGCTGGAGGTGATCGGTCGGCAGCTTGTCGCCGGTGGGCTGCTTCGGATCCTTCGCGCTGCCGTCCTGCCACGGCACGAGGCCGCTCACGGTGAACGCGAGCGCGGTCGCCAGCTCCGGCCGCGCGAGCCCGGCGCGCCCGCTCACGAGCACGCCGAGGTCCATCGTGCGCGCCTTCGCGATCTGCCAGACCGTCGATCCGACGTAGTGCCAGGCGTAGGTGGCGCCCTCCGGCACATCGAGCAGGAACGAGCCGTCGGATCCGATCGCGCCTTGCACGGTCTTCGCCTCGCCGCCGGCCTCGAACACGGCCTCGATCGTCCCCGTGTCCGGGGCGGTCGCGCGGCCGGTGTCAGTGAAGTACGTGTCGACGGCGGCGCCGACGACCTTGCCGACGGGCGACACGGCCGCCCCGCCCGCCCCGCCGCTCGCGGTGTCCGAGCCCTTGCACGCGCCGCCGAGCGCGGAGACGAGGAGGAGGGCGAGCGGCGAAGCGAGCGAAAGCCAGCGCATGGGGGACGATTACCGCGCGGGGGGCGCGTCGTCGAGGCAGGGCGGCGTGCGGCGCGGCGGCGTCACGACGCGCCCGCACGCTGCGGCTGCGCCCCGGGGAGGCGTTTCACCTCGAGCTCGGGTCGGGCCTCGGGGCGGGGGCGGCGCGAGCGGATTGGCCGCGCGCTTGCGCGATGGTAGACGCATTTTCGCCAGGGCTTCGGTCCGCGCGACGCGCGTGCGGCCGGTCGGCACGACGGAACGCAGGGGACGGTGACGATGATCGGACGACGGCGTTGGATGGGTGCGGCCTTCGGGGTGCTGGCGGTGGGGGCGATCGGCCTCGGCTGCGACGACAAGGCGCCCCCCTCGGCCGCCGGGCCGAAGGGCAGCGGCGCGCCGGTCGCGGCGACGCCGGCCGAGTGGAAGGTCGGCGCCTACCTGAGCCTCTCGGGCGCCGAGACCGAGTTCGGCACGCAGACCCGCGAGGGTATCGAGCTCGCGGTCGACGAGGTCAACGCGGCCGGCGGCATCAAGGGCAAGCCCGTCAAGGCGCTCTACGAGGACGACAAGTCGAACCCGCAGGAGGCCTCGAACAAGGTCCTGCAGCTCATCACGCGCGACAAGGTCGTCGCGCTGCTCGGCGAGGTCGCGTCCAGTCGGTCGAAGGCCGGCGGCATCGTCGCCAACAAGAACAAGATCCCGATGATCACGCCCTCGTCGACCAACCCCGAGGTCACGCAGGTCGGCCCGTTCGTCTTCCGCGTGTGCTTCACCGACGACGTGCAGGGCAAGATGGGCGCGGACTTCGTCGTGAAGACGCTCGGCAAGAAGCGGATCGCGATCCTCTACGCCTCGGACGTCCTCTACTCGTCCGGCCTCGCGAAGGAGTTCAAGGACCAGGCGAGGGCGCTCGGCGCCGAGGTCGTCCTCGAGAAGAGCTTCCTCCAGACCGAGACGAACTTCACGACGTACCTGAACGAGATCAAGGCCAAGAGCCCCGACATCATCTACTCGCCCACGTACTACAACCACATGGTCCCGATCGCGCGCCAGGCGAAGGCCGCCGGGCTCAAGGGCGAGATGTTCGTCGGCGGTGACGGCTGGGACGCCGAGAGCCTGCTGAACGACGCGGGCGACGAGATCGAGGGCGCCTACTTCACGAACCACTACGCGCCCGACGTGCCGTGGCCGAACTCGCAGAAGTTCGTCGCGAAGTACCGTGGGCGGTTCAAGCGCGATCCGTCGAGCCTCGCGGCCATGGGCTACGACTCGGCGCAGGTCCTCTTCGACGCCATCGGCCGCGCGAAGAGCGCCGACCCGACGGCCATCCGCGACGCGATCGCGGCGACGAAGGGCTTCCAGGGCGCGACGGGCACGATCTCGATCGACGCGAACCGCAACGCCGACAAGCCCATCGTGGTCGTGCAGATCAAGGGCAAGAAGTTCACGTACCACTCGACCGTCGGCGGCGCTCCGGCGCCCGTCGCGTCGGCGGTTCCGGCCGTGGGATCGGCCGCTCCGGCGGCGAAGTAGCAGGGCGGGGGAGGAGCCGTGGTCCAGGAGATCGTCGGCGCGCTCGTGACCGGCCTCGCGCAGGGGTCGATGATCGCGCTCGTCGCCCTCGGCTACACGATGGTCTACGGCATCCTCAAGCTCATCAACTTCGCGCACAGCGAGGTGTTCATGATGGGCGCGTTCTTCGGCCTGTTCGGCATCACGATGTTCGGCGGCGAGCACGCGCCGCTCGTCGCCGGGGTCGCGGGCACCTTCGCGGCGATGGTCCTCGCGGGCGGGCTCGGCATGCTCGTCGAGCGCGTCGCCTACGCCCCGCTGCGCGCGCGCGGCCGGGGCCTCGCCAATGCGCGCAACACGCCGCTCGTCACGGCGCTCGGCATGAGCGTCATGCTGCAGAACCTCGCGCAGCTGCTCTTCACGGCGCGCTACCGCGGCTACCCGCAGCTCTTGCCGATCGAGCACACCCGCAAGGTCATCTTCGTGACGGCGGTCACGGTGATGATCCTCCTGCAGCTGCTCGTGCATCGCACGTGGACCGGCAAGGCGATGCGCGCGCTGTCGACCAACGTCGAGGCCGCGCGGCTCATGGGCGTGCGCACCGGGCGCACGATCGCGATGACGTTCGCGGTCGGATCGATGCTCGCGGCCGTCGGCGCGGTGCTCTATTGCCTCGACCAGTCGCAGGTCTACCCGACGATGGGCGTCGTCATCGGCACGCGCGCCTTCGTCGCGGCCGTCATCGGCGGCATCGGGAGCATCCCGGGCGCGATGCTCGGCGGCGTGCTCATCGGCGTCATCGGCGAGCTGACCAAGCTCACGCCGTACTCGGGCCTGCAGGACGTGCTCGTGTTCACCGTGCTCATCGGCGTCCTGCTCGTGCGGCCGACGGGCCTGCTCGGCAGGGCCGGCGTCGAGAAGGTGTAGTCCCGAGGAGGCCGCGCGCGGGGCCTGTCGGCGGCCTCGCGGGGGGCCGATCCGCGCGCTTCTCGCCGCGCCGATCGCGCGCGACGCGAGGCCCGCGGGCGGGCTCGGTTTCTTGGCCCGCAGGCGCGCGGACGTGTACCGACCGTCCGCGTGGGGTGAGGTCCGCCGGCCGTGCGTGGGCGCGCGAGGCTGGGCCCTCGTCCATCCGGAGGACTCGCATGGGCTTCGCGCGCGCACGCCTCGATACCGCCGCCGACGAGGACCTCGCCGGCGCCGAGGTGCGGCTCCGGTCCACCGAGCGCACGGTGCCCGGGGGCTGCGAGTCCGGCAACGCGTTCGAGGCCGTGGCGGCCGCGCTCGCGCGTGCGCTGGGCTTCGCGAGCGGGCCGCGGGTCCGCACCACGGAGGACGAGGAGGCCACGCGCGAGCTGCTGGCCGCGCTCTGGGCGGTCGACCTGGGCGGCGCGATCCGCACGCTGTCGACGCACTCGCTCTGGGTCGCGATCGCGAACGGCACCGTGTCGCGCCGCGCTCGCGTGTGGCGCGAGGGCATGGAGTGCTGGTCGCCGATCGAGGACGTGCCCGACCTCGCGTGCGCCCTCGTCGACAGCCCCGATCCGAGCCTCGTCGACGAGTCGCACGCCCGCTCGCCCGAGCCCCCGCGCGCCGAGCCTGGGCCCCCGCGATCGGCCGCGCGGCGCCCCCCGGTGCGCAGCGTCCGCGGGGCCGTCGCGTGGGTCGCGGGCGGCAGCGCGTTCGCAGCGTCGATCATCGGCCTTGCGGTCGCGACGACGGCGCCCACGGACCCGCCCGCTGCGCTGCGCGCGCCTGCGCCCTGGGCCGCGGTGGTCGCTCGGTCCGCCGAGGCCCGCGTCGCGGCGCCCGCCGGCGCGGTCGCTCCGAGCGCGCCGCTCGGATCGGACCCGCGCGCCCGGCGCCACGTCGACCCGGGGCAGCATCGCGCGCGCGCTCACCGGCCGTAGCGCAGCTTGCGCGGCCCACGTTCGCCGGTCCGGGGCGACGACGCGCCTCCCGGAGCGTCCGAGGGGTGCTATCGTCGCCGCCCGTGCCGTCCCCTCGGCGCGGCTCACGTCTCAGGCATTTCGCGCGCGGCCGCTGCCGGCCGGGCGCCACGAGGCCGGCTGCCCCCCGGTCCCGATCCCGCGTCGTCTAAGGGCAGGACGGGGGACTTTGAATCCCCTAATCGTGGTTCGAATCCACGCGCGGGAACCAGAGCCGAGCTTCTCACCACAGAGCGTCCGAGAGGGTGAAGCGCGTTGGCGGCGAGCGACGAAGGCGACGGGCACGACGCATCGGGGGGCCTCCCCGAAGGCGAGGCCCAGTTCGTCGCGCGGCTCGTCGCGCGTGACGAGGCCGCGTTCAACGAGCTGGTGACCACCTACGAGCGGCGCGTGTTCGCGCTCGTGTTTCGCATGCTCGGCCGGCGCGACGAGGCCGAGGACCTCGCGCAGGAGGTCTTCGTCCAGGTCTTCAAGGCCATCGACCAGTTCCGCGGCGACTCGAAGCTCTCGACGTGGATCTACCGCATCGCCGTCAACCTCTGCAAAAACCGCACAAAGTACCTCACGCGCCGGCACTCGAGCGGGCACGAGGACGTCGACGCGATGGCCGAGCGCGCGCCGCTCTCGGCCGCGAAGGGCGTCAGCGTCGGCGACATCGCGCGGCCCGACGAGCTCGTCATGGGCATGCAGCTCGAGCACGTCGTCAAGATGGCGATCGCCCAGATCGAGCCCGAGTTTCGCGAGGTGCTCGTGCTGCGCGACGTCGAGGATCTCTCGTACGAGGAGATCGCCGCGGTCACCGGGCTGGCCGACGGCACCGTGAAGAGCCGGATCCACCGGGCCCGCGCGCAGCTCCGCGCGCTGGTCGAGAAGGCGATGGGCGAGAAAGTGAGGGGACCGCGATGAGCGAGCGCGACGACCGCGACCGCCCGGCGCGCGAGCCCGGGGCGGCCGAGCCCGCGCCGCCGCGCGAGCCGGAGGACGACCTCGACGAGGAGTCGCTCGCCGTGCTCGCCGAGGCAGGCGAGCGCACCAGCGGGCCGGAGCTCGCGGCCATCGGCCCGGGCGGCGAAGGCGATCCGATCTCGGAGCCGGGCGACCGGGGCGAGATCGACGAGGTCGACGTGCGCGACCTCCTGCGTGCGGCGCTGCGCCCGCCGCCGGGCGCGGTGGCGCCGAGCCTGCTCGGCGGCGTGCAGCGGCGCCTGCGGGTGCGATCGCGCGGCAAGTTCTACGGCGACGGCTGGAGCACCGCGCGCGCGCCGCGGTCGACGTACCTCTTCACGAGCCTGCTCATGCTGGCCGTGATCGTCCTCGTCTACTTCGTGCTGGTCCCCTGGTCCGGCAGCGCCGTGCCGTAGCGCTGCCGCATGCGGCCGCTCGCGGCCAGCCTCGGCGCGACGCCGCCGCAGCCCTCAGCGCTCCGGAGGCGCGCGGGGTTTGGGGCCGCTCGCGGCCAGCCTCGGCGCGACGCCGCCGCAGCCCTGAGCGCTCCGGAGGCGCGCGGGGTTTGGGGCCGCTCGCGGCCAGCCTCGGCGCGACGCCGCCGCAGCCCTGAGCGCTCCGGAGG
>CAIVJW010000107.1 GCA_903906315.1 uncultured delta proteobacterium | reverse complement strand
GCGCCGCGCTCGCCACGAGGCCCGGTCGATCCGGCAGCGCGAACGGCGGACCGGCGACCGCGCGCGGGTCCGTCGGCGCCGCGGGCGAGGCCGGCGCCGTGGCGGCGATGGGGCCGGCGGTCGCTGCCGTCGCGACGGTCGCGCCGACGGTCGGCGTCGCGGCTCCGGGCAGCGGCGCGAGATCCGGCGGCCGGCCGGCGAGCTGCTCGATCGCGGCCGTCGCGGCGCCCTCCGCGCTCGAAGGCGCGCCGCGCGTCGCCGGGTCGGCGGGCGAGGGGATCGCGCCCCTCTCGGCCTCGAGCGCCCGCGCGAACGCGTCGCGCGTGGCGTCCCACCCGGGGCCTCCGCGCGGGTCCGCGGTGCCCAGAAGCCCCGCGGCGTCCTGCGCTCCGCTCACGCGCCCGCCAATCAGCGACAGCAGCCCCTCGTTCATACGTGCCTCCTCGCGAACGTCCTCGCCGCGATCTCGTCCGTCTGGAGGCGCTCGCGCCGCGCCTCCTCCGCTCGCTCCTGCTCGTGCAGCGACTCGCGCCACCGCTCGAGCTTCGACAGCTCGCGCTCGGCACATAGGCATTCTTCGCGCCGAGCCCTCTCGGCCGCGTCGGCCGCCGCCGCGGCGCGCCCCAGCACCTCGATGCCGAGCCGCACGCTCTCCAGGTGGTTGCGGGCGACGACCAGCTCGTCGATCCCGTGATAGCGCGTCGTCGCGATCTCCGCGGCCCGCGTCGACCACTCGGCGAGCGCCGCCTCGAGCGCCGCGCGCGCCCGCTCCGCGCCGCGCTGCGCCTCGGCGAACGCCGCGCGCGCGGAGTCCGCGGACGCGCGGCGCATCTCGACGAGCCTCTCGACGCGCTTCAAGCGCGCACGGTCCATGGTGATCCTTCGGGGCCTCGCGGTGCGGGGCCGGGCGCTCCGGCCCTCGGCCTCTCGCGAGATCGCGGGCCGTCAAGGCACCGCGCGTAGCACCCCGCGTGCCCGCCTCGTCAGGCGATCGATCGCAGCAGCGCGAGGCTCTGCTCGCGGGGCGCGGCCTCCTCGAGCTCCTGCCGGATGAGCGCCTCGATGCGCGGCATCGAGAGGACGGCCTGGTCGACGCGCGGATCGCTGCCGCGCACGTAGGCGCCGATCTTCAGCAGATCGGACGCCTCCTGGTGCGCGCCGAGCAGCTCGCGCACGGCCGCCGCGCTGCGCCGGTGCTCGGGCGTGGAGATGTCGTGGATGACGCGCGAGACGCTCTTGAGCACGTCGACCGCGGGGAAGAGGCCGCGATCGGCGAGCGCGCGCGACAGCACGATGTGCCCGTCGAGGATGCCGCGCACGGCGTCCGAGATCGGATCGGAGAGGTCGTCGCCCTCGACCAGCACCGTGTAGACGGCCGTGATCGATCCCTTGTGCGAGGCGTTGCCGGCCCGCTCGAGCAAGTTCGGCAGCGCCGCGAAGACCGACGGCGTGTAGCCCTTGGTGACCGGCGGCTCGCCGGCCGCCAGCGACGCCTCGCGCAGCGCCATCGCGAAGCGCGTGACCGAGTCCATCACGAGCAGCACGTCGGCGCCGCGATCGCGGAAGTACTCGGCGATCGCCGTCGCCCGCAGCGCGCCCTGCACGCGCACGAGCGGCGGCGCGTCGCCGGTCGCCGCGACCACCACCGACCGCGCGAGCCCCTCGGCGCCCAGCGCGCCGCGCACGAAGTCGCCGACCTCGCGCCCTCGCTCGCCGACCAGCCCGACCACGACCACGTCGGCGCGCGCGCGCCGGCACATCATGC
Organism: uncultured delta proteobacterium; assembly: GCA_903906315.1. Lineage (GTDB taxonomy): Bacteria > Myxococcota_A > Polyangia > Polyangiales > Polyangiaceae > CAIVJW01. The sequence continues at coordinate 11,621 of CAIVJW010000107.1, read as the reverse complement.
CGAGCAGCGTGCTCTTGCCGACGCCCGTGCCGGCGAACAGGCCCACGCGCTGCCCGCGCCCGAGCGGCAGGAGCGCGTCGAGCACCCGCACGCCCGTCGCGAGCGGCTGCGTGATCGGGCGCCGCGCGAAGGGCGGGGGAGGCGTCCGGTGCAGGCGCACGCGGTCGGTGCAGACCGGCATCGGCAGGTCGTCGAGCGGCCGCCCGAAGGCGTCGATCACGCGCCCGAGCAGGGCGTCCCCCGCCTCGGCCGTCGCGCCCTCGGCCGACCGCACGACGCGCGCGCCGGGCTCGATGCCCGACGTCGACCCGAGCGGCGCGGCGAGCAGCCGCCCGTCGCGGAACCCGAGCACCTCGAGCGGCAGGCGCTCGGCGCCCAGGTCGATCTCGAGCCGGTCGCCCGTGGCCGCGCGCAGCCCCGCGACGCCGACGAGCAGGCCCATGATCTCGTGAACCCGCCCCTCGGCGGGCGGCCCCGGAGCCGCCTTCGCCCGCCGAACGTACGCGCCGAGATCGACGCCCGCCTCGGGCTCCTCGGGCTTCACTCGTCGGGCTCCGCGAGCGCGCGCGCGACGGCGTCGAGCCGCGCCGAGACGCTCGCGTCCACGCGCCCGTACTTGCCGCGGACCTCGATCCGGGCCGCGCCGAGCGTCGCGTCGACGACCGGCGACGCGGTGCGGTCGAGCGCGCGCGCCCACGCCTCGGCCGGCACGCGCTCGGCGAGGTCGGGCGCGATCGCGACCGTGAGCTCGTCCTGCGCGGAGAGCGCGTCGACGCCCTCGCGCGCGAGCTGCGCGACGAACGACGGGTCGACCGTGAGCTCGCGCCCGACGACGCGCTCGGCGATCGCGATGGCGAGGCTCACGAGGTCGCGCTCGCTGGCCGCGAGGACCGCGCGCCGGTGCGCCTTCGCGGCGGCGACCGCGTCGACGACGTCGGCTCGCAGCTCCTCGAGCTCGCTCTCGTAGTCGCGGAGCTCGACCGGGTTCGGTGGCGGCGGGATGGCCTCGCTACGCGGCCCCTCGAGATCGTCGAACGAGGCGTCGTCACCGAGCGGCTCGGGCGCGCTGTCGATCGAGACCTCCTCGGGCTCGGGCGTCGGGGGGCCGAGGTCGCTCGCGGGCCGCGGCGCGAGCCACGACGGCAGCGCCGGCGGCCGCGCGCGGAGGCTCTGCCCCGTGCCGTTCGATCGAGCCGGCGTGCACCACGCCTCGTATGCCTCGAGCACGTCCAGCATCGCTCAGTCCTCTCCTCGTCCCAGGTCCAGGTTGCCCTCGCCCTCGAGCCGCAGGGCGGTCTCGACGATCTCGATGCGGGCCTTCTCGATCTCGGCCTTGCGCACGCTGCCGAGCAGCTCGAGGTCGTCGCGGATCAGGTCGGCCGCGCGCGACGACAGGCCCGCGAAGATGGCCTCGCGGATCTCCGGCGCGGCGCCCTTGAGCGCGATCGTGAGGCGCTCGGTCGGCACCTCGCGGAGCAGCGTGCGCATCGCGCGCCCGTCGAGCCGCACGAGGTCCTCGAAGGTGAACATCGCGAGCCGCACGCGCTGCGTGAGGTCGGGCTCGACCAGCTCCATCTGCGAGAGGATGCCCTTGCTCGTGGCGGTGCCGGCGGCGTTGAGGATCTGCGCGGCCATCGAGGCGCCGTCGATGCTGATGAAGGTCTCGGCGTCCGACGACGGGAGCTGGTTGGCGAGGGCGTTCGCGACGTCCTCGAGCGCGCCGGCGGGCAGCTCGCTCATCATGCCGAGGCGCTGCACGGCGGCGACCTGCTGCTCCTCGTTCATCGCGAGCAGCACGGCGGCGGCGGTGGCGGGCTCGAGGCGCGCGAGCACGGCGCCGACCAGCTGCGGGGGCTCGTGCGCGAGCAGGGCGGCGACGGCGTCGGGGCGCGCGGCCTCGAGGCGGGCGAGCGGGCTCGTGACGCCGTCCTCGAAGACCTCGCGAGCGCGCTCCTCGCCGAGCGCGCCGGCCGTGAGGCGCCGCAGGTACGGGAGCCCGCCGCGCGGGACGGCGACGGCGGAAGACGATTTCTCGAGGAACTCCCGGTAGAGGTCGTCGACGGCGTCGGGGCGGACCTCGCGCATCGTGGACGCGACCGCGCGGAGCTTGGACAGCTCGGCCTTGCCCAGCTCGTTGACGATGGGGGCCGCGACCTCCTCGTCGAGCGAGAGGAGGAAGAGCACAGCCTTCTCCGGACCCGTGAGCACGGCAGGCGGCGGAGCAACCGGCGTGCCCGACCCGGCAAGGCGCTGCTCTGGCGGTGGGGCGAGGGGCTGCGCGCGGGTTCAGCGGAGCCCCGGGCGGCGTCGGAGCCGGCGGATGCGAGGCGGGGGCCGCGCGAGGGGGCTGCAAGAGTGGCAGGGTAGGTCCGTTGGGACCGCATTGGCGGGTCAACGGTGACCTCGGCCGCGGGCGCGAGATCGTCAACCCGATGGCGGGGGGCGTCAGCGCGCGGGGGGCCGCTCGCGGCGGGGGGCCGGGCGCCCCGAATCCGCGAACCGAGCCCTCGATCCCCGGTCCCGGGCCCCCGGAGCGGCGTCATGACCGGGCGATCGGGGGCCCCGGAGCTCCCAACCGGGACGGAGAGGCGTCGATCGCGCGGTTTCGGGCTCCGGCGCCCGGGATCGAGGCGTCGATCGAGCGCGCCGGAGCTCCGCCGCGCGCCGTCGAGGCGTCGAGGCGCCCGATCGGGGGTCCGGACCGCGAGATCGACGACCGGCGCGGCCGTTCACGACGGCTGGGGGGCCGGCGCGGCGTCGTCGGCCGGGCCGGCGGAGGCCTTGCCCCGGACCTTGGGGAAGAAGCGGTCGGCTTCGGCGCGGCCGCGCTCGGCGAAGAGGGCGCCGTAGGTCTTCTCGATGAGGTTCGACCAGGCGTCGGTCGCGGCGGCGAGCTTGGTGGCGGCGAGGGCCTCGGCCGTGCGCGCCGCCTGGAGCGCGGTCGTCGCGGCGCTGAAGTCCGCGAGGCCGGCGGCGATGGCCTTGGAGGCGTGGAGGCGGACCTCGTCGCCCGCGGGGAGGTGCTCGGCGAGCCGCTGGTCGAGCTCGCCATAGCGCTGGACCTCGCGGTCGAGCGGGGCGGCCGTGTAGTAGCCAATGCCGGCGTGGAAGACGAGCGTGTAGGGCGCCTTCTTGACGGCGTCGGCGCTGCGGCCGGCGAGGCTCACGCGGGCGAGCTGCGCGGCCGAGTCCAGGTGATCGTCGGCGCCGTCGCGGTCCGCGAGCGCGTCCTGAATGGCGTCGTCGGCGTCCTCCCACGCGCGGCCGGCGTCCCGCACGAGGTTGGTGGCCGCGGTGGCGTCGTCGGCGAGCTGACTGAGCTTCTCCTGGCGCAGTCGGCGGGCGACATAGCGACCGAATCGGACGGCCTGACGATGAGACGCGGAGGCGGGGGGGAGACGCATCGGGCGGACCCTTTCGTGGATGATCGAGGCTCACGAGGCGCTGTTGCGACAACGCCCCGCGACGATACGACCAGGGTCGTGGAGTTGGCAATCACTCCGGACGGCGACCGCGGCGCAGGGATCACTCCGGGCTCGCCCGCCGCGCCGCTCGAGGCGCCCGCGCTGATAGCCTATCTGGCCGCGATCGCTTCGCGCCCCCCGGCGCCGAGGGGCGACGACGGTGCGGCGATCAGGCCGCTTCCGCGTCGGCCCCCTTGGCCTCGGCGCCCGCCGTCCCCAGCCACGTCCGCAGCACGAGCGCGGCCGTCGCGGGGTCGTCCTTGGCGCGCTTGATGGCCTCGGCGCGGAGGTCGCTCGGCGACTTCGCCTCGAGGAGCTTCGACGGCGGCTCGATGGCGGCCTCGGCGAGCTGCTTGATCTCGGCCTTCTTCGCGGCCTCGGCGGCGGCGAGGACGACCGCGGCGCGCGCCTTCCGGCTCCTGCGCCAGGCGCGCAGCAGGAGGCCGACCAGGAGCAGGCCCAGCACGCCGCCCGCGATGGGCAGGTACTTCTGCACCTGCGGCGGGATCTTCGGCGTGAGCGGGGGCGCCTCGGGCGTCGGCGGCTCGATGTGGAACGGCACCGACTCGACCGTCATCACGTCGCCGCGCTTGTCGTCGATGCCGACGGCGCCGCGCACCAGGCCGGCCAGCTTGTCGAGCTCCTCGCGCGGACGGGGCGCGTTGCCGGCCTCGGGCTTGCCGTCGACGACGACCGCGACCGTCAGGCGCTTGATCGCGCCCTGCGTGCTCACGCGCTTCTCGGTCACGTGGTCGATCTCGTAGTTGCGCGTCTTGGTCTCGCGCGTGATCGGGCCCGCTCCCGGGGCGGTCGTCGCGGCGGCCGGCGCGCCGCCGTCGGCGTCGGGGACGGCCGCGTTCGCCTCGGCGCCGGGGACGCCGGCGACCGTGTCGTCGGTCCCGGCCTGCCGCTCGACGAGGGTCTCCTCGCTGCGGATCGCGGCCCGGGAGGGGTCGTAGTGGTCCTCGGTGCGCTCGAGGCGGGAGAGGTCGATCTCGGCGCTCACCTTCACGTCGACGCGGCCGGGGCCGAGGACGCGCTCGAGCATCGACTTGGCCCGCTCCTCGAGCGCGAGCTCGAGGGCGCGCGCCTGCGTCGTCTGGTCCGTGTCGCCGCCGAGGCCGGATCCCTGCCCGACGTCGTCCTGGCCCACCGCGCGCGGGCGGTGGAGGATCGCCCCGTCCGTCGTGGACAGCGCGACGCGCTCGGGGCCGAGGCCCGGGACGGCCGACGCGACGAGGTGCACGACGCTCGCGATCTCCTCGGGGCCGATGCGGCGCCCGGACTTCAGGCGCACGACGACCGACGCAGACGCGGGATCGCGCCGCGCCGCAAAGACGCTGCGCTCGGGCAGGACGAGGTGCACCCGGGCGCTCTGCACGGCCTCGATGCTGCTGATCGTGCGGCCGAGCTCGCCCTCCATCGCGCGCCGGAACATGACGCGCTGCTCGAACTCCGTGGCGCCGAGGCGCATCTTGTCGAAGCCCTCGAAGCCGACGCCGCCGCCGTGCGGCAGGCCCGCGCTCGCGAGCTCCAGCCGCAGCTCGTGCACCTTCGTCTCGGGCACCTCGATCGTCGTGCCGTCCGCCGCGACCCGATAGGGGATCTTCAGCTCCTTGAGCTTGTTCACGACGCCGCCGGCGTCCTCGTGGTCGAGCCGCGAGAAGAGCACCGCGTACGGCTCGAACGACGACCGCAGCGAGAGCCACGCGCCCGTCAGCGCGAGCGCGACCACGGTGGTGCCGAGGAGGATCTTTGCCGGGCGCGAGAGGCCCTTCAGCAGGCCGAGGCCGCGGTCGAAGAGCGACCGGAGCGAGGAGAGGCCGAACGGGGCTTGGGGCTCGTCAGACACTGGTCCGCCAAATCTCGTGGAAGGCGTCGAGGAGCTTGTTGCGGACGCTCCCGACCAGCTTCATCGATATCTCGGCTTCTTTCGCCGAGATCATCGTCCCGTGGAGGTCGTCGAGCACGCCCCGTGCCACGGCGTCGGACTTCGTGTCGGCCACCTGGCTCGCCTCGGCCGCGCTCTTCACGGCGCCGGCGAGCAGGTCGCCGAAGCTGATCTCGGGGGTGCCCTGGGCTCCGCCGACGCCGCCCTCGAGCGACGGCGGGCGCGGGGCGTCGAGGCCCTCGGGGCGGATCCCGTGCAGGCTCGTGCCGCGCGGGGCGTCCGTGACGGATCCGAGGTGCATCACCGTCATGGCTACTGCCCGATGCGGATGGCGGCCCGCGCCATCGACTTGATGGACTCGATCGAGGTGACGCCCGCCTCGTAGGCGCGGGAGGCGGTCATCAGGTTGACCATCTCCGTCACGACGTTGACGTTCGGGAACTCGACGTAGCCGGTGCCGTTGGCGTCGGGGTGCGACGGGTCGAACACGAGCTGGCCGGGGCTCGGGTCGCGCCGGACGCTGGTGAGGTCGACGTGGGTCATGGCGCGGAGCACCGGGTCGGGCGAGGTGCGGGCCACGGGGCGCGAGGAGAAGACCGGGTCGAGGCGCTTGAACGGCAGGCCGTCCGCGCCCCGCGTCGTCCGCGCGTTCGCGAGGTTCGACGCGATGACGTTCATGCGTCCACGCTCGGCGGTGAGGCCCGAGGCGGCCGTCTCCATTGCGCTGAAGACGCCGGCGACCTGTGCGATTCGGCTCACGGTCACCTCCCGTCGTTCGCGGCCCACGTGAGGCCAGTGAGTTGGTCGGCCACGAGGCTCGCGATAGCGTCGTAGTGGATGTTGTTCGACGCGATCTTGACGGCCTCGCGGTCGAGGTTGACGGCGTTGCCGTCGGCGCCCGGCACGCTCGCCGGGTCGGGGATCACGCGGGTCTGCTCCGCGCGGTTCGCCGAGGCTCCGATGTGACCGGCGTTCGTGGCGGTCATGGCCGTGTGCAGCGCGCCCGCGAACGGGACCCGGCGCTCGAGGTCGAGGGGCCGGAACCCCGGCGTGTCGACGTGCGACAGGTTCGAGGTCAGGAGGTTGTGACGTGCGAGGTGGTAGTCGAGCCCCGCACGAAGCGTGTCGATTCCAGCGAGCAGCGTCGAGGACATGGTGAACTTGGCCCATTGCAGCCGCCGTGCCGAGGCTCGGGCAGGGGTGCTGGCTCGACCCGTGCATCCGGGCCGCCCGAACGCTCTCCTGCGGTCGTCGCCGCCCCGGGGGGCCGGGAGGTGTCCTTGATCAAGCTCACGCGCCTGAATCGCAGCACGGTGGCCGTCAACCCGGACCACATCAGCTGGATCGACGCCTCGCCCGACACGACGCTCTGTCTCCTCGGCGGCGACAAGCTCCTCGTCCGCGAGTCGATCGACGAGCTCATCGACAAGGTGATCCAGTTCCGCAGGCTGGTGCGGATCATCCCCTCGGCGTCCGCGCGCGAGGACCTTTCGCTCATCGAGGGCGACCCGTTGCCGGAGGACGCCCTGCGCGCGCTGCGGCGCAGCCCGTCCAGCATGCCGGCGGGGCGCGCTTCTTCACTACCGCCGCACGGCGGGAAGGGAGGCTGACATGGATGCGGGACCGGTCATCGGCATCGTCCTGGCGATGTTCTTCATCCTCGTCGGCAACGTGATCGAGGGAGGCCACCTCAGCTCCCTGCTCAACGGGCCCGCGGCGATGATCGTCATCGGCGGCACCGTCGGCGCGACGGTGGTGCAGTTCCCCCTCGACACGTGCAAGAACGCCGTCAACGACGCCATCGCGCTCTTCAAGAAGGACGGCGTCGACGCCGCGAAGATCGTCGACGAGATCGTCGACTACGCGAACCGCGCGCGCCGCGAGGGCATCCTCTGTCTAGAGAAGGCGGCCCCCAACGCCTCCGATCCGTTCCTCGCCAAGGCGCTGCTGATGGCCGTCGACGGCGCGGACTCGAACGCCATCCGCGAGACGATGGAGCTGCTCATCGGCCAGCAGGAGGAGCACGGTGAGGACTCGGGCAAGGTCTTCGAGGCGGCCGGCGGCTACAGCCCGACGATCGGCATCATCGGCGCCGTGCTCGGCCTCATCCACGTGATGGGAAACCTCAGCGACATCGGCGCCGTCGGCAAGGGCATCGCGTCCGCGTTCGTCGCCACGATCTACGGCGTCGGCGTCGCCAACATCCTCTTCTTGCCCTTCGGCGCGCGCATCAAGATGAAGGTCAAGGACCGCACGAAGCGCATGGAGATGATGCTCGCGGGCGTGCTCGCGATCCAGGAGGGCACCAACCCGAAGGTCGTGCGCGACCGGCTCTCGTGCTTCTTCCCGGCGCACGGCGCGAAGAAGGACGGCGCCGCGGGCGCAGCCGCGGCCGCGCCGGCGTGACGGGGACGGAGGCGCATCATGCGTAAGAAGAAGCACCCGGAGCACGTGAACCACGAGCGCTGGCTCGTGAGCTACGCCGACTTCATGACGCTCCTCTTCGCGTTCTTCGTCGTCATGTTCGCCGTGTCGCAGGTCGACTCGAAGAAGGTCGGCCGGTTCACCGATTCGTTCAACGAGGCCGTCGGCCTGCCGCTGGGGCTTCAGCTCGGCGACGGCGTGCTCCCCGGCGCGAAGAAGAAGATCGCGCCGATCCAGGAGGACACCGGCACCAAGGACGGCCAGCCCGCGGAGCTCGACGGCCTGCGCGACTCGCTGTCGCAGCTCCAGGCGCCGGGCGAGGACCTGGCGGGCTTGACGCTGATCCGTCGGCGCAACGAGCTCGTGCTGCGCATGTCCGACGACATCCTGTTCGCGAGCGGCGACGACGCGATCGGCGCGCGCCCGGCGCGCGTCCTGGCCGTCATCGCGGCGGCCGTGCGCGAGCGGCGCGTCGACGTCCGCGTCGAGGGCCACACCGACAACGTCCCGATCCGCACGGCGAGGTTCCGGTCGAACTGGGACCTCTCCACGGCGCGCGCGACCGCGGTGGTGCTCGAGCTCGCGAAGGGCGGCATCATCCCCGAACGCCTCGCGGCGGCCGGCTACGGCGAGTTCCACCCCCTGACGGTCAACGTGGGCGCCGAGGCTCGCGCCATCAACCGTCGCGTGGACCTCGTCGTCACCGAGCACCTCGAGGATCCCGAGCGCGACGACGCCGTCGCGCAGCCCGCCGCGACGCCGCCACCGCGCTGACGCCCCCCGCCAGCGGGCCGTCGTCCTACCTCACCCCCCAACCCCCTCTGTTTCTCAGGCCGGCGGCTCGGAAAGCCGCGGCTCCGACTCCAAGCCCCGCGACGCAGAGGGGGCGGGGGGGGAGGGCCGCCTGGCACGTTCGTCGCACAGGCCTCCGGCATGTTCCGCTCGCTCCACGTCGCCGCCACGGGCATGGCCGCACAGGAAACGAAGCTCGACACGATCGCGAACAACCTCGCGAACGCCAACACTGCCGGCTACAAGCGGCAGGACGCCGAGTTCGAGGACCTGCTCTACCAGACGGTTCGAGGCGCGGCGGCGACCGGCGCAGGCGCCACCGCGCCGACGTCGGTGCAGCTCGGCGCAGGATCGCGCGTGGCCGCGACGCCCCGCACGTTCTCGCAGGGGTCGATCCAGCAGACGGCCAACCCGCTCGACCTCGCCATCGAGGGCAACGGCTTCCTCTCCGTGCAACGCCCGAGCGGCGAGGCCGCGTACACGCGCGCGGGTACGCTGAAGCTCGACGCGCAGGGCCGCCTCGTGACGAGCGACGGCCTGCCGATCGAGCCGCCGATCAGCGTGCCGACCGACGCGACCGGCGTCGTGATCTCGCCCGAAGGCGTCGTCACCGCGCAGCACGCGGGCCAGCAGAAGCCCACGCAGCTCGGCCAGCTCCAGCTCGTCACGTTCCCGAACCCGGGCGGTCTCGACGCGGCCGGGCACAACCTCTACACGGCGACCGCGGCGAGCGGCGACGCGATCAGCGGATCGCCCGGCCAGGAGGGGCGCGGCACCTTCATGCAGGGCGCGCTCGAGAGCTCGAACGTCGAGGTCGTCACCGAGATGATCGCGATGATCCGCACGCAGCGCGCCTACGAGATCAACTCGAAGGTCGTCGCGGCCGCGGACGAGATGCTGCGCAACGTGACGCAGATGAGGTGACGCGATGAAGCCCCACGCCTCCCTGATCGCGATCGCACCGCTGCTGCTCGGCCTTGTCTCCGCCGCGGGTCTCGCCCGCGCGCAGGGCCCCGTCGCCACCGTCGAGGTCTCCGGCCCGCGCGTGAGGCTCGGCGACCTCGTGCCGCACGCGGGCGCGGCGGTCGGCGCCGCCGATCTCGGCGTCGCGCCGCAACCGGGAGGCTCGCGCCTCGTGACGCGCGACGAGCTCGCGCGCGCGGCCGCCGAGGCGGGCGCGCCCAAGTCGCTGCGCCTCCCGTCGTCGGTGCGCGTCGTACGCCGCATGCGCAAGCTCGCGGCCGCCGAGGTCGATCGCCTCGTGCGCGACGCGCTCGCCGGTCCCTCGCTCCCCCGCGGCGCGGTGCTCACCGCCGTGCGCGCGCCCCGCTTGCTCGAGGTCGCCGACGGCTGGGACGCCGTCGCGGCCGAGCTGCCGAAGCCGCCGAAGCGATCGGGCCCGCTGCCGACGACCGCGCTGCTCACGTTCTCGCGCGCCGGGGAGGTGATCGCGCGCGCGTCCGTCCCCGTCGACCTCACGCTTTCGGCCGACGCCGCCGTGTCCGACGTGGCGCGCGGCGCGGCGATCACCCTCGTCATTCGGCGCGGGCTCGTCGAGATCACCGTCTCCGCGCTGGCCGGCGCGGACGCCGACATCGGCGCCGTGCTGCCGGTGACCGTGCGCCCCTCGGGGCGCGTCGTGCGCGCGCGGCTCGTCGAGAAGGATCGCGCCGAGCCCGTCGACGGCTCGTAGCCGCGTCGCTGGCAAGGCTCCTGCAAGGTCCAGGCGCACGAGGTTCACGATGGATTGGCGAAGGCTCGGTACCGGCGCGGCGCTCACCGCGCTCGCGGCGCTCGCGGCGGGGACGGCGACGACGCCGGCTCGCGCGCAGCAGCTCGCGATCGCCGGTGCGGCGGACCTCGCGACCGGCATCGAGGGCGGCGGGCGTGGCCCCGCGTCGGGCGTCCGCCGCGCGCGCACGCTGATCCGCGCGGGTGCGGAGGCCTACGTCGACGAGTCGCCGAAGAACCGCGTCGGCGCCGCGCTCCTGCTCGAGCTCGAGCCGCACACGGCCGCGGGCGCAGACCTCCGCTACATCCGCATGCTCTCCGACCGCTTCACGCTCCAGCTCGGCGGCGTCGCGATGCTCGCGCCCTCGACGCTCGTCGGCGCGACCGTCGGCGCAGACTACCGCTTCCCGCTGTCCCCGACCGTCGCGCTCACGGCGAGCCCGACGGTCCAGGTCTATTTCCTCGGCACCGATCTGCCGGACGGATCCGTCATCTGGCAAGGGCTCCTCCATGTCGGCGTTCACGTGGATCTGTTCTGAGGTGGCGGCGCTGCTCGGGCGTCGTGCGCCGGCACGCGACGGTGAGCGGTCCGGCGGCCGGCGGCCCGGTCGCGCCGGCCGCGCCATCCTCGTGGTGATCGCCGGTGTCCTCGCGCCCCTCGCGATCGAGGTGCACGGGGTTGCGGGCTGCGTCCCGAGCGACGCGTGCCTGCGCCACTCGGACTGCGACCCGGGCCTCTGGTGCGTGGAGGGGGCCTGCCAGGCCGCCGCCGCCGAGGCCGACGGCGGCGCGGTCGATCTCGACGCCTCGATCGACGCCTCGCACGACGGCGGGGACGCGAGCGCGGACGCCTCGCACGACGGCGGGGACGCGAGCGCGGACGCCTCGCACGACGGAGGCGAGGACGGCGGCGGCGACGCGGGGGACGCGGGCGATGGCGGCCCGGACGCCTCGGTCGACGCCGGCGGCGCGGGCGGGGCAGGCGGCGCGGGCGGCGCCAGATACATCGGAGGCATCGCCGGTTATAATGCCGGGGTGCTGCAGGATATTATTTATACGATTACTATCTTTACAGTTAATGGTGGAGCCGCAGGTGACGGCGGTATCGGAGGAATCGGCGGTGCCAGCGGAAACATCTCCGGCGTTGGGCCTGCTGTCGGCGGCGGCACAGGCGGAGGCGGCGGTAACGGCGGCGCGATTTATGCCGGCGGTTTAGTCGGGGATAATACCGCTACCGGCGTAATTATAGGTTGTAGTATAACCGGCAGCCTGACGGTCAGCGGTGCCTCAGGCGGCAATGCGGGCGCCGGCGGCGCTGG
>CAIVJW010000106.1 GCA_903906315.1 uncultured delta proteobacterium | reverse complement strand
CGACGTGACGCACCCGCCCGCGCCGCCGCTGCCCGTCGTCGAGACGCTCCCGCCCGCGCCGCCGCTTCCCGTCGTCGTGACGCTCCCGCCCGCGCCGCCGCTGCCCGTCGTCGTGCTGCCGCCGCCCGCCCCGCCGCCGCCCGTCGTCGTGCCGGCGCCGCCGCCGGACGAGGTCGTCGCGACGGTGGTGCAGGGCCGCTCGCTGATCGAGTTCCCGCCACAACCGGTGGCCGCTGCGCCGACGAGGAACGCCGCCGCGGTGAGGGCAGCGCGGACGCCGCGCCGGGAGACGGTGGGTCGCATGAGATCCCTTTCGTTCGTCGAATGGAGCCGGCCGTCCCGGGTGCCGAGCGCACGGCCCACCGAGGCGCGGCGAACGCTCGCTCGCGTGAGCGCCGACGCTAGCACGACGCCACCCGCCGAACGCGGTGTGCGCCGCGCGACGGTGAGCTGACCGACCCCGCCGACGACTTGCGGCGAGCGGCGCGTGCCACCGGACCCCCTGGCACAGCTCGACCAATCCGCATCGCCCACGACCCCGCCGTGCGCCGGAGGGCGCGCCGTGGTGGTGGGCAAGCACGCGGTGGCCGTCGCAACCAGGCCGCCGTCCGCGTTCGAGAGCCACCTCGGCGAGCGACGCGCGGTCGGTCCAGCCGATCACCCTTCGCGCCGTCACCGTCCGCGTCGAGAACTGCCTGGAGCCGTGCGACTACAAGACCTCGGGATCGTTCAAGCCAGTCCTCGCCGCCGCGTGGGGAGGCGAGATCGCCGCTCCCTTCTCGGCCGAATCCTCTTCGAGGCCTGCAACACGACGGGCACCCTCCTCGAGTACCCGGTCATCGCCGACGTCGACAACGACGGTCACGCGGACATCGTCGTGGTGTCGAACGCCTACGCGAGCGCCCTTCCGGAGTACCCGTGCGCCGACGGAGTCGGCCTCGCGCAGGCGGGCGTGCGCGTGTTCGGCGACCAGAGCGGCAGTTGGGTCCGGACGCGGCGCGTGTGGAGCGAGCACGCCTATCACGTGACGAACGTCGAGGAGGACGGGACCATCCCGGCGCACGAGGCGCCGAACTGCCAGCAGAATGGCCTCAACAACTTCCGGCAGAACAAGCAGCCGGGCGGCGAGCTCTCGGCGCCCGACGCGGTCGTCTCGATCGCGGCGGGGTGTCCGGGGCCCGACGCCATCGTCGCCACCGTGCGAAACGTCGGGGCGGCGGCGCTGCCCGCCGGCGTGGTCGTCGGCTTCTACGAGGGCGCCCCGGGCGCCGGCGCGAAGCTCGGCGAGCGATCGACCACGAAGGTCCTCTTCCCGGCGGAGTCCGAGGCGGTCACGCTCCCCGTGTCGCCCGGACCGGGCGTCGCGAGCGGCACCACCCCCGTCTACGCGGTCGTCGACGACACGAAGACGCCCCATCCGGCGTGGCACGAATGCCGCGCCGACAACGACACGTCGGCGCCGATCTCCCTAGACTGCGCCTCGCCGAACGGATCGACCGCAGATCGCCGGCTCGCGGCTCCCTCTGCCGCTTGCGGGAGAGGGCCGGGGTGAGGGCCGCGCGGGCCGCGCCGCGCTGCCCGCCTTCGCCCCGGCGCACGCCCTCCCGGGGGCAGGCAGCTAGACCCTCGCCGAAGAGGTGCGGTCGCCGTCCCTTTCGAGCACCGGCTTGAAAGCCGGTGCTCGGAGGCACGGAGGAAGATCAAGTCGGAGCTCCGTGTCTCCGTGCCTTCGTGGTGAAAATCAGGGCTCATGGTCGGTCGCCAAGGCGGCAGCGCTTCTCGGCGAGGGTCCAGCTGCCCCGGGCAGCTCGAAGACGCGCTCCGAGGGGCAACCAGCTGCCCCGGGCAGCTCGAAGACGCGCTCCGAGGGGCAGCCAGCTGCCCCGGGCAGCTCGAAGACGCGCTCCGAGGGGCAGCCAGCTGCCCCGGGCAGCT
>CAIVJW010000105.1 GCA_903906315.1 uncultured delta proteobacterium | reverse complement strand
TAGCGCGGCGGGCGGGGGCGCGGCGTGCGAGCAGCCGATCGCGGAGGCGGCGAGCGCGGCCGCGATCGGGAGCGCGCGGGCGGGGGGGAACGGGACCGGGGGGCGGCGCGCCATCGCGCCAAGGATGGCACACCGCGCCCGCCCGTGGGCGTGCGGCGCCGTGCCGCTTTCTCTCCCCGCGGCTCGATGATAGGCAACCCCCATGCGAGAGCCCGCGCCGTCCACCCGTGATTTCGACGATCCGAAGCTCGAGGCGCTGATCGAGATCATGCTGCTCGCGGCCCACGCGGACGACGAGTTCTCGGCCGAGGAGCGCGTGCACTTCGCCTCGAGCGTCGAGTCGCTGACCGACGGGCGCATCGGCGGCGCCGACCTCGACGCGCTCCTCGTGCGCCTCGAGGCCGGGCTCGCCGCCGACGGGCGCGCGGCTCGCCTCGCCGCGGTCAAGGCGCGCCTCGCCGACATCGCCGCCCGCAAGGTCGCCCTCTCGCTCGCGGTCCGCCTGATGGCCGCCGACGGCATCCTGCGCACCGCCGAGCGCGAGCTCATCCTCGAGACCGCCGAGGCGCTCGAGATCGACCGCGACGACGCGGCCGACATCGTGAAATCCCTCGCCCCGTAGCGGTTCGCCCGGGGCGGTATCCGGTGCGCCCCCCGCTCCCCGCTGCTAGATCCGCCCCGAAGTGACCTTTCCCCCCCAGCCCGGGCTCCTGCCCTTCCCGGTGTCCGGGACGATGCTCCACTCGTCGCGCGGCGCCTACCTCGTGGGCAGCCTCATCGGCGACGGGCAGTACGGGTCGGTCTACGAGTGCCGCGGCCCCTTCGATCAGCGGTTCGCGCTGAAGATGCTGCGGCCGGCGAACAAGGCCTATCAGGCCGTGAAGGACGAGTGGTCGCGCGAGATGCTCCGCCTCGAGAGCTTCCGCCACCCGAACATCGTCTACATTCACGACGCCTTCGAGCACAACTACCTCTTTTACCTGGCCCTCGAGCGCTGCGACACGAGCCTCCGCGCGCTGCTCGGGACTCCCATTCAGATCGATCTCCTGGTCGAGCTGGCGCGGCAGCTCCTGATGACGCTCCAGTACCTCCACGACAGCGGCCTCGTGCACGCCGATCTGCACGCCGGAAACGTCCTCTTGTCGCAGGTCGCGACCAACCCGATCGTGAAGATCACCGACTTCGGCATCGCGCATCAGCTCGAGGGGCAGGAGCGGTACTACCGCCCTCAGGTCGCCAATCCGAAGATCATCACGCCCGAGCTCGTGACCGCCGGCTACACGTCCGCGCAGAGTGACCTCTACCAGCTCGGACTGCTGCTCTTCCACATGCACGTCGGCGCGCCGGCGATCGACGTCGACTCCCCCTATCCGGAGGTCACGCGCCAGATCGCGGAGGGCGCGCCGCGGCAGCGCGCCGAGGCGCTCGGCACGCCGCTCGGCAACGTGATAGCGAAGCTCCTGCGGCGCCGCGACGCGTACCGCTACCGGTCGGCGCGCGAGGTCTGGGACGACCTCCGGCAGCTCCTACCGAGGTGGTGAGGCCGAGGTGGTGAGGCCGAGGTGGTGAGGCCGAGGTGGTGAGATCGAGGCGAGGCGGCGGCGCCTCGCGCTCGTGCGGGCGGGGCTACTTCTTCGGCTTGTCGGCCTTGGCCTTGGCGCTGGCGCTGGCGGCCGGCGCGGCCGGGCCCGCGATCGACAGGAGCTCGACGTCGAAGACGAGCGTCGACTTGCCCGGGATCTTCGGCGGGGATCCGGCGTCGCCGTAGCCGAGCCGCGAGGGGATGGTGAGCTTGCGCTTGCCGCCCACCTTCATGCCGACGACGCCCTGGTCCCAGCCCTTGATGACGCCGCCTTCGCCGAGCGTGAACTCGAAGGGCTTCTTGCCGACCGAGGAGTCGAACTGAACGCCGGATTTGAGGCGACCGGTGTAGTCGACCTTGACCTTGTCGCCGGTCTTCGCCTCCTGACCCGCGCCGACCTTCACGTCCTCCTGCGCGAGGTCGGCGGGCTCGGGCTCCGGCGGCGCGGCGGCCTGCTTGGGGCGCGGATCGGGCGCGATCTCGGGGACGGGCTTGTCGCAGGCGGCGATCGCGAGGGCCTGCGTGGCGAGGGCGAGGAGGAGGGCCGTGCGTCGGATCATGGTGGGGTCGGGCGGCGCTCGCGGGGGCGGGCGCGGGCCGCGGACCTTCGCGCACGGCGGCGCGTACGGCAAGGGGGACGATGGCGGCGTCGACGCCGCGCCCCCCGGCCGCGGAGCGGGTTGCGTCGATCGCGCGGGCTGGGGCCGGCTCCGCACGGAAGACGGCCGCCGCTGCCCGGGGTGCTACGGTGACGCGCTGCCGTGCCGATCGCGACGACCGCCGGGGCCCTCGCCGTCGCCGAAGACGGCGCCAACGCCGTGGGGGCGGTGCGCGTCACGCTCGCGGAGAAGGTCCTCGAGGTCGAGCTCGTGCGCGTGGCGCGCTGGGCCCCGGGGTTCGCGCCGGGAGAGGTCGTCGAGGCGGTCCGGTTCACCGCGCCGTACACGGCCGTGCGCGGGCTCGTGCGGCGCCGTCACACCCTGTGCCTCGCATTCGATCCGCGCGTCGTCACGCCCTACAACCGGTTCGCCCTGACGCGCTTCTGCGACGAGCCGGCCGAGGCGCTGGAGGCGGCGTGGAGGGCGAGGGCTCGCGCTCGGACCGTCGCGTGGGCGCTGCCGGTGCCGATGGGCCTCGCGGCGGCCGTGGCCGTTCCCGCGGAGCTGGCCGGGGGTGCGGTGGGCGCCGCCGCGGTGGCCGCGGTCGTCGCGGTCGCCTCGGGGATCGTGCTGCGCGAGATCGCGTGGCGCGTGACCTCGGGAGGCGCCCGCGCCGTGGATCTCGGGGAGGCCTTCGAGGCCGAGCTGTCGCGTCGCCTCGGGCTCGCCGCACCGCCCGCACGCGCGCCCGGCCGCACGCCTCGGCTCGTGCCGCCGTCCGTCGAGGCGTTCGCCGTCCCGGGAGCTTCGGCGGCGCCGTCGTCGCCTCCGCCCCGGCTCGTCGCGCCGCCGCTCGCCGCCTCGGCCGGCGCCGCCGGGCCGCCTCCGTCGCCGCTGCGCCTCCCCCTGACGGTCGCGCTCGCGGCCGCGGGCCTCGTCGTCACCCTCGGCGCGCTGCTCTACTTCGCGCGCACGCCGCCCCCCGAGCCGGAGGCCGCCGCGACCTCGGCCTCGGCCGCGCCCGCCGACCCGAGCGGCGCGAGCGGTCCCGGGGGCGCGGCGCCGGGCGCGG
>CAIVJW010000104.1 GCA_903906315.1 uncultured delta proteobacterium | reverse complement strand
GCTTCTCGAAGCCCTCGACGTTGAGCACCTGCATCTCGACGACGTAGACCGTGCCCTGAGCATCGACGCACTTCACGTCGACGATCGAGTACTTCAGCTCCGGCACGCGCGGCCGCTGGTCGGCGGAGAGCCGCTCGACGGAGGCGATGCGGTGAGGCGCGTCCAGCTCGAGCAAGTCGTTGAGAAGCGCGATGAGCAGCGGCTTGTGGACCTCGGTGCCGAAGAGCCGCTTGAAGACGAAATCGGTCTTCGGATCGGCGAAGAGGGGGCGCATGCGGGGAGTGTAGCGCGTGAACCTCCCCACCGATCCCACGCAACTCCCATCCCGCTCGCGTCGACACAGAGGGCATGCCCTCGCCTGCGCACGAGCTCGCCGTGCCGATGGGGCGTGCTGATGGCCGTGCTGCACGATGGCTCCGGCGTGATGGGCGATCGGGTCGTGGTGACGTGGAGCCCGAGGGTCGCCCGGTGGGCCATGCGGGTGGGGCATGCGAAGGGGCCGCTCGGCACGACGTCGAGGCTCACGCCGGTCGTCATCCTGCTGTCGGGCGAGGTGATCGAAGCGTTGCTCGGCAACCCGTGGCCCCCCCGCGCTCACCGGCAAGCCGCGCGCGCCGCGCCCTCGAAGCCCGGGGAAACCCGGCGAGGCGCGCTTCCGGCTTCCCCCGACCGCTGGGAAACCGGCGAGCGTGCGCGCCCCGCTCGCCCGAAGCCCGTTGGAAACCGGGTGGCGCGGCCATTCGGCCCTCCCGGTGGAGCGGGATGACCGGCGGCCCGCCTCACCGGCCTCCGCGCGCTCTTACGCGGGCTTCTTCTCCGCCGCGCCAGGCCCCGCGACGGGCGGTGCGGGGGCCGGAGGCGCCTCGCCCGGCTTCGCGGCTGCTTTGGATGGGCTCTTGGCGAAGGCATAGAAGTACGACTCGACGCGGGCGGCGTCGCGCGGGAACTGGCCGCGGAGCGCGGCGTGTAGCTTCACGTACTCGTCGATCCAGCGGACCTTGATCTCGGGGACGTTCTGCTTCTTGCCGCGATCGCGCGTCGCCTCGCTCGCGACGAGGTTCGTCTCGGCCGTCTGCACGGCCGCGAGCGCCGCCACGAGCTCGGGCTGGAGCTCCTTCACGATCGGCCCGATGCCGGGCTTCGCGAGGTCCTCGCTCATCGACGCGAGCAGGTCATGGACGAGCTTGGGCTCGACGTGCCGCGGCTCCGCCTCGGTGACGGCGCGGAGGCCGTCGGCGAAGTAGCGCTTGTAGAGCGGATCGCTCGTCTTCTTGTTGACGAGGCCGAGCAGCCGGAGCTCGAACTTGCGGACGACGGCGTCGCACTCTTTGTCCTTGCGGGCGAAGATCGCGCGCTTGGCCTGGACGTCCTCGTCGAGATCTTCGAGGTTGCGCTGCTCGGCCTTGAGCTCGACATGGCACGCCTTCAGCGCCGCCTCCTGGCCCATCACTTCGTCGTCGGCGGCAACCGATGCGACGGTGTACGCGGCGTGCTCGCGATACGCGTCAGTGGGGGTGTCGCTCCTCGGCTTGTCCATGCGGTCACTCCTTTTCTGGGGCTCTCGCGAGCCTGTTTGGGGCGCGTGCGCGGGGCGGGTTCCTCGGCAAACGCG
>CAIVJW010000103.1 GCA_903906315.1 uncultured delta proteobacterium | reverse complement strand
CTTCGGCGATAGGCAGTCGGCGTCGGCCTTGCAGCTGCCCGCCTGGCCGCCCGCGCCGCCGCTCCCGCCGGTCGAGCCGTGCCCGCCGTGGCCCGCTCCGCCCGAGCCGGTGGTGCCGGTGGTGGTGCTCGTGCCCGTCCCCGTGCTCGCCGTGCTCGTGCCGCCGGCGCTCGTCGATGGGGTCGTTTCGGTCCCCCCCCCGCAGCCGGGGCTCGCGCCGACCACCAGACCGCTCACGCTCAGGCCGAGGACGAGCTTCCAACGCATCCGCCGCATACGAGACTCCTCGCGAGGGGCGACGCCGGGCGCTTCGCTCGCCGGCCCCCCTTGCGCCGCGAGCGTTTCACGGGGGCGTCGCGAGGCCAAGCGCGAGCGGTGCGGGCGAGGCGCCGGGGTGCCCTCGCGCCCCGCGGGCCAGGCGCAGGCTCCCGCGGCGCTGCCATCGTTCGCGGAGCGCGCCCGGCGGATTGGCCGGTCGGGCGCGCTCCCCGTCTTGACCGGCTCGGCCCCGCGCGGTAAGAGGCCGGGCCCTTTGTCCGGCATTGCCGGCGAGGGCCGGCGGGCTCGCCCGTCGAAACTCCTCACGCTCGTCCGCGTCGGCAAAAGCCTACGCGAACCCGCCACCCGGTGCCCCCCGATTCGGGGGGTTGGTCGCGAGGGCGAGCGGCGGAATACAACCGAACGGAGCACACGATGTCCGAGATGAGCACCCCGGCGGTCCCCGCCGAGACGACCGCTGTCGCCGCCCGCCCCGCTGGCGAGTACCCCCTCCCGCTTCGCTCGCTGCTCGACGCGGGCGTGCACTTCGGCCACCAGACCAAGCGCTGGAACCCGAAGATGCGCCCGTTCATCTACGGCGCCCGCAACGGCATCCACATCATCGACCTCGACCAGACGACGCGCCTCTTCAAGAAGGCGTACGACTTCGTCGTCGACGCGGTCGGTCGTGGCGGCCACGTCCTGTTCGTCGGCACCAAGCGCCAGGCGCAGGACATCGTGCAGGAGGAGACCCGCCGCGCCGGGATGTACTTCGTCACGAACCGCTGGCTCGGCGGCACGCTGACCAACTTCCGCACGATCAAGCAGGGTCTCGACCGCCTCCGCACCCTCGAGCGGATGAAGGAGGACGGCACCTACGAGCAGCTGCTGAAGAAGGAGGTCTCGAAGCTCGAGAAGGAGCGCGAGCGCCTCGAGAAGTACCTCGGCGGCCTCAAGGGCATGGGCAGCCTCCCGCAGGCCATCTTCGTGATCGACCCCCACCAGGAGGCGATCGCGATGGCCGAGGCCAAGAAGCTCGGCGTCCCCGTCGTGGCCATCACGGACACGAACTGCGACCCGGACCTCGTCGACTACATCATCCCCGGCAACGACGACGCCATCCGCTCGATCCGCCTGATCACGGGCCGGATCGCCGACGCGTGCGTCGAGGGCTCGCAGCGCCGCAAGGAGCAGGAGGTCTCGGCGCCCCGTGGCGGCGACGGCGGCGGCGATCGCCGCGGTGGTCGCGACGACATCAACGTGTACCAGGGCGGACGCGGTCGCGGCGGCCCGCGGGGCTGAGTCCTCTCGACGGGGCCGCTCGCGGCCCCGAACCCCGCGCTCCTCCGGAGCGCTGGCTGACGGCTGGGGCCGCTCGCCGGCCCCGAACCCCGCACCGTGAACGCTCGCCTCGGCCGCCCGACACGGCTGGCCTGGGCGGGCGCTCGCGTTGGGGGAGGGCGCGCGCCGCGGTTCGCAACCGGAGCGCGGCCTCACGAGTCTTGCATCGGTGGCTGGAAGTCCCCTCGGGTGCGAGGGGCGCGAGGAGAGTGTCATGGCGGTCGATCTGAAGCTGGTGAAGGAGCTCCGGGAGCGCACGAGCGCGGGCATGAGCGACTGCAAGAGCGCGCTCGAGGAGTCCGCCGGCGACATGGAGAAGGCGGTCGCGATCATCCTGAAGAAGGGTCTCGCCAAGAGCGCCAAGCGAGCGGGCGCCATCGCCAGCGAGGGCGAGGTTCGGGCGGCCGTTTCGGCCGACAAGCACGCGGCGACGATGGTCGAGGTCAACATCCAGACCGACTTCGCGGCCCGAAATGACGCCTTCAAGGCCTTCGTGGGAGACGTGCTCGCGGTCGCCGAGAAGACCCTCGCCGGGGCCGACCTCGCCGCGCAGCCGCTCGCGGGCAAGACGGTCGCGGAGGCCGCCACCGACCTGACCGCGAAGATCGGCGAGAAGGTCGCCGTGCGTCGCTGGGACGCGGTGGCCGTGCCCGCCGGCAAGCACGGCGTCGCGCACGCCTACGTCCACCTCGGCGGCAAGATCGGCGTCATCCTCGCCATCGAGACCGAGACGGCCGAGGCCGCGTCGCACGCCGAGGTGCTCAAGTTCGCCGACGACACCGCGATGCAGATCGCCGCGATGGCGCCCACGATGCTGCAGCGGAGCGACGCGACGGCCGACATGGTCGCGAAGCAGAAGGACCTCTACGAGGGCCAGCTCCGCGAGGATCCGAAGCCGAAGCCGGAGGCGGCGTGGCCCAAGATCATCGAGGGCAAGCTCAACAAGTGGTACTCGGAGAGCTGCCTGCTCGAGCAGGAGTCCGCGACGGCCGCCGCCGAGGGCAAGCCCGGCACGACCATCGAGGCCCTCCGCGCGGCGACGGCCAAGGCGGCCGGCGTGTCGGTGACGATCGCCCGCTTCGTTCGCTTCGAGCGCGGCGAGGGCATCGAGAAGAAGTCGGACGACTTCGCCGCGGAAGTGGCGAAGATGGCCGGCGGCTGATCCGCCCTCCGATCCTCCCTCTTCCTTCCGGGGAGAGGGGGGGAGAGGCGCGCGTTCGCCAAGGATGCGCGCTCCGCTGATGGCCTCGCGGCTCTGCGCAGTCTCGGTCGATCTCGACGAGATCCACCACTACTTCGCCATCCACGGCCTCGCGTCGGACGGACGCGCGGTTCACGCCGTTTACGACGTCGCGCTTCCGCGCATGGGCGAGCTCGCGGCGTCGCTCGGCGTCCCGCTCACCCTGTTCGCGGTGGGCGAGGACGTGCTGCGCGCGGGCGCCGCGTCGGCGTTGCGCGCGCTCCACGACCGCGGGCACGCCGTCGAGAACCACTCGCTCGGGCACCGCTACGACCTCGTGCGCCTCGGCCCGGCCGAGATCGCGGCGCAGATCGGCGGAGGCGCCGACGCGATCGCGCGCGCCGTGGGCACGCGACCGACCGGCTTCCGCGCTCCGGGCTACACGGTGAACGACGCCGTCTTCGATGCGCTCGAGGCCGAGGGCGTGGCGTTCGACTCGTCGGTGTTCCCGTGCCCGCCCTACTACGCCGCGAAGGCCGCGGTGATGGCGGGCCTGCGCGCCGTCGGACGGCGCTCCGCGTCGGTGCTCGACACGCCGCGCGTGCTGCTCGCACCCACGGGACCGTACCGGCCGGGCTCACCGTGGTGGCGCCGCGGGGGGCGGGCGTTCGTCGAGCTGCCGGTGCAGGTCACTCCGCTCGCGCGCCTGCCGGTGATCGGCACGTCGCTCGCCCTCGCCGGGCCCGCGGGCGCTCGCGTGCTCGCCCGGGCGCTCTCTCGCGCGCCGTTCGTGAACCTCGAGCTGCACGGCATCGATTTCCTGGCCGCGGAGGACGGGCTCGACGCGCTCGTCGCGCACCAGCCCGAGCTGCGGCGGCCGCTCGCCGCGCGCCTCGACGCGCTGGCGGCGTTCCTCGAGGTGCTTCGCGCCGCCGGGTCCGGGTTCGTCCGACTCGACGAGGCCGCGCGCGCCTTCGCCTGACTCGCGCGCGCCCTCACGTCGACGGTCGGTAGCGCACGGTGGTCTCGACGGGAGCGTCGCCGACGCGCGAGACCTTCTCGGTCGCGACGCCGGAGGCGGCGATGAACTCGCGCGCCACCTCGCTGTCCCCGTGCGCGAGCTCGTCGGGCTTGCCGGAGGCGACCACCTGCCCATCGACGAGGAGGAACGCCTGGTGCGCGATGCGGAACGTGCTCGCCATGTCGTGCGAGATGACGACGCTCGTGACGCCGAAGCGGTCGCGCGTCTCCTCGATGAGGTCGTCGACCATGCGGCTCGTGAGCGGGTCGAGCCCGCTCGTCGGCTCGTCGTAGACGAGGATCGCGGGCTCGAGCATGAGCGCGCGCGCGAGGCCGACGCGCTTGCGCTGTCCGCCCGACAGCTCCGAGGGCATCCGGTCCTCCTTGTTCTCGAGGCCGAGGAGGTTGAGCATCCCGACGACCTTGTCGCGGAGCTCCTTCTTGCCGAGGTGCTTCCGGTGCTCGCGCAGCGGGAACGCGACGTTGTCGAAGACCGTCAGGGAGTCGAGCAGCGCCGCGTACTGGAACACCATGCCGAACCGCTGACGCACGCGATTCATGTGGTATTCCGATAGGTTACTGATGTCTTCGCCATCGACCCAGATGTGGCCCGACGTCGGCCGCTCGAGGCCGATCAGCAGCCGCAGGAGGGTCGTCTTGCCGGCGCCCGATCCGCCGATGACGACCGCGGTCTGGCGGCGCTTGAGGCGCATCGTCACCCCGCGTAGCACGATGGTCTTACCGAAGGACTTCCTGACGTCGTCCAGGTAGATATGGTCGTCCGGCCCGATCGCGGGGTTGTCGCCCGGCGGTGAACGGGGAGGGGCGGGCGCGGTCATGCGCGCGGAACGTATCACGTCGTCCGGTGCGGGCCGCCGGGCTCGCGGCGCTTGACGCGGTGCCGGTCCGCGCGGCAAGGAGCCTGCATGACCGAGGAGATGCTCAAGGCCGTTCTCGAGACCGCGCAGGCCAAGACCGACAAGGAGGGCTTGACGACCGTGCCCGAGGGGCGGCTCGTGACGCTGTATGCGGCTCACGACGGGGTCGCCCTCACGGTCAGCAAGGTCGAGCGCCTGCGCCTGGCGAATGGCATGATTCGCGCCGAGAACACGAAGGCGGAGACGTTCTTCGTAGCGCTCGCCGACGTCTTCGCCGCCGCCGTCGAGGGCAAGGACCAGCCGAACGCGCGCAAGGCGCCAGGCTTCTTCGGGTGAGCCGGGGCGGGGGAGCGAGCCGAGCGGGCGGGCCGCCGTCCGCCGCGCGCGCCCTCCCACCCGACCCGGGCCTCGCGCCCGGTCCGCGCTGGATGCGCGCGGTGGCGTGGCTCGTCGGCCTCTTGCCGTGGGGCGCGATGCGCGTCCTCGGATCCGCGCTCGGCGCGCTCGCCGGTGGCGTGCTCCGCATCCGCCGCCGCGCCACCGAGGCCGCGCTCGCCAGGGCCGGCGTCGCGGCGCCGGCGCGCACCGCCGCGCGCGTGTACGCCTCCCTCGGCGCCAGCGTCTTCGAGCTGCTCTGGCTCGCGGGGCGGCCGGCCGACGCGCTCGATGCGCACGTCGCCTTTTCCCCAGGCACCATCGCGCGTCTCGACGCGCTGCTCGCGGGCGGCCGCGGCCTCGTCATCGCGACCGCCCACACCGGAAACTGGGACCTCGCCGCGTGCGCCGCGGCCCGCTGGCTGCGGGGACGCGTCGGGCTCCACGTCGTCACCAAGCGCCTCTCGTGGCGCGCGCTCGACCGCTTCTGGCAGCGCCTGCGCGCCGACCGCGGCGTGATCCTCCTCGACGCCCTCGGCGCAGCGACCCGCGTCCGCGACGCGCTCGGCGCGGGCGGCGTCGTCGCGCTGCTCGTCGACCAGGCGCCCGACCCCGCGCGTCGCGCGCTGCCGAGCCCGTTCCTCGGCGAGGTGGCTCGCCACGACCTCGCGCCCGCGATCCTCGCGGCCCGCGCGCGCGCGCCGATCGCCGTTGTCCTCGCCCGCCGCCTACCCGACGGCACCCACCGCGTCGAGCTGGTCGACGCGATCGACGCGGCCGAGCTACGAGGCGGGCGATGCCGCGTGGACGCCGTCGCGCTCCGGATCGCCGCGGCCGTCGAGCGATTCGTGCTCGCGACGCCCGAACAATGGCTCTGGCTGCACCGCCGGTGGAAGGGCGGCGCGACGGTGGAGCGCCGGTCGTGAGGTCGGCGACGCTCCCGCGAAGTGGGAGCCCCCTGCGACGGCCCCGGCGCTCGGCCGGGATCTAGAACCGCCCCATCGCGCCGACCGCGGGCGCGAGCTTCCCCGCGTGATCCGGCATCGCCGTCGGCCCGAGGCCTGCGAGCTCGACGTGGAGCGGCCTGCGCTGCGTGGTGGCGGGCCGGGCCGGCGGGTCGCGGTGGGGGGTCGTCGCGAGGTCCACGATGCCGATCGTGAGCGGAATCACGAACGCGAACAGCGCGGGGACGGCGCCCGTCTTGTCCTTCCAGTCGACGAACGCGCCGGCCGCGAACGACCCGCCGCGGAGCGCCGTGAACAGGAGCCCGAGCCCGACGTCACCGACGACGTAGCGCGGGATGCTCGGCGTGACCGTCAGGATGCCGCCCATCGCGTAGAGCGCGGCCTTGTTCGGCTCGGACGTGGACCTCGTGCACCCGCCCGAGCCCCACGCGTCGCACGTCGTCTCGCTCTTCTTCAAGAGGGAGACGACGTAGGCGCCGCCCGAGATGGCCGTGCCGAGGCCGAACACCAGGCTCGACGCGATGATCGCCCCCGTGCGCGCCGGGTCGGGCGCGTGTTTCGGCTTCGGCGGAACGAGGGGCGGGGCTGCGTAGTAGTACGGCATCGCGACCGGGTACGGGTAGTACGCGGGGTACGGGTAGTACGCCGGGTACGGGTAGTACGCCGGGTACGGGTACGGCGTGACCGGACAGGGCGGGGGAGGGGCGCCCGTCGCCGTGCGCGCGTCGAGGTCGACGCGGTTGCACCCGTACGCGTGGACCGTGCCCGCCGCGGTCTGCGCGTGCACGTCGACGCCGCCTTCGGGCGTGCGTGTCACGGTCACGCTGCCGTCGGGGTAGGTCGTCACGTTCGGGGGCAAGGGCCCGGCAGGCAGCACGAGGGTCGGTCGCGGCGCAGGGCGGGGCGCCGGCGCGACGGGCACGGCGCCGTCGTCCTGCCCGGTCTCCTCGGTTGGCGCCGCGGGAATCCACGGCTCCTGAGCGCGCGCGAGCCCGGGGGTCGCGACCGACGCGGCGACGGCGACCGCCGCGAAGCCGAGCCGGAGGGGGCGTCGCGGCGAAAGAGGCTCGCCGCAGGTCGGACCAAGCGAGGACGTGGGCAGCATCGAGGGTCGTCACAAGCAATCGGCCTGCCACCGCTGCGTCGCGCCGAAGCACCGTCAACCCGGAGCGAAACGCCCGCGAATCGGGCCCGATTTTGCGATGCGGTGAGACGACGGCCGCGCTGCCTGTGAACCGTCGTTGGCGGGCGAGGCGACCTCCGGACCACGCGGCTCCCGAGGTCGAGCCGCACGGTGCGTCCCCGCGCCTCGCGCCGACCGCGTCGCCTCGGGCGCGGGTGGTAGAGTCGCGCGCCCCATGCCCGACCGACCCGAGCGCCCGCCGAGCCCGCCCGTCGACGACCTGGCCGCCGCCTTCTCGCGCGGTCGGGCCGAGGTTGCCCGTTGCTTGCCCGCAGCGGGAGAGGCGCCTCGCCCCGACCTCGGTGGCCTCGCCCTCGGCCGCCGGAACGCCGCCGTCTTCGACGACCTCCTAACGGCCCTCTTTGTCCGCATTTCGGGCCCATTTTCTGCGATCGAGGCCCAGGTCGCCGGCGTCGGATCGTACGGCCGCGGAGCGGTCGCCCTGCGGAGCGACCTCGATATTCGCCTGCTCGCCCGAAGTGTCGACGCCGCTGCCCCGCTCGCCGACGCGTTGCTCTATCCCCTCTGGGACCTGGGCGTGGCCGTCGGCCACCAGGTCGTCACCGTCGACGACCTCTGCGACTCGGCCGCGGAGGACCTCCCTGCGGCCACGAGCCTGCTCGACTGGCGCCACGTCGCGGGCGAGGGCGCGCTCGGCGAGGCGCTCGCCGCGCGCGCGGCTGCCGGGCTCTTCGCGCACTCGGAGCTGCCGATCTTCATGGGGCGCCTCGCCGACGAGGTCGAGCAGCGGCACGCCCGCTTCGGCGGCTCGGTGTACCTTCTCGAGCCCGACGTGAAGAACGGCGCGGGCGGGCTTCGCGATCTCGACGTCGCGCTCTGGGCGGCCAAGGCGCGCTACGGGGTCGGTCGCCTCGAGGAGCTCCTGCGCGTCGGCGGCCTGCTCCCGCGCGAGGCGAGCGAGATCCGCGGCGCGCGCGAGATGCTCTGGCGCATCAGGAACCTCCTGCACCTGCACGCCGGCCGGCGCAGCGATCGGCTCACGTTCGATGAGCAGGAGAGCCTCTCCGCGCTGCTCGGCTACGGCGAGGGCGGTGAGGCCGTCGAGCGCCTCATGAGCGACTACTACCGCTCCGCGCGCATCATCTCGCGCGCCCGCGAGACGCTCCTCTCGCGAGCGACCCCGAGCCTCGGCCGTCGCCGTCCGCGCGGCGAGGACCTCGGCGGCGGCGTGCACCTCTTCGACGGCAGCGTCACCATCGCCGACCGCGACGCGCTCCGCGGCGACCCCGCCCTCGCGCTGCGCATCGTCCACGCCGCCGTCACCCGCGGCTTCCCGATCTTCGGCTACGCGCGCGACGCGGTCCTGCGCGCGACCTCGGATCCGGCGTTCTGCGAGGCGCTGCGGGCCAGCGCCGCGGCGGGAAGCCTCTTCGTCGAGCTCGTCGCGATGTGCAAGGAGACGCCGTTCCGCAGCGGATCCGTCCTGCGCGAGCTGCACGACCTCGGCCTGATCCTGGCCATGATCCCGGAGTTTTCGCCCGTGGTGGGGCGCGTGCACCACGACGTCTACCACGTGTACACCGTCGACGTTCACTCGGTCGCCGCGGTCGATCGGCTCAAGGCGCTCGCGCGCGGCGAGCTCGCCGTCGAGTTCCCGCTCGCGAGCCGGCTCGCCGCCGAGGCCTCGCGCCCCGCGATGCTCTACCTCGCCACGCTGCTGCACGACGTCGGCAAGGCCATCGGCGGCAGCGACCACTGCGAGCGCGGCGCTCACATGGCGCGCCCGATCCTCGAGCGCCTCGGCTTCTCGGCCGACGACGTGGCCGCCGCGTGCCACCTCATCCGCGAGCACCTCGTCATGTACCACGTCGCCACGCGCCGCGATCTCGACGATCCCCGCACGATCGGGGAGTTTTCGCGCGTCGCGCACGGCCGCGAGGGCCTGCGCGATCTCTACTTGCTCACCGTCGCCGACCTCTCGACCACGAGCCCGACCTCCATGACCTCGTGGAAGGCGCACATGCTCGACGAGCTCTACCTCGGGACCGACGCGCTGCTCGAGGAGCGGCTCGCGGGGCCGACGTCCGGCCCGGACGCCTCACGACCCGCGGTCGAGTCCAGCGTCGACGCGCGCGCTCGAGGCGCCGCCGCGCAGATAGCCGCCGCGCTCGCCGCGCTCCCCGTCGCGAGCCCGGCCGATCGCGCCGCCCGGTCCGCGTTCCTCCCCGAGTACCTCGCCTCGATGCCCGAGCGCTACCTCCTGTCGAACACGCCCGCCGCCGTGGCCGCGCACGCCGAGGTCGCGCGCCGCCACGAGGGCCGCGTCGTCTCCGTCGAGCTCGTCCCCTCGCGTCACCCCGAGGCCGCCGAGATCTGCGTCGTCGCGGCCGATCGTCCGGGCCTCCTCGCCGCCATCGCGGCCGCGATCTCCGCGTCGCGCCTCGAGGTCCACGGCGCGCAGATCCACTCCCGCGTGCTGCCCGGCGACCCGTTACGGATCCAGGCGGTGGACCTCTTCTGGGTCCGTGACCGCGTCGAGGGCGTCGACGGCGTCGGGCGCGCCTTGCCGAAGCTCCTCCGCGACGTCGACGCCGTCGTGACGGGCGCCATCGACCCCGGCGAGCTCGCCAGGCACCGCGCCTCCGCCTCGCCCGCCCGCCCGAGCCCGCGCGTCGCCACCCGCGTCTCCGTCGACGACCGCGCCTCGTCGACCCACACGGTCATCGAGGTGACCGCCCGCGACCGCCCCGGCCTGCTCTACGCGATCGCCGACTGCCTCTACCGATTGGGCCTCTCGATCGCGGTCGCCAAGATCAACACCGAGGGCGCGCGGGTGGCCGACGTGTTCTACGTGGGCGAGGCAGACGGGGCGAAGGTCGCCCCCGGCGGGCGCACGGCGGAGGTCGAGGCGGCCATCGTCGAGGCGCTCCGTCGGCTCGAGAATGAAGCGAGAGCCTTGCCCTGAGCCGCCGCGCGAAGGCATAACGGCGCTCCACGAACCGCGCGGAGCGCCGAGCGGGGCGGGGTGGGACCACGAAGGGAGCAGCGGAATGGGCCTCGAGTACGGACGCAGACTGAGCCTCGCTACGATCGTCACGGGTTTTGCACTCTTCGCGTGTTCGCCGAAGCCCGCGGAGGCGCCCGAGCCGCTCATCGCGGATCCGCCCCCCGGCGCAGCCGAGGGCAGCTCGGCCGGCGAGGCGGCAGCCGAGCTCTCGCGGGGCGTCGCCTACGCCAAGTCCGAGCACTACGCCGAGGCCAAGCCCCACCTCGAGAAGGCGCTGATCGCCCAGCCGCGAAGCCGCGAGGCCGCGTTCTACCTCGCCCTCTCGCTCGAGAAGACGATGGACAAGGCCGGCGCCGAGTCCTTCTACAAGAAGGCGCTCGGCATCGACCCCGGCTTCGCGGAGGCCGGCGAGAACCTCGCCGCGCTCTACCTGGACGAGCCTGCGCGCCCGGACGACGCGATCGCCGTGCTCACCGAGGTCCTGGCCAAGGCCCCGGGCGCGGTGCGCCTCATGACCAACCTCGCGTACGCCTACACGCTCAAGGGCGACTTCGCCAATGCCTCGAAGCAATACGAGGGGGCCCTCGCGAAGGGCGAGGACGCTGGCTTGCGCCTCCGGTACGGCCAGCTTCTCGTCGAGTCGAAGCAGCCCGAGAAGGCGGGCGAGCAGCTGCGGAGGGCCCTCGCCGGCACCAAGGACGACCCGGCCGCCCTCGCGACGATCGGACGGCTGCTCGCCTTCTCGAAGTCGTTTCCGGAGTGCCTGAAGGCGTTCGACCGCGCGATCGCCCTCAAGGCGGGCGATCCCGAGTGGTACGCCCGACGAGGCACGTGCCGCCACGAGCTCAAGGACGAGGCCGGCGCCAAGGAGGACTACGAGGCCGCGATCAAGGCCGACCCGAAGTTCGCCGCGGCCCACTACTACCTCGGCGTGTCGTACCTCGCCGAGGGGCGGCGCCAGACGGCCTACGACGAGCTCGAGAAGGCCGTGAAGCTCGGCGAAGGCACGCCGATCGCGAAGACGGCCGGCGAGCGCCTCGAGTCGCTCCGCGACGTGGCCGGCTCGCGCAAGGGCGGCAAGAAGAAGTAGCGCCTACGGCTCCGGCTCCGCGACGACGATCGGCTCGACCGACGCCGCGGGGGCCTCACCTCCGCGCCGCGCGCCGCGCCACCGGTGCGCGAGCGCCGACGTCGCCGCGACGACGACCGTGCCCACCATGACGCCGACCAGCAGGTTGGTCGGCAGGTACCGCGCCCACGCGGTCCCGAACGCCGCGACGACGTAGAACCGCGCGAAGCGGCCGATCGCCACCGCGAGCACGTACCGCGGCAGCGGGTAGCCCGAGACGGGCACCAGCACGCGCACGACGAGGAACGGGATCGGCAGCCCGGCGAACGCCGCCGTCGTAAGGAACGGCGCGACCTTCGCCCACCGCTCCGCGCGCGCGAAGATCGGCCGCCCGCGCACCTGCTCCAGCAGCCGCGTCCGGAACGCGCGACGCACCAGCGCGTAGTCCCCGACGGCGAGCGCCACGGCGGCGGAGGTCGCCACCGCAGCGACGACCCACGGCGTCGCGACCTTCGCCACGATCAGCGTCGCGGGCTCGATGGGCAGCGCGATCGCCATCGTCCCGAGCATCACAGCGAAGTAGAGCGCGAGGCTCTCCGCGACACCGGGCATGGCCAACGAGTCTGAAGTAGGCGAGCGGTCACCGCAAGGCGCCTCGCGCGCGGTCGCGCGGCGCGCGGCGCGCGCGACAGGCCCGTCAGGCGCCGAGGATGCGCAAGATCCGGTCGAGGTCGTCGAGCGACCCGTACGCGACACCGAGCTCGCCGCGACCGTTGTTGTCGCGGACCTCGACGCGGGTGCCGAGCCGTCGCATCAGGCGCGCCTCGAGGTCCCGGATCGCCGCGGACGCCTTCGCCGCCTGCTTCTTGTCGGACGCGGGCGTCGACTTGCCACGCGCCAGCCGGATCAGCGCCTCGACCTTGCGCACGGGCAGCCGGCCGCGGACGGTCTTGTCGGCGATGTCGGCCATCGACTTGTCGTCGGGCGCGCCGAGCAGCGCGCGCGCGTGCCCCTCGGAGAGCTCGCGCGTGATGACCAGCTCGCGGATCCGCACCGGCAGCTTGAGCAGGCGCAGCGAGTTGACGATCGTCGTCCGGTCCTTGCCGACCCGGTCGGCGAGCACCTGCTGCGTGTAGCCGTGCTCGCGCACGAGCCGGTCGAACGACTCGGCGACCTCGATCGGGTTCAGGTCGGCCCGCTGCAGATTCTCGACCAGCGCGAGCTCGAACGCCTCCTTCGGGGAGACGTCCTTCACGACGACCAGCACCTCCTTGATGCCTGCGCGCTGGGCCGCCCGCCAGCGGCGCTCGCCGGCGATGATCTCGAAGTGGTCGCCCGCCTTTTGCGCGCGTCGCACCACGAGCGGCTCGATGAGCCCGTGCTCCTTGATCGACGCCGTGAGCTCGGCGAGCTCCTGCTCGTCGAAGTATTGCCGCGGCTGCCCCTCCTGCGGCGAGAGCTTCTCGACCGGGCAGCGGAACACGCTCTTGTCGCCGTACGAAGACGTCGTCGGCGCGGCCGGTAGCAGCGCGTCGAGCCCTCGCCCGAGCGCCCTGCGCTTGCCGTCGGGGGCGTTCACTCCGTCCTGCTCCATCTGCGGGGTCGCTCCGTGCAGCCCACCGAGGGTGGGCGGGGTTTGGGCCGCGCCGTGCGGCTACGGGAGGTGGGCGCGGTTTGGGGCCGGCCGCGGCCCCATCGTACCTAGCCTGCGCGCGCGCCGGTCGGTTTGCGGCCCGACGACCGCAAGGCGCTGCCGCCGCGTGTCGACTCGAGGATCTCGCGCGCGAGGCTGAGGTAGCCCTGCGCTCCCTTCGACTGGACGTCGTAGAGGAGGGCCGGCTTGCCGTGGGACGGCGCCTCGCTCAGCTTCACGTTGCGGGGGATGATCGCGTCGAACACCCGAAAGTGCGCCTTCACCTCGTCGGCGACCTGGTGGGTGAGCGAGTTGCGCCCGTCGAACATGGTGAGGACGATGCCCTCGACCTCGAGCTCCGCGTTGAACGAGCCCTTCACGCGGTCGATCGTCGCCATCAGGTGCGTCAGCCCCTCGAGGGCGTAGTACTCGCACTGGAGCGGCACGAGCACGCGGTGCGCCGTCGTGAGGGCGTTCAGGGTGAGCAACCCGAGCGAAGGCGGGCAGTCGAGGAGGACGTAGTCGTAGCCGTCGACGTACGGCTTGACTGCGTCGCGCAGCCGGGTCGCTCGGTCCCCCGCGTCGACGAGCTCGAGCTCGGCCGCGACGAGGTCCTGCGTCGCCGGGACGACCCAGAGCAGCGGCACGGCCGTCTCGACCACGGTCTCGGGCAGCGTCGCGCGCCCGATCATCACGTCGTACAGCGATTTCTCGACGGTCCGCGGGCGGATGCCTACGCCGCTCGAGGCGTTGCCCTGCGGATCGCAATCGATGAGCAGCGTCCGCTTCTCCGCCGCGGCGAGGCTGGCTGCGAGGTTGACGGCGGTGGTGGTCTTGCCGACGCCGCCCTTCTGGTTGGCGACGGCGTAGATGACAGGAAAACTCATCGGTTTTGGAAGCGTCTCCGACCGGCGGAAGTGCCTGACTACACGAGCGACGCGGTCCCGTCGAGAGCCGAGGGTACAGGGTTCTTGGCCATCTGACCACGGGTATCTACAGTGGCTCACATGTCGGCCGATGTGGGTGCGAGTGGGAGCAGTCGCCGAGCGGGCTCGGCACGATCGCGTCGCGACCGCGCGCCTCGACGTGCCCTTGGCCTCGCCGCGGCGCTCGCACCCGACAGGCTTCGCCCCGCCGACCGCGTTCTCGCGGCCGCCTTCTGGGGCGACGCGCCGACGTCCGCTGTCGGAGCGCCGTCGCGCCTCGCGCCCGTGCTCCTCCTTCGCCCCCTGCCCTAGGGGACTCCGCCGTCACCGTCGCCGTCCGAGATTGGAGAATCTGACATGTCGCTGCCCAAGGGTTTCCAGAACTTCGCTGAGTTCGAGCGCGAGATCATCCGGGGAAGCAACCGAATCGGCCTGAGCCTCGAGGACATGGTCGAGGACGACTCCTTCGACGCGGAGCTCGAGCTCTTCCGCGACCCGATGGACGTCGACGACGACGACTACTAGCCCACGACCGACTTCACGATCCCTCCCGGGATCCCGAGCCCCGACGGACGCCTCCCGTCGGGGCTCATTTTTTTCGTGCCTGTGCTCCTCCGTTTCGTACGAGGAGGCGCGCGCCGCTCGGGCGCGTGAGCGCGCGTGAACGCCGACCCGGGAGCTCCTCGCCGGAATACCCCCTCGTCTTGCCGCTTCGGGTGCGGCGCCGTCGCCGGCGTCCTTCGATCGAGTCGCGCCGCCTTCCCGGACGTGCGACCCGCTTGACCCCATCGGCCGCGCGTGGCAATCGAGCGCGCCTCCCCGCGCGCGGGCGGCGGAGCATCGGCGCGAGCCAAGCCCCCCTCGAGCCCGCGCCACACGGCCTCGTCCGGAAAACGAAAGACGCCGAGCCCCCATGCAAGTCACCGTCGAAAAGCTCTCCCCCGTCCTGGTCGAGTTCCAGGTCGAGGTCCCCGCCGACAAGGTCAAGAGCGAGGTCGAGAAGGCCTACGCTTCGCTGGCGCGGACGGCCCACGTGAAGGGCTTCCGCCAGGGCAAGGCCCCGCGCAACGTCCTCGCCCACCTCTACGGCGGCCGCATCCACGCCGACGTCGCGCAGCGCCTCGTCGACTCCACGCTGAACGAGGCGCTCGCGGAGAAGCAGGTCCAGCCCCTCTCCCAGCCCAACGTCGCCCCGACCGAGCTCCGGCCGGACGCCGTGTTCTCGTACAAGGCTCGGTTCGAGGTGCGCCCCGAGATCACCCAGGTCAACTGGGAGGGGCTCGAGGCCAAGCGCCCGAGCGCCACGGCGACCGACGAGGCGGTCGACGCGCGCCTCGAGGCGCTGCGACGCGAGCACTCGACGCTGCAGGCCCCCGAGCCGGAGCGCCCGGCCCAGACGGGCGACCTCGTCACCATGGGCTTCGCGCTCGAGGTGGACGGCAAGGCCCGCGACTCGAAGGAGAAGGAGATCGAGACCGAGCTCGGCGCCGGCCAGGTCTTCACGGAGATCGAGGAGGCCCTCGTCGGTCTCTCGGTCGGCGGGACCAAGGACGTCTCCGTCCTCTTCAACGAGCGCCACCAGAACCCGGATTTCCGTGGCAAGACCGGATTGTTCCACGTCGTCGTCAAGGGCATCAAGGAGCGCATCCTCCCGGCCGTCGACGACGAGTTCGCGAAGGACTGCGGCTCGGACGACCTCGCCGCGCTCAAGGGCAGCGTCCGCGAATCGATCGGCAAGGCGCTCACGCAGCAAGCCACCGACGCCGTCGCCGAGCAGCTCGTGATCGCGCTCTGCCAGGCGAACACGGTCCCCGTGCCGCCGTCGCTCGTCGAGCAGCAGGCTCAGCTCACCGAGCGCGAGCTCCTCGCGCAGTCGCGGCGCCAAGGCCAGCGCCTCGACCCGAACGCCGAGTTCCGCGCTCGCGTCCGCGCCGACGCCGAGATCAAGGTCCGCGCCGGCCTGGTGATGGCGGAGATCGCCCGCATCAAGCAGGTCAAGGTGACCGACGAGGACATCGACAAGGGCTACATCGAGCTCGCCGAGCAGACCGGGAAGAATGTCGCCAAGGTCAAGGCCGAGTACCGCGACCCGAAGAAGCGCGAGATCCTGATCGGCATGATCCTCGAGGACAAGATCCTCACGCTGATCGAAGAGGCCGCGAAGATCACCGACGAGCCGGCGGCCTGACCTCTCCGCGTCCGGCAACGCGAACGGAGTGCTGGGCTCGCCCGAAGGCGGCCCGGCGCTCCGCATCGTGCTAACCACCTGCGCAGCACAGTCGCGGCCCACCGGGCCGCCAGCCGAGGTCGGCGCTGCCGACCCCCAGCACGGAGCCCTGGATGACCCGACGAGTCGAGACCCGTACGCAAGCCCTCGAGGTCCTCGAGCGCAACGCCGACCAGATCGAGCGCGAGCGCGGCTACATCGTGCCGACGGTGACGGAGGTCACCCACCGCGGTGAACGCGAGTGGAACATCTTCAGCCGGCTCCTGAAGGACCGTATCGTCTTCATCGGGAGCGAGATCGACGACTTCGTCGCGAACGTGACGATCGCGCAGTTCCTGTTCCTCGAGAGCGAGGACCCGGAGAAGGACATCCAGGTCTACATCAACAGCCCGGGCGGTGTGGTCACGGCCGGGCTCGCGATCTTCGACACCATGCAGTACGTCCGCTGCCCCGTGTCGACGATGTGTCTCGGTCAGGCGGCCTCGATGGGCGCCGTCCTCCTGGCAGCCGGCCACAAGGGTCGGCGCTTCGCGCTGCCGCATGCGCGGATGATGATCCACCAGCCGCTCGGCGGCGCACGCGGTCAGGCCACGGACATCGAGATCCAGGCGCGCGAGATCAAGAAGATGAAGGAGATCCTCATCGACATTCTCGTCGACGCGACGCAGAAGAACCGCGACGAGCTCGCGAAGGACATCGAGCGCGATTTCTACCTCAGCGCGAACCAGGCCAAGGACTACGGCCTGATCGACGAGGTCCTGCCGAAGCGCACGAAGTCGGCGGGCAGCGGCGCCTGAGGCGTCACGGCGGATCGCCGTCCGTTCGGGGTCGCACGCGGCCTTTGGACCCCGGGACGGCGGTTCGGCCAAGCACGAGCTGCGCTGTCCTTCGGGCGTTAGCTTGCGACGACGGGAACCGAAGATTAGAATCCGGCCACTGCGTTTTTGCTGGAAGCATGCGCAGGGGCGGGGCGGGACCGGCCGGGGACCCGCCGACACGACAACCAGACCTGAGAGCCGGCACTCCGGCGTCCGAGGGGCAGAGTGGAGCGAAGGCGGGACGATCACTCGAACGGCAACCTGAGCTGCTCCTTCTGTGGCAAGTCCCAGAAGGAGGTCAAAAAGCTCATCGCGGGGCCGACGGTCTACATCTGCGACGAGTGCATCGGGCTGTGCAACGATATCATCGCCGAGGAGGTCGAGAAGGACGAGCCGTACGCCGGTTCCGCTCCGATCCCGAAGCCGGCTGACATCAAGGCCACGCTCGACGAGTACGTCGTCGGTCAGCATCGCGCCAAGAAGGTCCTCTCGGTCGCGGTGCACAACCACTACAAGCGCATCGACAGTCGCGTCGGCGCGGACGACGTCGAGCTGTCGAAGTCGAACATCCTCCTGCTCGGGCCGACCGGCTCGGGCAAGACGCTGCTCGCTCAGACGCTGGCCAAGATCATCAACGTGCCGTTCGCGATAGCGGACGCCACGACGCTGACCGAGGCGGGCTACGTCGGCGAGGACGTCGAGAACATCATCGTCCAGCTGCTGCAGAACGCCGACCACGACGTCGAGCGGGCGCAGCGCGGCATCGTCTACATCGACGAGATCGACAAGATCAGCCGCAAGAGCGACAACCCCAGCATCACCCGCGACGTTTCGGGCGAGGGCGTGCAGCAGGCCCTGCTGAAGATCATCGAGGGGACGATCGCCAACGTGCCGCCGAAGGGGGGCCGTAAGCACCCGCAGCAGGACTTCCTGCAGGTCGACACGACCAACATCCTGTTCGTCTGCGGCGGCGCCTTCGTCGGCCTCGACCAGATCATTCAGCGGCGCGTCGGCAAGAACACGCTGGGCTTCGGCGCGGACATCAAGTCCAAGAAGGAGTTCAAGCTCGGGGAGATCCTCACGCAGGTCCAGCCCGAGGACCTGCTCAAGTTCGGGCTGATCCCGGAGTTCATCGGCCGCCTTCCCGTCGTGGCCACGCTCCACGAGCTGAACGAGGAGGCGCTGATCGACATCCTCACGAAGCCGAAGAACAGCCTCGTGAAGCAATATCAGAAGCTCTTCGAGATGGACGGGGTGAAGCTCAAGTTCACCCGCGGCGCGCTGATCGCCGTCGCCAAGCAGGCGCTCGAGCGGAACAGCGGCGCGCGCGGCCTCCGGGCCATCCTCGAAGCGGCGATGCTCGACATCATGTACGACGTCCCGTCCCGCACCGGGATCAAGGAGGTCGTCGTGAGCGAGGACGTGATCATCAAGCACGACGCTCCGCTCATCGTGTACGCGAAGGAAGCCGAGCTGGCGTGAGGCTCGCCTCGACGGCGCCGCGAGCGGCCGCCGCCTCTCGTTTCAATGGGGCCGCTAGCGCCCGAGCCCCGGGCCGCTGACGCGGCCCCAGCTCTTTCCGACATGCGTGGTCGTCTCCGAGGCGGGGAGGGTGCGCGCGCCGGCGGGCACGGGTAGCCTTTCGGCGGACGTGACAATCGAGGAGGCCGGCCGCACGGCGGGCGCACTCCGGGGACCACGAGATGTTCTTCAAGCAAGACAAGGACGGGGGCAAGGGGTCGACGGAGCGGGGCGTGGCGCCGCTGTTGCCTCTCCGCGACATCATCGTCTTCCCGCACATGGTCTCGCAGCTCTTCGTGGGCCGCGAGCGCAGCATCGCCGCGCTCGACGAGGCCATGAGCCGCGACAAGGAGATCTTCCTCGCCGCGCAGCGCAACGCGAAGACGAACGAGCCGACGCCGGACGACATCTTCGCCGTCGGCTCGGTCGGCGTGATCATGCAGCTGCTCCGCCTGCCCGACGGCACCGTGAAGGTGCTGATCGAGGGCAGGCGCCGGGCGCGCATCCGCCGCTACGTGGAGACCGACGCGCACTTCCTCGTCGAGTACGACGAGATGCCCGAGGTGGCCGCCGCGAGCGTCGAGGTCGAGGCGCTCATGCGATCGGTCCAGTCGACGTTCGAGATGTACGTCAAGCTGAACAAGAAGATTCAGCCTGAAGTCCTGATGAGCGTGCAGGCGATCGACGACGCCGCGCGCCTCGCCGACACGATCATCGCCAACTTGCCGACCGTGAAGCTCGCCGACCGCCAGGCGCTCCTCGAGATGGAGGATCCTCGCCAGCGGCTCGAGCGCCTGATCGAGCTGATGCAGGCCGAGGTCGAGATCCTGCAGGTCGAGAAGAAGATTCGCTCCCGCGTCAAGAAGCAGATGGAGAAGACGCAAAAGGAGTATTATCTCAACGAGCAGATGCAGGCCATCCAGAAGGAGCTGGGCGGCGGCGAGCGCGACGAGTTCAAGAACGAAATCCAGGAGATCGAAGACGCCCTCAAGACCAAGCGGATGAGCAAGGAAGCCTCCGCCAAGGTCAAGAAGGAGCTCAAGAAGCTCAAGATGATGCACCCGACGAGCGCGGAAGCGACCGTCGTGCGCAACTACATCGACTGGATCCTCGAGCTGCCCTGGTACGACAAGAGCGAGGAGCGCCACGACCTCACCGAGGCCGAGAAGATCCTCGAGGAGGACCACTACGGCCTCCGCAAGATCAAGGAGCGCATCCTCGAGTACCTCGCGGTGCAGGCGCTCACCAAGCGGCTCAAGGGCCCCGTGCTCTGCTTCGTCGGGCCGCCCGGCGTCGGCAAGACCAGCCTCGCGAAGAGCATCGCGCGCGCGACCGGGCGCAAGTTCGTCCGGCTGTCACTCGGCGGCGTGCGCGACGAGGCCGAGATCCGCGGCCACCGGCGCACGTACATCGGCGCGCTCCCCGGCAAGCTCATCCAGTCGCTGAAGAAGGTCGGCACGAACAACCCGGTGTTCCTCCTCGACGAGGTCGACAAGATGTCGACCGACTTCCGAGGTGACCCGGCGGCGGCGCTGCTCGAGGTCCTCGACCCGGAGCAGAACCACACCTTCAACGACCACTACCTCGACCTCGACTACGACCTCTCCGACGTGATGTTCATCACGACGGCGAACACGCTGAGCGGCATCCCGGTCCCCCTGCAGGACCGCATGGAGATCATCCAGCTCAGCGGCTACACCGAGTTCGAGAAGCTCAACATCGCGATGAAGTACCTCGTGCCGCGCCAGACGAAGGAGTGCGGCCTCGAGGACGTGCCGCTGACGATCCAGGACGGCGCCATCCGCACCATCGTGCACCACTACACGAAGGAGAGCGGGGTCCGGTCGCTCGAGCGCGAGATTGCCAGCGTGTGCCGCAAGATCGCCCGCAAGGTCGTCGCCGAGGGCAAGGAGACGCCGATCGAGGTCACCGCGAAGAGCATCCCGAAGTTCCTCGGCGTGCCGAAGTTCAGGCTCGGTCGGACCGAGGAGCACGACGAGATCGGGCTCGTGAACGGGCTCGCGGTGACGAGCGTCGGCGGCGACCTCCTGCCCGCCGAGGCGACCGTGCTGCCCGGCAAGGGCAAGCTCGTCATCACCGGCCTGCTCGAGAAGGGCATGGAGGAGAGCGGGCAGGCGGCGATGAGCTACGTGCGCGCGCGGCTCGACCGCTTCGGCCTCGCGCCGGACATCTACCAGAAGGTCGACGTCCACATTCACTTCCCCGATTTCGTCCGCAAAGACGGCCCGAGCGCGGGCGTGACGATGGTGACGGCCCTCGTGAGCGCGCTGCTCAAGGCGCCGGTCCGCCGCGACCTCGCGATGACGGGCGAGATCACGCTGCGCGGGCGCGTGATGCCCATCGGTGGCCTGAAGGAGAAGCTCCTCGCAGCGCACCGCGGCGGCATCCATACGGTCGTGTTGCCGAAGGAGAACCGCAAGGACCTCCGGGACGTGCCGCGGCGGGTGCTGCGGGCGCTGCGGCTCGTGCTGGTCGACCAGGTCGACGACGTGCTGCGCGAGGCGCTCGTCGTGGCCGACCCGGACGCGCTCTTCGGTCCCCAGGGCTCGGTGCTCGAGTACCGCGGGGGCGAGCTCGTCGGGGCCGCGGTCCCTGCGACGCCCGCAGGAGAGCCGCCGCCGGCGTCGCCTCCCGCGGATCAGCCTTCGGCGTAGCCGCTTCGTCGCGAAGCGGCCGCATGCAGGCCCGAGCTCGGCGTGGCTGCGGTGCGTGACCCGTTGACGCAGCGGGCCGCCCGCGTCACGCGGTGCGCATGATCCGACGCGCCCTCGTCTCGGTTTCCGACAAGTCCGGCCTGGTCCAGTTCGCTCGCGCCCTCGCGGAGCGCGGCGTCGAGCTTCTCTCGACGGGAGGGACGCTGCGCGCGCTCGAGGCGGAGGGCATCCCGGTCATCGGGGTCGAGGCGTACACGGGGTCGCCCGAGGTGATGGACGGGCGCGTGAAAACGCTGCATCCGCGGGTCCACGGCGGGATCCTGATGCGCGGCGCGGTCGACGACGTCGACCTGGCGCGGCTCGGCGGACAGCCGATCGACCTCGTGGTGGTCAACCTGTACCCGTTCGAGGCGACGGTCGCGAAGGGGGGGGCGACCCACCCGGAGATCATCGAGAACATCGACATCGGCGGTCCGTCCATGGTGCGCAGCGCAGCAAAGAATCACGCGCGCGTCACGGTCGTGTGCGACCCGTCGGACTACGCGGTCGTGATCACCGAGCTGTCGGCGGACGGTGCGGTGTCGGCGAGGACGCGGCGGCGCCTCGCGACGAAGGCCTTCGCGCACACGGCGGCCTACGACGGCGCGATCGCCGGCTACCTGTCGTCGATCGACGAGGCCGCGGACCCGGCCGACGATCAGCCCGCGCGCGAGGGCTGGCCGCGGTTCCTGACGCAGACCTTCGAGCGGGCGTATTCGCTCCGTTACGGCGAGAACCCTCATCAGACGGGTGCGTTCTACCGGGACCGCCGGACGGTGGCCGGATCGCTCGCGGCGGCGGAGTCCCTCGGGGCAGGGGGGAAGGAGCTTTCCTTCAACAACCTCGTGGACGTGGACGCGGCGTTGGAGGCGGTGCGCGAGCACGACGCGCCGGCGGCCGTCGTCGTGAAGCACACGAACCCCTGCGGCGTCGCGATAGGCGACGACCTCGCGGCGGCGTACCTCGCGGCGCGCGCAGCGGATCCGGTGAGCGCGTTCGGCGGCATCGTGGCGCTGAACCGCGAGGTCGACGTCGCCACGGCGCGGCTGCTCGCGGAGACGTTTCTCGAGTGCGTCGTGGCTCCGACCTTCGCGGCGGAGGCGCTTGAGGTCCTCCGCGCGAAGAAGAACCTGCGGCTGCTCGCGACCGGGGCGTGGCTGCCGGCGTCGCACCGCGAGCCGACCTGGAAGCGGGTCGGCGGCGGGATCGTGGTGCAGGACCGCGACGCCACGGGGGCGGGGGAGGTCGCGGGGGCGAAGGTGGCGACCCGGCGTGCGCCGACGGCGGACGAGCTCGCCGGGCTCGACCTCGCGTGGCGCGTCTGCAAGCATGTGAAGTCCAACGCGATCGTGCTCGTCAAGGGGCGGGCCACGACGGGCGTCGGTGCGGGGCAGATGTCGCGGGTCGAGAGCGTGCGGATCGCGTGCGGCAAGGCCGGCGACGCGGCGAAGGGGAGCGTGCTGGCGTCGGATGCGTTCTTCCCGTTCCCGGATGGGCTCGAGCTCGCCATCCAGCAGGGCGTGACCGCCGTGGCGCAGCCGGGCGGGAGCGTGAAGGACGCCGACGTGGTCGCCGCGGCGGACGCGGCCGGGATCGCCATGGTGCTCACGGGAGTGCGCCACTTCCGGCATTAGTCACGATGGGGCCGCGAGCGGCCCCAAACCCCGCCCCCCTTCGGAGGGCGCCTCACGATGGGGCCGCGAGCGGCCCCAAACCCCGCCCCCCTTCGGAGGGCGTCTCACGATGGG
>CAIVJW010000102.1 GCA_903906315.1 uncultured delta proteobacterium | reverse complement strand
GCCCGCGCCGCCCGCGCCGCCCGCGCCGCCCGCGCCGCCGCCGCCACCGCCGCCCGCGCCGCCGTTGCCGACGTGGCAGAGGCCGACCTCGAAGTCGGGCGCGAAGATCTTGTCGCAGAAGTTACCCGCGCCGCAGTCCTCGTTCGAGCAGCAGTACTTCGCGCACTTGTCCGTGTCGCAGTGGAAGCCATTCTGGCAGAACGGACCCGCCGAGTTGTCGCAGGCCGCGCAGAGCTTCTCCTCGTTCGGCGCCGGGAAGCACTGGAAGCTGCTGCCGCCGTTGCCGTCCGAGCCGAGGTCGCAGGCCTCGCCCTTGGCGAGGTCGCAGGGCTCGCCCGTCACCGGGTTGCAGCTCGGAGGAGCCGGCGGGGTGCACTCGACGTCGCAGCTGTTGCCGATGCACGCGACGAGGTTGTCGAACGGATCGCCCGACTGCGTGCAGCCGTCGGTGCCCGCAAGGCAGGGGGCACAGTTCGGGTCGTTGGTGCAGTCGACGATCTCCTGGCAGCAGCCACCCTCGAGGCAGGTGTTGCACTCCGGGATGCCCGACTCGTAGACGCCCGAGCAGTTCGGCGCGCCGCCGCCCTGGCCGCTGCCGCCCGCGTTGCCGCCCTGGCCGTTGCCGCCCTGGCCCTGGCCGCCGGTGCCGGTGCCGGTGGTGGTGCCGGTGGTGGTGCCCGTGGCCGTGCCCGTGGCCGTCG
The DNA here is from genome assembly GCA_903906315.1 of uncultured delta proteobacterium. Taxonomy (GTDB): domain Bacteria; phylum Myxococcota_A; class Polyangia; order Polyangiales; family Polyangiaceae; genus CAIVJW01. The sequence goes on along the minus strand of CAIVJW010000102.1, from coordinate 2,808 downwards.
TCGTGCCCGTGTCGGTGGTGGTGCCGCCGCTCGTCGTGGTGGAGGTGCTGCTGCAGCCCATGAAGGCACCGAGGCCGACGAGGCCGACCGTGACGGTCAAGCGGAGAAGCGCGTTGTTGTGCATCGTGAGATCCCTTTCCTATGAGCCGGCGGGCGCTCACGCTCGGCCCCCTCGTTCGGGGCACGCGCGCGACGCGGCCAGCAATGCGAGCCGAGCCCGGGGGCTTAGGTAGCCCGAGGATCGCCCCGGGACGGCGAGCGCGTCAAGCTTCCACGGCGACGAAAAGCCGCGGGATGCGGCGCTCCTGGCGGGCGCGCGGCGCTTTCCTCACTTGCGGCGTGGCTTCTTGTTGCGCCAAGGCCTCCACGTCCCGCCGTCCTGGCCGCGACCGCACCGAGGGGAGTCGAGGCGCGGGCCGCCGAGCGCCGCCACCGCGTCGGGCGCGTGGGCGAGGCCGACGTAGCCGCCAGGGCCGTCGGAGATGCAGATGGTCTCGTCCTCCGCGAGGAAGATGGCCCGGCTCCCGGCCTCGGGGCGCTCGGGCCAGGCGTACGCGACCCACGCACGGCCCCCGAGATCCGGGTCGACGTCTCCCTCGCCGCTCGCGACGCCACCTCCAGCACGCGCGGGCAGGAACACGCGCACGAGGTAGCCGCCGGCGCGGAACGTCGTCGGGCGACGATCGGGTCCGTCGACCGGGACGAGGCGACGTGGATCGAGCGGGGGCGAAACGCCCACGGGCACCTCGCCGACGCCGTCCACGAGCTCGTGGAGGAAGGCGTAGCGGACGGGCATCCCCTTGCCCGCGCGCTCCTCGATCGCGCGGTCCTGCGCCCACAGGATCGCGCGCAGCTCGCTCACGGCGTGCTCGCTCGTCGTGTGGCGGCCCATGCCGACGAGGCTCGGCATCGCGGTGCCGACGACGAAGCGCCCCACCGCGGCGAGCACGAGCAGGCCGCCTCCGACGGCCACCGCGATCGCCGCGCGCCCGCGCAGCTCGGCCGCGGCGGGCACCAGCACGAGCAGCGCCGCCAGCGAGAGCGGCGACCACGCGAGCGACGCCACCGCGAGCCCGATCGCGACCGCCGCGAGCACGGGGCCCGCGAAGCGCCGCGCGCCCGCGAGAGGCGCCGCAGGCGCGGCGGGGCTGTCGGGGTGGTCCGTCATGGCGAGGCTGGCGAGAGCCGCTCGTCGCGGCGGACGCGGTCGCGAGGCATGGCCCGCCCGCCTCAGCCGAGGAGCTTGCGCAGCTCGCCGCTCTCGAGGAGCCGCGCGACGTCGTCGGCGCCGCCGACCAGCGTGCCCTTCACGAACACCATCGGGAACGTGTGCCAGCCCGTCCACATCTTCAGCGCGGCGCGCTGGCGCCACATGCCGAGGTAGCTGCCGTACTCGAGGTACTCGAAGGGGATGCCGGCCGCGCGCAGGGCCTTGCAGGCGCGCTTGGGGTGCGGGTTCTGGGCCATGCCCACCACGACGACGTCGTGCTTGGCGAGCGCAGCCTTCACCTCGTCGACGAGCTCGACGCGGTTCGTGGCGACCTTGTCGCGGATGGCGGGGTGGATCGAGGACTCGTCGAGGATGGGGCGCGGCATGGCGGCGAAGCCTAGTCCGGACGGTGCCGTCGCGCTCGGGCTTCCCCTCCGCGCGCCTGGGCGGGGCTGGCGCGACCGCCGTGAGCTCGGCGGTCGAGCCCGTCGAGACGCGCGGCGAGGCCACCGGGGGCCCGGCGAAGCCGATTGGAGGGGCCCGCTGCACGACGCGATCGGCGCGCGAGGGCCCGGAGGGCGGAGCGCGCGTCCGCGCCACGCGGCCGGGGCAATCGGATGCGAGCCGCCCGCCGGCCTCGCCTGGGTTTCGTGGCCACCCGGCTCACGCCGGCAGACTCCATCCACCGAGAATCCCGCGCAGTGGTGGTAGCGTGGCCACGGAGCGTCCGACGGCTCGTCGGGGCGCGAACGTCATGCGAACACGTCGTCGTTCCTCTCCTCGTCCGGACCGCGTGGCGCGGCCCGCGGCCTTCCTGATCGCCACGGCCGCCACCTTCGCGGCGTGGGCGGGCTGCGCCGGCGATCTCTTCCACGACACGACCTGGGCCGACCCGGCCGCCGCGCCCGGCGGCGCGACGACGACGACCGCAAGCGGCGGCGGCGCGGGGCAAGGCGGATCGGGCGGCGGGACCGGCGCGGGAGGTGGCGCGACCACGGACGCCGGCGTCGACGCGCCCTCGTGCGACCCGGGCCGCACGCCCGAGGAGGACCCGTGCGTGCTCTCGAACGCGCTCGGCGTGTTCGTGCGCCTCGACGGCGACGACGCGGCGGCGGGCACGCGCGAGGCCCCCGTGCGCACGATCGTCCGCGCGATCGCGATCGCGGCGGCGCCGATCCCGCACAAGCGCGTGTACGCCTGCGCGGAGGCCTTTCCGGAGGCCGTCGTCGTCCCGAGCGGCCTCGCGCTCTTCGGCGGCCTCGACTGCGCTGCGGGCACGTGGGCGGTCGGGCCGAAGCGCACCGCGATCACGGGCGCGGCGGACCAGCCGACCGTGCGGATCGAGGGCGGCGCCGAGGAGACGCGCCTCTCGGACATCGACGTGACCGCGCCGAGCAGCCTCACGCCGGGCGTCTCGTCCACGGCCGTCGTCGTGAACGGCGGCCACGTGGTCATCGTGCGATCCCAGCTCACCGCGGGCGACGGTGCGGCCGGCAGCCACGGCGCGCCCGGGTCGAGCGGCGCAGCGAGCGGCGCGCCGGGCAGCGGTGGCCTCGCGGGGTGCGCGACGCCCGAGCCGGTCGCCGGCGGCGCGGAGG
>CAIVJW010000101.1 GCA_903906315.1 uncultured delta proteobacterium | reverse complement strand
GCGCGGGCGCGATCGCGATCGCGAGCCAGTCCGAGGCGGAGACGCGCGCTCCCGGCCACGGCGACGCCGCGGGCGTGACCAGCGCGTTCGGCGCGGTGGGCCTCGGCGTCATCGGCATCGGCTCGGCGCTCGCCCGCCATCCCGCTCACCATCGTCGGCTGCACGCCCGCGCGCGCCCCGCGCGAGGCCGCCGCGCTGACGCCCGCGCTCACCGTCGGACCGGGCCGCGCGATGGCGGTGTGGCGGTCTTGATACGTGAACGGCGGGCCCGCGGGGCCACGGGCGCGCGCGTCGACGAGCGCCTGATCGAGGCCGACGCCGCCCCCGGGTGAGCCCCGCCAGCGAGCGCGAAACGAAGATTCGACCGAGACCCGGCCGCCGCGCGTTCCCGGCGATTCGCTAGCGAGACCCTCGCCGAAGAGGTCTCGCGGATCCGGCGAGGCTCGCCGCCTGACCCCGCCCCGTCCAGGTTGGCTGATCAGCGGTTCGAGCTCGCCGCGCTGCCTGCATGAATGCCGGTGCAGGGCACCCAAGAAGCCCTGCACAGCAGGGCTCGGTTCGATCCGAGCCCGGCCGAGGCCCGGGCTTCGTGGCCGCTTTGCACCGCTTTCAAGCCGGTGCTCCAAAGGGACGGCGACCGCACCTTCTCGGCGAGGGTCGAGCGAGAGCGAGGCGGCCTCCGACGAGGCGCCTACTCGTGGGGGCCGAGATCCGGATAGAGCGCCTCGACGCACGGCGGGCAGATCCCGTGAGTGAAGGCCACGTCCGCGTGCTCGCCGACGTACTTCTCGACGGCCGTCCAGTAACCCTGGTCGTCGCGGATCCGCTTGCAGTTGGCGCAGATGGGCAAGAGCCCCGAGAGCCTCTTGATGCGCACCATCGCGCCCTGAAGATCCTCGACCAGGCGGGTCTTCTCCTCGAGCAGGAGGCGCTGCTCCTCCTGGTGGCGCACCGCCTGTCGCTGGTGGTCCACGACCGCGAAGTTGCGGCGCACGACCTCGAACAGGCGGGGGAAGTCGACGGGCTTGAGGACGTAGCCGTCGACGCCGACCTCGATCGCCTCGAGGAGGTACGGGGTGTCGTTGTACGCCGTGGTGACGATGACCGGGACCTCGCGTCGAGCGCCCTTGATCGCGCGCGCCATCGCCAGCCCGTCCAGCACGGGCATGGTGATGTCGGTGACGACCACGTCCGGGGCGTGCGCCTCGAACATCGCGAGACCGACCGCGCCATTGTCCGCGAGGAGCAGCGTCTCCACGCGGCGCGCGAGCGAGGCGCCCAACGCGGCGCGCGTGTCGGCGTCGTCCTCGACGTAGAGCAGCGTGCCGGGGACCTTCGCGCTAGGCGCCATCGCGCACCTCGATGCAGAGCTCGGCGCCGCCGGCCACGTTGCGCGCGGTGAGGGTCCCGCCGACGTTGTCCACGATGGTCTTCGACATGTAGAGCCCGATCCCCGTGCCTCGCCCCGGCTCCTTCGTCGTGAAGTAGGGCTCGAAGATGCGGTGAAGGCTCTCCGGCGGGATGCCCGGCCCGTTGTCCGCGATGCGGATGGTGACGCCGGCGACCCCGCGATCGACGCGAATCACGATCCGGCCAGCCTCCGCCGCGCGGCCGGGGGCCACCTTGCGGCGCTCCTCGATGGCGTCCTTCGCGTTGGTGAGCAGGTTGAGGAACACCTGCTTCAGCTCGTTCTCGTGGCCGAAGACCACGATCTCGCGGCCGTCGCAGAGCTCGCCGTCCGGTGAGCGACACTCGATCACGTGGCCGATGGCGCGCGAGGTGAGCTGCGTCGAGAGCATGCCGATCGCCTCCTCCACCGCGGGGCGCAGCGCAAAGGCGACCTTGGCCTTCTCCGGGCGGAAGAAGTTGCGAAAGTCGTCGATGGTCTTCGACATGTAGCGGATCTGCGTCATCGCCGCGCCGACCGATCTCCGCACGTAGCCGGGATCGAGGGCGTCGGTCGCGCTCGCGTCCTCGAGGTCCTGCACGATCGCCCCCACCGCGTTCAGCGGCTGGCGCCACTGGTGGGCGATCGCGCCGATCATCTCGCCCATCGCCGCGAGCCGCGACTGGTAGATGAGCATGCGCTCCTTCTCGAGGCGCAGCGCCGTCTCCTGCTCCATGCGCCGCTCCGCGCGCCGCTGCTCGGTGACGTCGCGCGCGGCGGCGAAGACGCCGATGACCTCGCCGCGCTCGTCCTTGTAGGTCGAGGCGTTGTAGAGCACCGGCGTGACGTGCCCGTCGCGGTGCCGGAGCTCGAGCGCGTAGTCGCGCACGAACCCGTCGCGAAAGGCCTGCCGATAGCCGGCGCGGGCGGTCTCCGGCTCGGTGAAGTAGTCGGAGAAGTCGGCGCCGATGAGCTCCTCGCGCGGGCAGCCCGTCGCCTGCTCCGTGGCTCCGTTGACGTCGGTGATCTTGCCGTCCGGGCCGATGGTCACCAGCGGGTCGAGGCTCGCCTCGATCAGGCTGCGGTTGTAGGCGTTCGCGAGGCGGAGCGCGTCCTCGGCGCGGCGCCGGTCGGTGACGTCGCGCGCGGCGGCGAAGACGCCGATGACCTCCCCCGCCTCGTCGCGGTAGGTGGAGGCGTTGTAGACGACCGAGGTGATGCGCCCGTCGCGGTGGCGCAGCTCGAGCGGGTACTCGCGCACCAGGCCCTCGCGGAAGGCCTGGCGGTACCCGGATCGGGCCTTGTGCGGCTCGGTGAAGTAGTCGGAGAAGTCGGTGCCGACGAGCTCGTCGCGCTGCCGGCCGGTCACCTGCTCGGTGGCCGTGTTCACGTCGGTGATCTTGCCGTCGGGACCGATGGTCACGAGCGGATCGAGGCTCGCCTCGATGAGCCGACGGTTGTAGGCGCTCTCGATCTGGAGGCGGTCGCGCGCCTGCCGCTCGACCGCCGGGGTCTCGCCGCGCTCAACGCCTCGCCCTCCATCCCACATAGCAGACCCCCTTTCCATGGTATCTCATCTCCGCGAGACTGCACAGGCGGCGGCGACGCGAGGCCATCGCCGGCCCCGCCGGCGCCCCTCGGCTGCGCCGCAGACGGTGCGCGCGGCTTCGCGCCCCGGCACGCGACACCAATGCACGCCATGGAGAGTCGCGCCCTTGACCACCCTCGGAGGCGTACGCATCTCGTCCATGGTGAGGCATTCCTCCGCGCGACGGAGGGCCTCGCACGGTTCGGTCGGCCCTTTCGAGACAGCGACGGAGGGTGACGAGATGCGCCTTTTCGAGATGATGAGCACCGGAGTCGAGACGATCGGGCTCGGCGAGTCCACCGAGGTGGCCGCCGGGAGGATGCGGCAGCACGCCGTTCAGCATCTGGTGGTGATGGATCGAGGCGAGGTGGTCGGGGTCGTGTCCGACCGGGATCTCATGGGCTCCGACGGCACCTTCTCGCGGCGGCCCCGCACGGTCGCCGACGTGATGACGCCCGACCCGGTCCTGGCCACGCCCGACACCACGGTCCGCGAGGCGGCAAACCTCCTGCGCGGTCGCAACGTCGGCTGCCTGCCCGTGTTCGACGAGAAGAAGCTCGTCGGCATCGTGACGATCACGGATCTGCTCGAGCTCCTGGGCCGCGGCGTCGAGCGCCCGGCGAATGCCCACAAGCGCACGGCCCTCCGCCAGTCGCCCGCGCGCGGCTGGAAGAGCATGTCGCACTGACCTGACCGCTGGCCGCGGCAGAGGCCGCCCGCGCGTCGCGAGATCCGCTCGCGTCCGGCGCGGCGGCCCCGCCGGCGGCCAGCGGCGCCTTCGGCCGCCCCGGCGCCCGGCCCTCGCGGTGCACCTCTCGGAGGGCCGCGGCGAGGCGCGGGATCACGTCCTCTCCCGTGCAGCGGACCCGTTGATCGCGCCTGAATGGGGCGCGAAATGCCGAGTGACGATCGCGCCACGCCGCGCGTGAAGGTGCGGGCGTCAGCCCGAGTCGTCACCCGTCCTGGGCGGCGGCGGAAAGCCGACAATCGTCCCGGGCAGCTGGGCGGCGCCCGCGGGCGCGGCCTCGGGGGGCGCCTCCGAAAAGGGCACCGACGCCTCGATCGCTTGCGCAAGAGGCGCGGCCTCGACGGTCGTGCCGGCGGGCGCCGCGATCGCGAGCGGCGAAGCCGGTGGGTGCGCCGCGATCGCGTCGAGCGCGGGCGCGTCGAAGACGGTCGGCGCGATCGGGTCGAACGCGGGCGCGTCGGCGACCGTCGGCGCGACGTCAGCCGCGGACACCCCGCCGCCATAGACGAAGGGCTCGGGCGCGGGGGGCGGGCTCGACACGGCGGGCGCGGCGAGGGCCGCGCGCGTCTCCTCGTAAAACCGGCGGAGCAGGTCCATCCCCGGGCGCGCCTTGCCGGCGGCGATCGCGAGCACGCGCTCGCGGATCAGCGCGTTCACGGGGGTGGCGACGCCGAGCGCGGCGCCGCGCGAGGCGACCTCGCCATTGAGGAACTCGATGGCCGGCGCGCGGCCGCGCTCGATCGCCGAGAGCATCGACGACCGCAGTCGCCGGTAGCGCGCGCCGACCGCGAGCAGCAGGGCGTGCTTGGCCACGAGCCCGGGAGACCCGGCGGCGACCCGCTCGGCCTCGGTGAGCGCGATCCAGTCGAGGTCCAGGGTGCCCGAGACCTTCTCGAGCCGGACGCCCTGGGCCCGCGCGACCTCGACGACCTCGGTCATGATCTCGAGCGCGAGCCGGCGCACGAAGCGCTGGCGCAGGAGCGCGCCGAGGCGATCGCCGCCGAGCGTGCCGAGCGACGAGATCGCGCAGTTGATGGCGAGCTTCGACCAGCGGGCGCCGGCGAGGTTCGAGGTCACGGTCGTCGGGCCGACGGCCTCGAGGATGCGAGCGAGCTCCTCGAGGCGCGGGTCGGCGGCGCCGTCGAGGCGGCCGAGCGTGAAGCCGCCCGCCGAGGTGCGGTCGTAGAGGCCGGGCTCGACCATCGACGCGCCCCACGCCACCACGCCGCCGAATACGCGCTCCGGCCCGGCGATCGCCGCGATGCGCTCCTCGCAGAGGCCGTTCTGGAAGCAGACCATCGCGCCGCCCTCCGTCAGGTAGGGGAGCGCGTCGGTCGCGGCCTCCTCGACCTGCGGCGGCTGCGTGGCGAGCAGCACGTAGTCGAACGTGCCCGACCGGTCGTCGAGCCGCCGCACGGCGCGGCCGCGCACGGTGCCGGGGCTGGCCTCGCCGCGCACCCGGAAGCCGTGGGCGTTGACCGCGTCGAGGATGACGCCGTTCGTCGTCAGCGCCGTGACGTCGTGGCCCTGCTCGAACAGGTACGCGGCGCACACACCGCCGATGCCGCCGCAGCCGACGACGAGGATGCGAGGCGCGGGCGCGCCGGGGAGTTCGGGCTCTGCCATGGGCCCGAAGGTCTACCAGAGGTCGGCGCGGTTGGAAGCCCGGCCGTGCGACCGAGCCGCCGCCCGGCGCAAAATCACGGCACCAGCACGTCGATCGCGCCTGGAACGACCTCGATCTCGACCGGCAGGCGGCCGAACGGCTCGCCGTCCACGTCGAGCAGGACCTTGTCGGCCGCGTCCTGGTTCAGGAGCCTCGCCGTGATCTTGCGGCAGCGGAAATGCTTCACCTCGGGCACCTTCAGGTGTGCGCCCGAGTAGATGCTCGAGGAGTACATGACGAACCGCAGGCGCGACGAGCCGCCGAGGTCGACGACCTCGAAGACCCCGTCGTCGGGCGACGCCATCGGCGCGACGTGCATGCCGCTGCCGAAATACCGGCCGTTGCAGATGGCGATCGATCGCGTGACGATCGTCTCGGTGCGCGCCGGCCCGTCGAGCTCGATCGTGCACTCGAGGCGCGCGAGCTCGCTCTGCACGAGGCCCCGCAGCGAAGCCAGGTAGTAGGCCGCGGTGCCGCCGAGCGCCTTGGTCGTCTCCGCGACGTAGCGGTCGACCAGCCCCCCCATTCCGAGCGACAGGATGTTGACGAACCACGCGTGCGAGGGCGCGCCGTCGTCGCCCGCGTAGGAGAAGCGGCCGACGTCGATCGCGCGCGTGCGCCCGCCGGCGATCGCCGCGCAGTAGTGATCGAGGCGGTGGTCGAGGCCAATCGTCTTGCGGAAATCGCCGCCCGTGCCCATACCGATGATGCCGAGGCGCGTGCCCTTCGCCCCTTGCTCGGAGGCGCGCATCAGGCCGTTCACGACCTCGTGGACCGATCCGTCGCCGCCGACGGCCACGACCGTCCGCCGCCCCGCGATCGCCGCCTCGCAGGCGAGATCCGCGGCGTGGCGCGATCGCTCGGTGAAGGCGACGTCGACCTCGCCGAGGGCGCGCTCGATCGGGCCGCGCGCGGCGCCGAAGAGCTTGCCGGTGCGACCGCCGCCCGACTGCGGGTTGACCACGAGGAGGGGCTTGTCCTGGCTCACGGCGGTCATGCTAGCAGCAAGCCCCCGGGGCGAAGGGAACATCGCCGCGGCTCGAATGCCTCCCTCGAGGATCGACGGCGCCGGTCCGACGAGTCCGCCGCTCGCCCGCACTTCGTCCCCGACTGGCATGCTCGCCCGGACTGCCGCGATCGCGATCAGGCTCCCGGCACCTCGAGCAGCTCGCCGAGGTGGCGGTCGAGGTGGCGGTCGATCTCGCCCCGCGCGAGCGCGCCCGCCTCCGCGTCGCCGAGGTCGGCCGCGACCTGATCGTGACGGCGCGCGAGCACGGCCCGCCGCGTCGCCGTGGGGTCCGCGTGCAGCGCCGCCACCCAGCCGATCGCGAGCGCGGCCTCGCGGTGCTTGCGGTCGAGGCGGTGCTTGCGCGACAGCAGCACGGGCCCGCCGACGTTGATGGCCGTGAGCACGTCGCGGCGGTGGACGGCCGGCAGCGCGAGGCGCGCGGCGGCGACCGCGAACAGCTCGGCCTCGGGCACGGCATCGGCGAGCACGTAGCGGATCACGTCGACGGCGGCCTCCCCGAGGCCCTTGGTGAAATCGAGCGCCTTGCGCGCCTCGGCGCGCGCCTCGGCGACCGCCTCCGAGGTCAGGCCGGCCTTGCGGCCGATCGCGATCACGGCCTGCTCCTCGCGCGGGTCGAGGCCGTCGCTCATCGCCGCGAGGAAGCCGCCCGCGACCAGGCTGCGCGCGATGGCGCCGTCGAGATCGCCCGTGATCGGCAGCAGCTCGGCGTCGACGGGCGCCTCGGTCGTGAGGCGCTGGCGGTCCTCCTCGGGCAGGCCGAGCGAGGCGACGACCGTCGCGCGCAGGAGCTTCGACTCGGCGGGGAACGTGCCCGAGGCGGCGAGCACGCTGCCGAGCGTGCGCACGCTGAGCGCGCCGAGCGACCGGACGCGGGCGACCTCGCGCTCGCTCGGCTTGGTCGTGAAGAGGGCGCGCACGCCGCGCGCGCCGCGCTCGAGCGACAGGTTCTCGACCGCGTCCGCCATCGGCAGCCAGCGCGGCGGCGCGATCGGCGCGATCGCCGTGCACAGGGCGAGGAGCCACGGCTCCCACGAGGCGAGGCCGAGATCGCCCCCGCCGCTCGCCACCGTGCGCAGGGCGCCGACCCTGCGCCGCGCGAGCGCGCCGAGCACGTCGAGGTCGAGCCGCGCGGCCGCCGTGAGGCCGAAGAGCGCGTCCTCGCAGAGCAAGGCCAGGGCGGGACCGAGGGCGACGGGCGGGGCGGCTTGCATCGGGCGCGGAGGATAGCCGATTCCCCGCGCGGGCCGATCGCGGGCGCCGGGCCGGCCTGGGCTTGACGGAGCCGGCGCGACCGCGAACCATCGCGCGGTGACGCAAATCCCCTCGCTCCTCCGCGCCCCGTCGATCGCCGTCGCCCTCGCCCTCGCCCTCGGCTGCTCGCGCCAGCAGGTCGATCTCACCCAGACCGCCGGCGACACCGGCGGCACCACGGGGGCCGGCGGCGCCCACGGCACGGGCACCGGCACGGGCGGCCACGCGACGACGGGCCAGGGCGGCGCGGGC
>CAIVJW010000100.1 GCA_903906315.1 uncultured delta proteobacterium | reverse complement strand
GCACCGCGCCCGCGTCGGGGACTACCGCATCGTCTACGTCATCGACGACGCCGCCCGCCTGGTGACCGTGACGCAGATCGGCAACCGTCGCGACGTCTACCGCTGACCTACGCCGCGTCGTCAGCGAGCAGCACGACCCGCTCGGGCCGGTCACGCAGCCGCGTTCGGGTCAGGCCCGGCCGGCGCGAGCGCACGAGCTGGCGCACGTCGCCGGCGCTCTGCCCCCACGCCCACGGCGCGCCGCGGACGAAGACCCAGTGCCGCGTCACGACGGCGCGCGGGCGCCCGGTCACCTCGGCGACGCGAAGGGCGGCGCTCGTCTGGGTGACGACGAACGCGCGCGCCAGGGCGGCGTAGTCCTCGCCGACCGCGCGCAGCGCGGCGAGCAGCGCCGGGCGCGGCGCGACGAGGGCAGCGCCGAGCCGGTCGGCCCGGGCCTCGATCTGCCCGTCGTACTCGCGGCGGAGGTGCCACTCCGCGAGCTCGTGCCCGATGGCATGGCTCTCGACCTCGGGGGGCAGGCCGGGCCGCACGTAGAGGCGCCAGCCGTCGCCGACGCGCCCGATCGCGGCGCCGCCGCGCAGGCCCCGCGCGTATTCGAGCGTCCGTGCGCCGAGCACAGCGCAGGCGAGCTCGGCCGGCCCGGCGGGCTCGGCGGGGTCGATGCCCGCGAGGGTGTGCAGGTAGATCGCGTCGGCCTCGGCGTCCCAGGTGTCCACGAGGCGAGCGTGCGGCGGGCGCCGCCGGGCGGCGAGAGGGCGCCGCGGACCCGGGACGGGGGAATGTCAGGGGTGGAAGCTGTGGAGAACTCGAGGCTAGCTACGGGCGTTGCCATCTAGCATCGCGATGGCTATGGTTGTTGGCGGGACTGGGAATTCTCGGTCGGCAGCGCGCCTCGGTGGATACCGGGGCGCGTTCGCTTTTGTGCGCCCAAGCATCACGGGAAGCACTTCAGCCCCCACCCGTCGACCTGGCCCGCCGGCGACCGCCGGAACTTCGTTTCCAGGATCGTCCACGCGCGGTTCGGCTGGTCCGGTCGCAAGACCTGGAGGCCGACCGGCCTGGCAACCAGGTCGGCGATCTGCACGCCGCAGTGGTTGGCCTCCTTCTTCACGAAGACGGGCTCCATGTCCAAGGTGCGGCCGAGCTGGTTCGCTCGGCACACCCGACGGAACTCTAGCTCGAGCTCGTCGTCCTCCTTCTTGCCGCGGCTCTCGAAGACGACGTGGAGCGTACCCTTGTCGCGCAGCGCCTCGCGGTACTTCTCGATGCGCTCCAGTCCGAACTTCACGGCCAAGAAGTAGGGGTTGAACGGCTTCACGTAGAGCTCACGCAGCTTCTGCTTGTTGATGACGGAGGCAACGAGCGTGAACGGCGACGACTCGATCAGCGCGTTCATGTCCTCCAGGAAGGGCGCGCGGCGTTCGGCGACCTGGAGGAACTTGAAGGCCATCGTCGCCTTGCGGATTTCGCGCTCGTGCAGGACGACTCCGTCGTGCCCGAAGTGCTTGAACTTGAAGCGGTGCATGTTGGTGGTGACCGTCTCCGCGTACGCACCCTTCGAAAAGATGCAGAACGCGAGGACGAAGACGGGGAACTCGGGCGACACCGGGCCGTGGTCCCCGCTCTCGTCGGCGTAGACGATCAGGCTGCTGAAGGACGGCGCGGGCGCGTCGGTCATCGTCTCGCGCCCTACTTCCTCGCCGGCAGCTTCGGCCGCGTCTTCTCCTTCGCGGCGGCCGTGTCGCGCTCCCGCTTCGCCTCGTCGGCCTGCTGCGCGGCGAGCGAGGCGGCGAGCTTGCGGGTCTCGTCGCGTCGCGCAAGCATCCGCCGCACCCACCAGCCGCGCTCTGGGTCCTCCTCGGAGTCGAGCGCGACCGCCGCCT
>CAIVJW010000099.1 GCA_903906315.1 uncultured delta proteobacterium | reverse complement strand
CCCGCAGCCCGCGCCGGCCGAGCCGCCGCAGGCCGCGCCTGCGCCGCCGGCCGTCTTCGTGCCTCCGCCGGCCGCGCCCGTGCAGTGGAGCCCCGGCGCCGCGCCTCCGGGTGACACGACGACGGCGAGCCCCACGACGGCGCCCGCGCCGAAGCCGAACCCGTGGGCGTTCACCTGGTTGACGTGGAACCACACGGCCTCGACCAAGATCTTCGGCGTCGGCCGCGACTACATCAGCACGGACGACGAGACGTACTCGTGGGAGTTCCGGCTCAGCCCGAACTACGCGATCGTCAACACGCCCCGCGACACGTTCGCCGTGTCCGCCTCGGTCGCCCTCGAGACCGAGCTCACCAACAGCGACGTCACCACGAAGAAGCGGGAAACCCTCTTCCAGGACATGTCGCTCGGCATGCGTTACAACCACACGTTCTACGAGAGCAGCGACAAGGAGTGGCGCTTCGCCCCCGGCGTCGGCGCGTCGGTCCTCCTGCCGACCTCGAAGGCGAGCTACAACGAGGGCAAGTACGTCCAGCCCACGTTCGCCTTCAACCTGCGCTCGACGGTGAAGCTGCTCGGCATGAAGTCCGACTGGCTCGGTCGCGCGTACGTCATCCCGTCGATCTCGTATGGCCACCTCTTCGCGCGGTCCTACAACCCGACGTTCGCGGACCTGAACCGGCCGCGGCAGGACTCCAAGGGCGCGACGGTGCTCTCCGACGTGCTCAGCATGCGCTCGTTCGCGATGAACACGGTGTCGCTGTCGTTCACGTACTTCTTCCCGATCTACAAGGACCTCTACTTCTCGAACGGATGGCGCTACATCATGCCGTTCACGCACGACTGGCAGGGCGCCGAGTGCGAGGTCGCGGTGGCGAACGCGCCGGGCGGGTGCGTGAAGGGCACGCAGGACACGACGCGCGTCACCATGGTGCCGAAGACGATGTTCGACGTCGGCCTGAGCTACGACTTCTTCGACATGGTCCGCTTCGGCGTCGGCTACAACAACACGGCCTCGACGATTGGCCCCGACGGCAAGACGCGCAGCGTCTTCTACAGCCCGGAGTCGACCTTCTACATGGACATCATCGTGCTGCTCGACGGCGTGTACGAGAAGATCACGGCGAAGGAAGAGAAGAAGTCCGCACAGGCGCCGGGCGTCGGGCGCTTCTAGCCCGACGGGCGTCCCCCGCGCTCTTCCCCTCGGGGGAGGCCGGGGCGGGCACGGAGACCTCGGCCACTCGGCCGGGGTCTCGTCGTTTCAGGGCCTGGCGCGCGGCAGGTGCAACGGGCCTGCGGCGCCCCGCTCGCGCGGGCGTGCGTCGACGTGGCCGGCCGTTTCTCGACGATGCGGCGCACGACCGCGAGCCCGAGGCCGGTGCCCGTCGCCCTCGTCGTGACGTCCGGCGCGAACCCCGGCGCGGCGTGCTCTGCGGCGGCCCGCTCGCCGTCGAGGCGGCGTGCGCCGAGCGCCGCCGGACCATCGCTGCGGAGTCCGGCCGGGCACGTCGCGGTCGCGCGGGAGCGCCGGGCTTCGGAGCCCCCGAATCCCCCGGACCTCGGCCGGGGCGCGCGCGTCGCCTCGATGTGGCCCTCTTCGGGGGGCCATGGTCTACTTCGCCCATGCGGTCCTCGCGGCTCCCCATCGTGCTCCTGTGCTCGGCCAGTCTTCTCTCCGGCGGCGCCGCGCTCGCCGACGACCCGCCGGCGGGCTCCTCAGCCCCGGCCCCCGCGGCGGCTCCCGCTGCCCCGGCCGCGCCCGATGCGCCCCCGGCTCCGGCGGCGCCGCGCAAGCCCGGGTTTCAGTCGCCCGTCCCGGCGGCCAAGCAGGTGGTCGCCCGCTACGGCGCTCGTCGCAAGCGCAACGCGCCCGTGTGGACTGGCCCCGTCGCGTCGTATCCGGGGTTCCGGATGCTCGAGAACGGCGGCACGCGCGTCTTCCTCGAGGTCGACCGGAAGGTCGACGTGACCGAGCACAAGGCGCCAGGCCGGGTCGTCTACCGGCTGCAGGGGACGGCCGCGCCCGCCGAGGTCAACCGCCTACCGATGCTGTCCTCGTACTTCCCCTCGGTCGTGCACCGCGTGCAGCTCGTCCAGCAGGGCACCGACCTCGAGCTCGTGGTCGACGTGCGCGAGGGCGTCGGGGCCGAGCGCCGCGTCCTCGACGGCGAGTCCGGCATCGTCGTGCAGATCGATTTTCCGAAATCCTCCGGCTACGACGCCTGGAAGGCGGCGAGGGAATCCCAGCCGTTACCGACCGACGAGCCGCACGGCCCGCGCGCGCGCCGTGCGACGGACACCACGCGGATCCAGGGGCAGGGGACGGATCGCGCGCAGTCGCCGTACTGACGGTTCGTGAAGCTTGCGTCGGCAGCGCTCGCCGCGCTGCTCGCGGCGGCGTCGGCCCGTCCGGCGTCCGCGGAGCCGGCCGAGCCGCGGGTCGACCTGCACGCGGGGACCGTGGACCTCGAGCGCGGGATCCGTGAGCTGCGCCTGCGCCGCAACGTGGTCGTCACGTTCGACCGCTTCCGTCTGACGAGCCAGGATCTGCGCCTGCGCCTGCCCGAGGCGGGGGGCCTCGAAGCCGACGGGCCGGGCCGGGTCGCGCTCTGCTTGTGCCCGGACCCGCCGGTCGCGTTCGCGTTCGAGCGCCTGAGCCTCTCGCCCGCGGGCGATCTTCGAGCGACCTGGCCGCGCGTCGAGGCGTTCGGCGTGCCCGTGATCGTCGCGCCGTGGATCTGGATTCGCCCGCCCGATCGGGTGGGGATCCTGCCGCCCATCGTCGCGTGGCGCGGCGATGGCGGCCTCCTGCTCGGCGGCGGCGTGCACCTGCCCTGGCGCGCCGCGGTCGTCGGGGCCGGCGCGCTCGACCTCACGGCGGCGGGCTTCACGCGGGGAGGCGTCGCGATCGGCGCGCGCGCGCGGACGCCGACGACGCGCGCGCGCGTCGAGGGGGACCGGCTCGGCGGAGACCGTCTGCTCGTCGAGGCGCGGGGCGTGTTGGCCGCGCCGTGGGCTGGGCCGTCCGCGGCGGCGGTGCGCGTGGCGTGGGACGTCGACGCGATCCGCGGCGCGCGTGCGCGCGCTGGCACGATCGCGCTCGATCCCGCGGCGCGGCCGCTCGACGCCGCGGTCGTGGAGGCTTCGGCGCGAGGCGGCCTCGGGCACGGCGCGGCGGCGTTCGGGGGGGCGGGCGTCGCCGCGATCGCCGCGCGCGGCCTCGGGCCGATCGCGGTCGGTCCCGTCGCGACGGCGGCGGCGGGCGGCCCCCTCGGGCGCGCGGGGGCGTGGAGCGCGCTCGCGACGGGCTTCGCGGCCGCCGGCGACGCGGTGGGCGACGCCACCTTGCCCGTCGCGCGCGCGGCCCTCGACGCCGAGGTCGCGCCTCGCGCGGGGCCCTTCGCGATCCGCATCACGACGCGCGAGTCTGCGCGGTTCGCCGGTCGCGGCGCGTCGATCGAGCCGGTCACCGCGCCCCGCGCACCCCTCTCGCCATCCGCGAGCGCCGACGCCGTCGCCTCCGGGCGCGTGGCGGTAGGCTTGCCCCTCGTGCGCGCGTTCGACGCGCCCCTGGGCGAAGCGCCGCTCGTCCACCGCGTGGAGCCTGTCGTCGAGGCGCGCGGGGCGCTCGCCGCGGGCCACGGATCCTTTTTCGCTCCGATCGGCGGAGCGCTCCCGCCGGCTTCGTACGTGATCGACGGGGGCGTCGCGACCTCGATCGGGCGCTGGGGCGGGGCCGCCGTCACGCTCGATGCCCGCGTCGGCGCGTTCGGCGACGGCGCGGCCCCGCGGCCGGTCGCGCACGGGCGCCTTGGCGCGTCCGCCCCGGTCGTGGGCGCCAGCGTCGAGGCCGCGGTCACGGGCGGGCAGCCCGCGGGGGCCGCGATCGTCGGGCGCGGCCGCCTCGGTCGCGTCGATCGCCTGCGCCTGATCGGCGAGGTCGCTGCCCTCGGCGGGGCAGGCGCGCGCGAGGCTCGCGGCGTCGCCGGCGGCACGGCGGCGTGGGGGCCGGGCGACGCGCTCGCGTACGCGGCGGGATCGGGCGTCTGGGGGCGCGCGGGCGCCGTGGTCCCCGTGGCGCCCACGGTCACCGCGCGGCTCGCGGCGGACGCGGACCTGGGCGCGCCCGCCCTCCTCGCGGTGCGCGGCGAGCTCGGCTGGCGCCACCCGTGCGGGTGTCTCGGCGTGACCGCGATCGGCGCGGGCCGCGACGGCCGCCCAGGCGTCGACGCCTGGCTCGAGATCGAGCTCGCCCCCCGCTGAACACGGGCCGCCCGAGGGACCGCCCGCCCCGCTCGCCGCCGCGAAAGGGCGCGCTCGCTCGAAGGCGTTGCGCCCGGGCCCCAGCGTGCGACACAGTATCGTCGCCTTGCCCACGAGCCAACCGCCCCGCGCCGACTCGTCGACGCCCACCGCCCCCGAGGCGGCGCGGATCCTCGTCGTCGACGACGAGCCGGTGGTTCGGGATTTCGTCGCCCGCGTGCTCGAGATCGCCGGCCACACGGTCGAAGTCGCGTCGGGGGGCGAGGAGGCGATCGCCCTCGTCGCGGTCGGAGGCTTCGACGTCGTGCTCCTCGACGTCATGATGCCCGGCCTGTCCGGCGTCGACACCTGCCGCACCCTCAAGGCGCAGACCGCGAGCGAGTTCCTGCCCGTGATCCTCGTGACGGCCCGCGCGGACGCCGCGAGCCGGGTCGAGGGCCTCCGCGCAGGCGCCGACGACTACGTCGGCAAGCCGTTCGACCGGCACGAGCTCGTCGCGCGGGTCGACGCCATGGTCCGCATCAAGCGCAGGCACGATGGCGTCGCGGCGCGCCTCGCCCTCGAGAGCGCGTTCGACGAGCTGACCGGCCTCTACAACACGCGCTTTCTCGCGACGCGCGTGACCGAGGAATTTCGCCGCGCCGAGCGCTACCACGAGCCCTTCGCCTGCATGCTCGTCGACGTCGACGACCTCGACGTGCACCACGAGGCAGGCGGCGCGGAAGGCGGCGACGCGGTGCTGCGCGCCGTCGCCGACGGCCTCCGTCGCTGCGTGCGCGACGTCGACGTCGTGGCGCGATCGGGCCCGGCGGAGTTTCTCGTGCTGCTGCCGAGCACGCACTTCGCGGGCTCCGTGACCGTGGCCGAGCGGCTGTGGCGGGACGTCGCGGAGACGGTCTCCGGGCCCGCCGGTCGCGTGTCGCTGTCGATCGGCGTCTCGCTCTACCCGTCGCGGGACGTGCACCGCAAGGACACCCTCCTCGCCGCGGCCCGCGAGGCGCTCGCGCACGCCAAGGAGGCAGGCGGCAACCGCATCTCGGTGTTCCAGCAGCAGGGGTCGTCGTACTCGCCGGCGATCGGGGCGGCTCGCCGGCCCGGCTCGCTGCCGCCGAGCCCTCGCTCTCTCTCCCCGTTCGCTGGCACCCTGGCGGTCGGCGCCTCGCCGCGGAGTCGTTCATGAGCATCGCCGGACCGGACGAAGTCGAGATCGAGCCGCGCACCCCGACGCCGCCCGGCGTGGCCTCGCGCGGGGCGAGCTCCGCGCAGGCCGACCGGGGCGTCGCCAAGCCGCGCGTCCTCGTCGTCGACGACGAGCCGCAGGTGCGGCGCAGCCTCGCGCGCCTCCTGATGGCGCGCTTCGACGTGCTCACCGCCGAGGACGGTGAGGCGGCCTTGGCGCTGCTCGCGTCGAGCCCCGTCGACGTGATGCTCGTCGACCTCAACATGCCGCGCATGCACGGCATGGCGCTGCTCGATCACGTCAAGCGGGACTACCGGTCGATCGAGGTCGTGATGATGACCGCGTTCGGCGACATCGATACGGCGGTCGCAGCCGTCCGCGCCGGCGCCTACGATTTCCTCACCAAGCCCTTCGCGTCGAACGACGCCGTCACGCTGACGCTCGAGAAGGCCGCGGAGCACAAGCGCCTCGTCGACCGCACCCACTTCCTCGAGCAGCGCCTCGAGCAGCACGAGCGCTTCGGTGAGCTCGTCGGCAGCTCCTCGCGCATGCAGGAGGTCTACCGCCTCGCGCTCGGCGTCGCGCCGACCACGTCGACGGTGCTCATCCTCGGCGAGAACGGCACCGGCAAGGAGCTCGTCGCGCGCGCCATTCACCAGCACTCGACCCGCGCCGACAAGGCGTTCCGCACGATCAACTGCGGCGCCATCCCCGAGACGCTGGTCGAGACCGAGCTCTTCGGCAGCCTCCGCGGCGCCTTCACCGGCGCGCAGGACCGTCCCGGCCTGTTCGAGCTCGCCGACAAGGGCACGCTCTTCCTCGACGAGATCGGCGACCTGCCCCAGCTTGCGCAGGTCAAGCTCCTGCGCGCCCTCTCGCAGGGCGAGATCAAGCGCGTCGGCGCGACCGAGACTCGCATCGTCGACGTCCGCGTCATCGCCGCGACGAACGTCGACCTGAAGGAGCGCATCGCGGCCGGCCGCTTCCGCGAGGACCTCTTCTACCGTCTCAACGTCATTCCGATTCACATGCCCCCGCTGCGGCAGCGCAAGGAGGACATCCCGCTGCTCGCGTACCACTTCCTCCAGAAGTACGCGCGCCGCGCGAGCAAGGACCTGCGCCGCATCAGCGCCGAGGGCCTGCGGATCCTGCGCGACCAGCCTTGGCCCGGCAACGTGCGCGAGCTCGAGAACGCCATCGAGCACGCCGTCGTCATGTGCCGCGGCGACGCCATCCTGCCCGGCGATCTGCCGTTTGCCCGACCGCACCCGTCCGAGAGCCCGGGCAGCCAAGGAGGCGGCGAGGTCCATTTCGACGGCGACCTCGCGGAGCTGCCGTACACCGACGCGAAGGACCGCGCGACGGCCGCGTTCGACAAGCACTACGTCGAGAAGCTCATGGCCCGCACGGGCAACAACATCAGCGAGGCCGCTCGACAGGCGGGCATGGACCGGTCGAATTTTCGCAGGCTCCTGAAGCGCGTGCGCGGCGGCGCGAAGGGCGCCGACGGCTCCGACGCCGACGACGCCGCGGACTAGCGGGCCCGGCGCGCGTTACTCGGCGTCGGCACCGTGCTCCTGCGTCGTCGGCCCGCCCCGCCGGGCGCCCGGGGGGGTGAGGCCACGCGCGGAGTCGTGTTATGGACGTGCGTCGATGGTCGGACGCGGTGCCCGCTCTGCGCTCACTCTCGCGGTGGTGGCGCTCCTCGCGCTGCGCGCCGCGGCGCCCGCGCGTGCGCAGGCGTCGGCCGCGCAGCCGGGCGTCGCTGCGGCGCCCGGCGCGCTCGTCGCCGACCTCCCGCGCGTCCTCGAGCTCGCCGATCGCAACCACCCGAACGTCATCATGGCGCGCGCCAAGCTCCTGCAGGCGCGCGCGCAGCTCGACGAGGCTCACTGGGCGCCGTTCAGCCAGTGGAGCTTCAGCGGTGGCATCGGCCTCGCGCCCACGGTCCGTGGCAACAACGCGTTCAGCCCGAACACGGACGTGTCGCTGACGTCGAGCCTCGGCCTCGCCTGGCAGGCGAACCTCAACGGCGTCGTCCCGCTCTGGACCTTCGGCAAGATCACGCACCTCTGGGAGGCCGCGGAGGCCAACGTCCAGGTCAACGCGGCGCAGATCGAGAAGGAGCGCGACGGCGTCCGGGTCGACGTCCGCAAGGCGTACTTCGGCCTCCAGCTGGCGCGCGACTCGCTGATCATGCTCCGCGACGTGCGCAAGGCGCTCGACAAGGCGGTCGCGCGCCTCGACGAGGAGGTCGCCGCCGAGAAGTCCGACCCGATCGAGGGCCTGCGCCTCAAGACGTACGCGGCCGAGCTCGAGGCGCGCGAGAGCGAGGCCGAGCGCTACGCACGGATCGCGCTGACGGGGCTGCGCTTCTACACGGGCGTCGCCGTGCTCGACATCCCCGACGTGCCGCTCAAGGGGCCGAAGCACCAGCTCGGCCACGTCTCGCGGTACCTGACGGCGGCGCGGGTCCACCGGCCGGAGATCGCGATGGCGCACGCGGGCGTGACGGCGCGCGCGGCGCAGGTCGAGCTCGCGCGGTCGCAGCTGTTCCCCGACATCGGCGTCGGCCTGTCGGCGGGGGTCGCGACGGCGCCCGAGGTGGCGAACCAGATCAACCCGTTCGTCAACGACCCGGGCAACTACTTCCGCTACGGCTTCGCGCTCGTCATGCAGTGGAAGATGGACCTCTTGCCGCAGTCGGCGAGGATCCGCTACGCCGAGGCGCAGCTCGAGGAGATGCGCGCCCAGCAGAGCTTCGCGCTCGGCGGCGTCGGATCGGAGGTCGAGGTCGCGTACGCCGAGGTCGTCGACTGGAAGCGCCGCGTCGAGACCTTCGGCAAGGCGACGAGGTACGCCAAGCAGTGGCTCGTGCGCGTCCAGGCCGGGATCGACACGGGCACCCTCGAGGACAAGGATCTGCTCGATCCCGCGCGGCAGTTCGCGACGCAGAAGTTCAACCTCCTGAATGCCACGATGGAGCTCGACATGGCGATGTCGCGGCTCGCGAAGGCGACGGGCTGGGACGCGATCGCGCCCGACGGGGGGTAGGCCCGACGGGGCCGCGAGCGTCAGCGAAGGATCGCGAGCAGCAGCAGCACGAGCCCGACGAGGGTGAACGCGAGGCTCGCCACGACCGCGAGCTTGCCGGCGCGCGACTCGACCTCGAAGACCGTGACGTGGCGCCCCGTGGCGCGAGCGAGCGCGTCGCCGAGATCCGAGAGCACGCGCTCGACGGCGCGCTCCCAGCCGGCGAGCTCCCGGGGTGGTGACGGCGGCGCGATCGGCGCGGCGGGCGGCGCCGCCACGAACGGGACGACGGGATCGGCCCGCGGCGCGTGCGGCTCGATCAGCACGGCGGTCTGCGCTTCTTCCTGGGCGCCCTGCGCCGTGATCGCGGCGCCGCGGTAGAGCTCGGTCGGCGTGTCGCGATCGGCGCTCGCGCGGTGCTCCGGCGCGGCCGGCTTTGCCTCGACGAGCGGTCGAGAGGCCGACGGGGGCGCCGCGGCGTCGAGGGCGACAGGCGCCACGGGGCGCGCCTTCGCGGTCGCCTTGACCCCGTGGCGCCGCAGCCACCGCGCGTGCCACCCCTCGCCGAACGGCGCGAGGCTCGTCGCGAGCGCGATCATCGTGGCGGGTCGGTCCTCGGGCCGCGACGCCAGCGCGCGCATGACGACCTCGCACACCTCCGCGGGCAGGTCGGGGCGCAGCCGCGCCAGGTGCGTCGGCGCCCCCGCGCAGTGGGCGACGACGAGCTCGCCGAGCGACGCGCCCGCATACGGCCGGCGCCCCGCGAGGCACTCGTAGAGCACCGCGCCGAGCGCGTGCACGTCCGCGCGCGCGTCGATCTCCGCCGCGCCGCGGAGCTGCTCGAGGCTCATGTACGGCGCGGCGGCCGGCCGGGGCGCGGGGACCACCGCGTCGCGCCCGCCCGCGCGTGGCCCGAGGACCTTCACCCCGAACGCCGCCGACGGGTCGTCGTCGAGCAGCACCAGGTCGGGGCGGATCTCGCGGTGGACGAGGCCGCGCGCGTGCGCCTCGTGAAGGTGCTCCGCGACGGCGATCGCGATCTCGACCGAGACCTCGAGGGGGAGCTGTCCGGTGTCGTCGAGCAGCGCGCGCAGGCTCTGACCGGGCGCCAGCTCCGCGACCAGGTACGTGCCGTGCTCCGACGTGCCGAGGTCCACCACCGCGAGCGCGTGCCGCCCCGCCTCGCCAGCCCCGCGCGCCTCGCGCTCGAGCCCCTCCGCGCCCGCCGCGCTCTGCGCGAGCCGCAGCGAGAGCGTCCGGCCCGTGCGCACGTGCTGCGCCTCGTACGCGACCACGCCGTCCTCGGCGCCTGCGCGCGTCCCGATCCGGTAGCGCCCGTCCACCACGTCGCCCGCCGCGAGATCGCGCGGCCCGGTCGGGGCGGCCGTCCGTGGGCGCGCCGGCGGAGGCGCGGGGCGTGGCCTCGCTGGTACGCCCGCCGCGCGCGGCGTCGATGGCCCGGTCGGCCCGTCCTCGTCCGGCTCGCCCATGTCCTCGGCTCGTGAATCCGCGCGCAGCATAGCCGAGCGCAGCGGCGGACGGAGCGCCCAACCTTGATGAAGGTCGGTCTTGCTACTAGG
Source organism: uncultured delta proteobacterium (assembly GCA_903906315.1). Taxonomy (GTDB): domain Bacteria; phylum Myxococcota_A; class Polyangia; order Polyangiales; family Polyangiaceae; genus CAIVJW01. The sequence continues at coordinate 14,060 of CAIVJW010000099.1, read as the reverse complement.
GTGTGCCCCTCTCCGGCCCCTGGCCGGGACGAGGACCCGTGACCAAGCGCACGCAGATCACCCCGACCGACCGCGCCTCGCTGGCCTTCTACCTGCTGATCGCGGTCACCGCCGCGATCACGGTGGGTGCGGTCCACTTCATCGCCTTCCGCGCGCCCACCGAGGCCACGATGGGCATCGTGCAGAAGGTCTTCTACTTTCACGTCCCGTCGGCGTACGCGATGTACCTCGGCGCGACGGCCTGCTTCGTCGGCTCCGCGGGCTACCTCGCGAAGGGCACGCGCGGCTGGGACGCCCTCGCCAAGGCGGGCGCCGAGACGGCCGTCACGATGGGCCTGATGGTGCTGATTTCGGGCCCGCTTTGGGCCGCGAAGGCGTGGGGCGTCTACTGGACGTGGGATCCGCGCCTCACGACGTCGATGCTGAGCGTGCTCATCTACGTCGCGTACGTCGTGCTCCGCGCGTTCAGCGGCGGCGGCGAGGCCGAGCGCAAGTTCGCAGCGGCCCTCGGCGTGCTCGGCGCGGCCAACCTCCCCATCATCCACTTCTCCGTGCAGAAGTGGGGCGGCAACCACCCCAAGGTCATCACCAAGGGCGGCGGCGGCCTCCAGCACCCCGACATGAAGACGGCGCTGATGCTCGGCTTCCTGTCGTTCACGCTCATCGCCATCGTCGTCCTGTGGCAGCGTGCGCGCCTCGAGCTCGCCGCGTCGCGCCTCGCGGACGCCGAGCAGGAGGCCGTCGAGCTCGGCCTCGTCGAGGAAGGAAACCCGTGACCCCGCTCTTCGCACTCCAGGCCCAGACCTCCGCGCCCGCGGGCAAGCCGACCGGCACCACCGAGGAGCGCGGCGAGGTCTTCAAGCCCGTCGACGGCGGCAACACCATGCAGAGCGGCGAGGCCCTGCTCGTCGAGGCCTACGCCGCGTTCTGGCTCGTCCTCTTCGCGCTCATCGCGCTCGGCTGGCGTCGCCAGCGGCAGCTCGACCAGCGCGTCGGCGACCTCGAGACCGCCATCGACCGCGCCCGCGCCGCGCAGGAGTCCGCCGAGAAGAAGTCGGCGTGAGGCGGGCCTCGACGGGGCCGCGATCGGCCGCTCGGGCCCTCTAGCGGCCCGCCGCCGGGGCCGCTATCAGGCTCCGAAGCCCCGCCACCCTCCGGCGGGATCGCGTCGCGAGACGCTCGGTTTCGGCCGCGGAGATGCCGCGGCCTGCTTCACAAGGTGGTGTCTCGATGGACGTCGGCCACATGACGATGCAGCACGCGATCTACATCCCGTGCATGCTCCTCGTCGGCCTCGTGGGCGGCTACATGCTCGGCGCGCGCGCAGTCCGCGCAGAGCTCGAGCGGCGCAAGCGCCGCATGAAGGAGTGACGACGATGTTCGACTTCTCCCTGTCCGAGGAGCACAAGGCTCTCATCGACATGGCCCGCCGCTTCGCGAAGGAGCGCGTGATGCCGCACGCGGCCGCGTGGGACCGCGACTCCCACTTCCCGATGGACGTCTTCAAGGCGGCCTGGGAGATCGGCCTCATCAACCCGACGGTGCCGGTCGAGTACGGCGGCGCGGGCATGGGCGAGATCGAGAACGCCCTCATCGCCGAGGAGCTCGCCTACGCCTGCTCCGGCTTCGAGACGAGCTGCATGGCCAACGGCCTCGCGCTCACGCCCATCAAGCTCGCCGGCAACGAGGACCAGAAGAAGAAGTACCTCGGCATGCTCACGAGCGAGCCCGTGCTCGCGAGCTACGCGACGACCGAGCCCGACGCAGGCAGCGACGTCGCCGGCATCAAGACGCGCTTCAAGCAGCACGGCGACGACTACGTGCTGAGCGGCCAGAAGGCCTGGATCACGAACGCGACCTTCGCGAGCTGGTACGTGATCTTCGCGACGACCGATCCGGCGCTCCGCCACAAGGGCATGGCTGCCTTCATCGTCGACCGCGACACGCCCGGGCTCCGCGTCGGCAGGCACGAGGACAAGCTCGGCCAGCGCGCCAGCGACACCGCGCAGGTCTTCCTCGACGAGGTCGTCGTGCCGAAGGCGAACCTGCTGGCGCCCGCGGGCCAGGGCTTCAAGCTCGCCATGGAGACGTTCAACCAGACGCGCCCCGACATCGCGGCCGCCGCGACGGGCGTGATGCGCCGCTGCCTCGACGAGAGCGTCGCGTACGCCAAGGAGCGCAAGACCTTCGGCGTCCCGATCGGCCAGCACCAGCTCGTCCAGGCGCTCATCGCCGAGATGGCCATCCGCGCCGAAGCGACGCGCCTGCTCTACCTCAAGGCGTCGTGGAACCTCGACAACGGCGTTCGCGACCCGATCGTCTCGAGCTTCGCCAAGGGCTTCGGCGCCGACGCGTGCATGCAGACGGCGATCGACGCCGTGCAGGTCTTCGGCGGCAACGGCTTCGTGAAGGAGTACCCGGTCGAGAAGCTCATGCGCGACGCTAAGATCTTCCAGATCTACGAGGGCACCAGCCAGGTGCAGCGCATGGTGATCGCGAAGTCGCTGCTCAGCGGCTGATCGCGCGCGCGTGAGCGGCGTGCTGCGCGGGCGTGGCGGGCTCTTCGCCGCGCTCGCGATCGCGTTCTGTGGCTGCGACGCGCGCCCCCAGCGCGCCGCGCCGCAGCCCGCGCCGACCTCGAGCTCGCCGGCGACGGCGGCGGTCGTGCGCGCGCCCGCCGGCTGGCTCAAGGGGCAGCTGCACGCGCACACCGGTCGATCCGCCGACAGCGCGACGGACCCGGCCGAGGCCGCCGCGTGGTACGCCGCGCGCGGCTACGACTTCGTGGTCTTCACCGACCACAACGTCGTCACCGAGACCGCCTCGCCGCCTGGCCTGATCGTGCTGCGTGGGGTCGAGCTCACCCAGAACCTGCGCACCTGCGACCCGCCGCCCGATCCGGGGGAGCGCTGCCTGCTCCACGCCACCGCGCTCTTCGTGCGGCCGGATCCCGATCCCATCGCCTTCGACCCGGGCGAGGGCAGGAGCCGGCTCGACCTCTACGCGCGCGCCGTCGACCGCGGGATCGCGCTCGGCGGGCTGGTGCAGCTCGACCACCCGAACTTCCACCATGGCGCCGATGCGTCGCTGATCGTCGCGCTCGCGCGGCGCGGCGTCACGCTCGTCGAGGTCGAGAACCGCGCCGTCGACTCGGGTAACGACGGGGACGCGACCCACCCGTCCACGGAGGCGATGTGGGACGCGGCCCTCGCGCGCGGCGCGCGGGTGTTCGGCACGGCGACCGACGACGCGCACCACTACGGCGACGCCGACCGCGTGCGTGCGCGCGGGGGGACCGCGTACACCGGGGATCGAGGCTTCGTGATGGTGCGCGCCGAGAGGTCGCCCGAGGCCATCCGCGCCGCCATCGCGACCGGCGACTTCTATGCGTCCAGGGGCCTGGTCCTCGATCGGGTCGACCTCGGGCGCGACGCCATCGCGATCGACGCGCGACGAGGCTCCGCCGCCGTGACGTTCGAGCTCGTCGCCGACGGGCGCGTGGTCGAGGTCGCGCGCGGCGCGGTCGCGAGGTGGGATCTGTCGAGGAGGATCGAGAAGGTCGTGAGGGTCCGCGTGCGGGATGAGACGGGGAGTCTGGCCCTGACGCAGCCGGTGTGGCGGTGATCGCGGCGGCGCGCGGGCCGCGGAGGGCGGCCCGTCGCTTGCGCGCGCGTCACGTCACGGGCAGGCGCCGCCCGAGAGGCAGGCGATCAGGCTCGGGTTGCCGGGCATCCCGCAGCACGTGCCGAAGTTGCCGGCGCACGACAGGCACGGGCAGGTGTTGCAGGTCTTGCCATCGACCCACGCGCGGCACGAGCCGCTGATGCACAGCTGGTCCGCGTCGCAGGACTGTCCGCAGCCGCCGCAGTGGTGCGGGTTCGTGCTCGAGTCGACGCACGCGAACTGGCACTGCTTCAGGCCGTTGCTGCAGTCGTTGTCCTGGCACTTGCCGAGATTGCAGCGCTTGTCGCACTGATTGCCGATATCGCCGCAGTTCTGCGGGTCGGAGAGCAGGTCGACGCAATGGCCCTGCGGGGTCATCGTCAGGCCCGGCAGGCAGCCGCACTGCCCGTTGATGCACACGCCGCCGACCGAGCAGCTCACGCCGCAGGCGCCGCAGTTCAGCTGATCCTCCTTCAGGTCGAAGCAGCCGTTGCCGCACTTCGTCAGCCCGAGGCCGGCGGGGCACGTGCACTGGCCGCTCGTGCAGGAGCCGAACATGGCGTCGCACTGCGCGCCGCAGCCGCCGCAGTTCTTCGGGTCTGCGCTCACGTCCGTGCAGAGCGGGCCGCAGATCAGCTGCCCCTGGAGCGGGCACGCGCACTTGCCCGCCGCGCAGGTTGCGCCGACCGGGCAGGCGTTGCCGCACTGGCCGCAGTTGCCCTCGTCGGTGGCGAGGTCGGCACAGAGGCCCTGCGCTGCGCACCCGACGAGGCCGTTGCCGCAGCCCGAGCACGTGCCCGACGAGCAGCTCTGGCCGGCGAGGCACTTGGTGCCGCAACCGCCGCAGTTTGCCACGTCGGACGCGAGGTCCGCGCAGACTCCCTGCGCGTTGCACGCGACCTCGCCGTTCGCGCACGGGCCGCACTTGCCCGCGCTGCACGCCTGGCCCGCGAGGCACTTTGCGCCGCAGGCGCCGCAGTTGGCCGGGTCGGTCGACAGGTCGGCGCACGCGCCCTGCGCGTTGCACGCGACCTGGCCGTTCGGGCACGACGTGCACTGGCCCGACTTGCAGCTCTGGCCCGCGAGGCACTTCACGCCGCACGCGCCGCAGTTCGCGTCGTCGTTGGCCAGGTTGGCGCAGGTGCCCTGCGCGAGGCAGCTGACCTCACCGTTCGGGCACGCCGCGCACGCGCCCGCCTTGCAGCTCTGGCCCGCCAGGCACTTCGCGCCGCACGCGCCGCAGTTGTCGGGGTCATTGCCCTTCACGTCGGTGCAGGTGCCGCTGCAGGCGTCGGGCGTCGGTGCCGCGCACGCGAGGCAGTCGCCGCCGATGCACTTCGCGCCGGGCGCGCAGACGTTGTCGCAAGCCCCGCAGTGCTGCGGATCGCTCGTCACGTCGGCGCAGCCCGCGCCGCAATCGAGCTGGCCCGGCGAGCACAGGTTCGGCTGGCCGCCCGCGCCGCCGTTGCCGGTCGTGGCGCCGCCGCTACCGCCCGCGCCGCCGCCGCCGGTCGTGGCGCCACCGCTGCCGGTCGTGGCGCCACCGCTCCCCGTTCCGCCGCCCGCGCCGGTCGCGCCGCCTCCGCCCGACGTCGTCCCGGAGGTGGTGCCCGTTCCCCCGCCGAACGCGCCGCCCGTGTCGGCGCCTCCGCAGCCCACACCGGCCACCGTGAAGAGCGCCGCAGCACAGCCAACCACCGCACGAAGTCGAGACCAAGCCATACGTTCCCCTTCTCCTGCGCGACGCTTCGATTGGCGCGCGCCGCCAGTTTCTCTCGGTGATGTGGAACCACGGCGGGCCTCGGACGGCTCACCCAAATGCGCAAACGCCGCGCGTGATCCGTTGCCTCGCCGCCGCGACGGTGCGCGGCTGGGCGCGTTTGGCCCTCAATTGCCCGTTCCCGGAGCCGCGTCCGAGCGCCCCGCGTCGCGGTCGACCACCCTCGCCGCCCAGCCGCGGGTCCGACGCGGACGCCGCCGCCTTCCGCCTAGCTCGACCCTCGCCGAGAAGGTGCGGTCGCCGTGGCGACCGTCCAAGAGCCGCGATATTCACCACGGAGGCACCGAGGCACAGAGTTCAGAGTTGATCTGCCTCCGTGCCTCCGTGGTGAGCTTCTGCTCCGGGGGCCCACGAGTCCCGCGTGATGTTGCTGCAAGTCCTTCTCGGCGAGGGTCTAGCTCGTCGTGCGCGGCACCGCCGTCACCGGGACGAACGTGCCGTCGACGACCGCTCCGCCCACGACCGTGCAGCGCGCGTCGCCGACCATCTGTCCGCGGCCCTCGACCCACTCGTTGCGCTCGCTCACCCAGGCGAGCACCGCGGCCTGGGCCTCGACCGGGATGACGCGGACGTCACCCGGCTCGGCGTGCTGAATGCCGCCGTCGTACGTCCAGCGCACGCGCATCGGTCGGTTCGCCGGCGCGTCCTCGGTCGGCGCCGGTGCGCGCTCGGCTGCCCGTCGCCCCTCGGCCTCGGCCATGGCCCGGAGCGCCGCGCGCCGGTCGTCCGCGGCCTGCTTCTCGTAGGCGAGCTCGACGGCGTCGAGCGGGCGCATCGTGCCGCGCATCCGGGCCTCGATTTCCTCGCCGAGCGGGTGCGCCGGGCCGAGCACGTCCACGAGGCGCGGGCGATCGCGGAGCCAGGCGATCGCGGCCTCCTCGTCGGCGAAGGTGACGACGCCCGCGTCGCCGGTCTCGAGGTTTCGCACGCAGAGCTCGATCGTGGCCATCGCGCGAGGCTACGCGAAGCCGGCCGGCGCGCGCTACGTTCGCGCGGAGGGGGAGCTCGTCGCCTCGCCCGAATGCGCGAGAGGCGCGTACGCCCGGGCGGGCGCCGCGCCTCTCGGGCTGCCTCGGCGAGGGTCAGTCGCGGCGACGGCGCCGAGCCACGGCGATCGCGGCGATCGCGGCCCCGACGAGCCCCGCCAGGCCGCGGCCGCTCTCGCGCGGACCGGGCACCTCGCAGCTGCAGCCGCCGTCCGCCTCGAGCGGCGTCGTGGTCGTGGCGACCGCCGTGCACATCTCGAGCGTCAGCGGACGCGCGGCCTTCTGCTTGCCGCCCTGATCGAGCGGCGTCTCGAGGTTGCCCGTGTTCCGGTTGTCGTGGTGGAAGCTCTCCCACTCGACCGTGGCCTCGGAGGCCTTCGCGGGCGTGTGCCAGGCGTAGAGCCAGCCGTCGCGCGTGCCGGTCGCGACCTCGAGCGTGCCGTCGCCGTCGAGGTCGCCGAACGCCGTGGTCGGGATGACCCAGCCGCCGGTGAACTTCGGCCAGCCGGCCGCCTCGCGCCCGCACGCGTCGACCGCGTGCACGAGATAGCCGCCCGACCCGGTGACGATCTCGGGGTAGCCGTCGCCGTTCACGTCGACGATCGCCTGGTTGTTGAAGAACGTGTAGTCCTCGAGCACGAGCGGCATGCCCGGCATCATCGCGCCGGTCTTGCCGCTCCACGCCGCGATCAGGTGGTCGCCCGTGAGCGCGGATCCGCTCTTGGACTGCAGGTTGATAGCCAGGTTCAGCGAGCCGCCGGTCGCGACGACGTCGGGGACGCCGTCCTGATCGAGGTCGCCGACGGACGGCTGCGCGAAGAGCGGCAGCATCGTGTTCGGCTGGGCGGCGTTCGACAGCGGGCCGAACATGCTCGCCGGGAAGACGCCGCGGACGCGCTGCTCCGGGTCGTTCGGGTCGTCGTGCTCGGGCATCGCGTTCGGCGGCGTCTCGCTGAGCTGCGACTGCGGACCCGGATCGACCGGCAGGATCATCGGCAGCGTCGCATTGCCGTGCGTGACGGCGGCGAGCGTGCCGTCGAAGCGCGCGATCGCGGGCGAGTTCGGCACGCCCTCGGCGACGAGCGGGAAGAGCTCGAACGAGGTCATCGTCACCGGCCAGTTGGGCATCACGGCCCCGTTCGGCGCCTTGTTGCCGCGGCCGTCGACCAGGTAGACCGCGCCGGCCTGCCCGCCCTCACCGAGCCGCTCGTTCGACCCGACGAGCAGGTCCGGCGTGCCGTCGCCGTTGAAATCGCCGACCGCCGGGGTCGTCATGATGCGGTTGATGCGGGCCTCGTTCGGCCAGACCTTCGACCCCTTCCAGTGGAGGGTGACGGGCCAGCCGTCGAGCATCGCGCCGCCCGCGTCGTAGGCGTAGATGCGGCCGTCGAACGCCGACTGAACGATGTCGAGCCGCCCGTCCTTGTCGAGATCGACGAGCACCGGCGCCGCGAACGCGCCGCGCGCGATGCGCGACGTCTCGCTCATGCACGGCTTCTTCGGATCCGGGTCGACGTCGAGCGGGCACGAGGGCACCTCGGGCAGCCGCTGCGGCCAGCCCTTGCGCAGCGTGCCGTCGCGCTCGATGACGTAGATCGTGCCCGTCCACGTCGAGACCACGATCTCCGGCTTGCCGTCGCCGTCGAGGTCCGCGATGGCCGGCGCCTGCGTGTACGCCTCGCGCGCGAGGTCCGCGTCCACCGCGCCGGCCGCGTAGCCGGGCGCGGTGAGGTGGTTCAGCATCCCCTTGACGGCGGGCGGATCCGCGAACGCGTCGACGCGCCCGGCCTTGAACGGGAAGCCGGGGAGCGACTCCGGGCCGTTCGGGCCCATGCGCAGCACGTGCAGGACGCCGCCGCCGGTCGGGTAGATGAGGTCGCGCACGCCGTCGCCGTCGATGTCGGCCATCTTCGGGCTCGACTCGCCGCTGTCGCCCACGAAGATCGGGAAGCCCTTCACGAGCGAAGGGTCCGAGTGAACGTAGTACGTGCGGCGCATCTCGCCCTTCACGTCGCCGATCGCGCCGCCGTAGTGCGCGACCGCGCGCACGCGGACCGTGATGGCGCTGTCGTTCTCGCCGTTCGGGCTGTCGGGGTCGCGCTCGTGCGCCGGGTCGATCGTGCGGATGTCGAGCGACGCGAGCGGGCCGTTGGTGCCCACCGGCACCGTGACGTTCTTCTCGGCCTTGATGACCTTGAACGCGTCGTCGAGCGGCTGCACGCCCGGCCCCCACTCGACGAGGTAGTCGTAGGAGTTGGCGCGCGGCGCCGAGACCGTGCCGACGATGTCGACCGGGCCCGAGACCTGATCCTTGTAGAGGACGGTGAACCAGGTCGGAGACGTGAGGTCGACCTGCGGCGGGATCTTCTTGTCGCGGATCGCCTCGACGGCGCGGTTCGCGTCGACGCGCCCGTAGCCGAAGCGCTGATCGAAGCCGGGCTGCGAGAAGCGGTATCCCGAATCGGGGTCCTTCGACTCGGGGACGTCGATGTCGTCGGCCGTCATGAAGAACAGCGACTGCGCCTCGGCCGGCGTGAGCGGCGGCGTGATCGCGTACTTCTTCGCGGCGGAGTACACGAGCCCGGCGATGCCGCTGAGGCGCCCGGTGGCCTCGCTCGAGCAGCTGTTGCCCGACGCGCTGAGCAGGTTCTGCCCGCCGTAGTTCGAGCAGTTGTGAAAGTTCAGAAAGCTCTGCGAGGTGCGCGCGGAGCCGCTGTTGTACTGGATCGCGTGCACCGGCAGCGTGTGGTTCGCCGTCGCGGGCATGTTGTGGTGCCGCGAGTTCTCGTCGGCCATCGACGTGATCGTGAGCACGCCCTTCGCGTATGCGTAGTCGAGCGCCTTCTGCGTGAAGGTGTTGTTGTTGATGGTGCCGAGCGCGCACTGCACGATGTTCGCCTGCATGTCCGTCGCGTAGACGACGGCCTCGGCGAACGCGTTCACGTCGGTGATGAAGCTGTCGCCCACGCGCGCCGGGATGAACCGGCAGAGCGGGCACACGCCGGCCTCGCCGATCCCGTCGTTCGTCGACTGCACGGAGTCGTTCGCCTCGCCCGTCCCGTGCCCGTAGCGCGTGTCGTCGTACGGGTCGTTGTCGTTCTTCATGAAGTCCCAGCCGGAGATGTCGTCGACGTACCCGTTCTGGTCGTCGTCGATTCCGTCCGAGAAATTCAGGATGAGGTCGCCCGCGTCGAGCTTGCCGTTGCGGTTCTTGTCGCCGAGCGGGTGGCCGTCGGACGCCGCCGGCAGGAGGCCGGGCGTGTCCTTGTAGTCCGAGACCGAGAGCACGCCGTCGCCGTTGCAGTCGAAGCCCGCGAGGTCGCCTTCGCCGCCGCACGCCGAGCCGTCGCCGCTCAGCGGCTTGTGCGACGCGAGCTCCTTCGCGTTGAGCCAGGCCTTGTCGATGATCTCGTCGGAGTCCCACTCGATGCCCGAGTCCGTGACGACGATGCGCACGCTCGGGTCGCCGATCGTCAGGCGCCAGGCCATGTCGATCGACATGCCGGACGCGAACTCGTCCGGCCGGCGCGTGATGCCCGACGCCGCCGGCGGCATGAACGAGTAGAAGTTCCACTGCCCGTCGTCGTCGTCACGGAACCCGTAGCCCGGATCGTTGGGCCAGTTCGCCGGGTTCATCAGGTCCTTGGGCGTCGCGCTCTCGGGCGGTGGCCAGGCGGCCGTGGCGTCGGTCGACACGAGCGACGGAGCGCCCGCGGAGAGCGCGAAGAGAGCGATGATCGGCCAGAGGCGCGTCGTGCGAAGTCGGGGCATCGGGGTCCTCGAAGGGGCGGGCGAGGGGGGATCGGCCCGCGGATAAGCAACGGTGGAGCCTACCATCGGGCCTCTCCGGCGAGTACATCTCGTCGCCGATGACGCGCGCGCGCAGCCCGAGGCCGAGCCCACGCACGAGGGCCCACACCGACGCCGCAGGTCGCCCTCCGCGGTGCGGTCGATGACGGATCTCTCGCACCTTCCGCGCGTGGACCGGGTCCTCGGCGACGCCTCGCTCGAGGGGGCGCGGCGTCGCCTCGGGGCCGCCGCGGTGACGCGCCTCGCGCGCGCTGCCATCGACGAGGCGCGCGCGGCGGTGCGGGCCGGCGCACCCTGCCCGACCGCCGCGGACGTCGCGGCCGTCGTGGCGCGCGCGGCCGAAGCGTCGCTCGCGCGGCGCGTGCGCGCGGTCGTCAACGCCACCGGGGTGGTGCTGCACACCAATCTCGGTCGCGCGCCGATCGGGGCATCGGCCGCGGCCGCGGTCGCCGCGTCGGCGGGGCGCTACGTGTCGCTCGAGATCGACCTCGCCACGGGCAAGCGCGGCGGGCGCGGGGCCTTCGCCGAGAGCGCGCTCGCCGAGCTGAGCGGCGCCGAGGGCGCGCTCGTGGTCAACAACAACGCGGCGGCCGTGTTGCTCGCGCTCTCCGCGGTCGCGGTCGGTCGCCCGGTCGTGGTCTCGCGCGGCGAGGCCGTCGAGATTGGAGGGGGCTTCCGCATCCCGGAGGTGCTCGCGCGCTCCGGCGCCCGCATGGTCGAGGTCGGCACGACCAACAAGACCCGCCTCGACGACTACGCGCGCGCCCTCGACGACCACCCGGACACGGTCGCGATCCTGCGCGTCCATCCGGGCAACTTCCGCATGACGGGCTTCGTCGAGCGGCCGCCGCTCGGCGCCCTCGCCCGCCTCGCCCACGCCCGCGGCGCGCTGCTCGTGAAGGACCTCGGCGGCGGCGCGCTGCTCGACTTCGCCGAGATCGGCCTGCCGGGCGAGCCCACCGTGCGCGCCTCGGTCGAGGCGGGATCGGACCTCGTCTGCTTCTCGACCGACAAGCTCCTCGGCGGGCCGCAGGGCGGCGCGATCGTCGGCGCGTCGGCGCTCGTCGAGCGCGTCCGACGCGACCCGCTCGCGCGCGCGCTGCGGGTAGGTCGCCTGGCGCTGGTCGCGCTCGAGGCCACGCTCGAGGCCTATCTCGTGGGCGATCTCGACGCGGTGCCCACGCTCGCTGCGCTGCGGATCCCGGTCGAGGTCGTGCGCGCCCGCGCGGCGGCGTGGCAGGCCGCGCTCGCGTCCGAGGGCGTCGCGTGCGAGGTCGTCGACCTCGAGGGCGCCGTCGGCGGCGGCACGCTGTCCGAGGCCGTCGTCGCCTCGGCGGGGATCGCCGTCGAGGGGGACGCCGAGGCGATCGCGGCGAGGCTGCGCGCCGGCAGCCCGGCCGTCCTCGGCCGCGTCCACGAAGGCCGGCTCGTGCTCGACGCGCGGACCGTTCTGCCCGGCGAGGACGCGGACCTCCTCGCGGCGTTGCTCGCGGCAGTCCGCGCCTGAGCGCGACCCGACGAGCGGCTGGGGCGCCAAGCCGCCAAGGCCGACCACCGTGCGCGTCCGCGGCGCGGCGCTCTCCTCCGGCGCAGCCTCGTCGGCTCCGACGCCGCCGCTGAAGCGCTTGGCGTCGGCGACGAGCGGCGCCTCGAGGCAGTCGCCGCGCGCCTTCGGCTTGCGCTTCGTTGGCGGCGAGCCGGAGGCTGTCCTCGAGGCGAAGGCGCCGGCGACGGCGCGCGCCGGCGCAGGGCGACGGGTGTCGACGGCGCCGAACGCGGCGAAGCGCCGACGGGGGCGCGGACGAGGCGGCCGCGCGGACGCGCCCGAGCGTGAGCGGGCGCCGCTGCCACGGTAGACTCCGTGCGATGAGCACGGGGAGGCGGCTTCACTACAGTTACGAGGAGTACCTCGCGTGCCTCGAGGCGAGCGTGCTCAAGCTCGAGTACTGCGACGGCACCATCTACGCGATGGCAGGCGCCACGCCCGCGCACGCCGAGCTCGCGGCGGCGAGGCTCCGCGTCCTCGGCCAGGCGCTCCTCGGTCGCTGCCGGGTCTGCTCGTCGGACTTGAAGGTCCGCGTCGAGGCCTCGGATCTCAGCACCTTCCCGGACGCGACCGTCGTGTGTGGCGACGTCTGCACGTCCGCGCGGGACGCAAGCGCGGTCACGAACCCCTCCGTCTTGGTCGAGGTGACGAGCCGCTCGACCGAGGACTACGACCGCGGCGACAAGCTGAGCCACTACAAGCAGCTCCCCTCGCTACGCGCGGTGATCCTCGGGTCGCACCGGAGCCGACGCCTCTCGTGCGTCACGCGCCCGCCGGAGGGCTGGGCCGAGCGCGACTTCCGTCCGGGCGAGACCGTCCGACTCGACGAGCCCGAGCTCGCCATCGACGTCGACGCGATCTACGCGGGCGTCACGCTCGAGGGGATGTAGCGCCGCGAGCCGCGGTCGCGGCCGGGGGCGTCGACGGTCCCGACGAGGGCGGGCCCGATCGCGTTGGAGCGCGGCGGCTTCCGACGCGCGCGCACGAGGCCGCTTTCGGCGCCCCGATGGCCTCCGGGGTCAGCGGGCAGGTGGGCCGATTGCCGTCCCCCTTCGCGACGCACCGACCGGACGCGCACGTGCGCCCCGCGCAGTCCTCGCCGAGCAGCGCCGCGCGCACGCGCCCGCTCCGAACCACGACGTCGCTCGCCGCCGTGCCGGCCGCCGGGGCGCGCTAGACTGGCCCCGTGAGCGAAGCACTGCGCCTCCCCACGAACGCCGAGCTCTGCGACGAGGCCGACGCCCTGCCCGAGCCGCTCGTCGGCGAGGTCATCGAGGGGATGCTCTACGCCATGCCCCGACCGACGCCTGCGCACGCGCACGTCGAGGAGGGCGTCATCCTCGACCTGCGCGGCGGCCCGAGGGGCGGCAGCCCTCCGCCGCCGGGATGGTTCATCAAGCTCGAGGTCGAGGTCCGCTTCCCGACCGACGAGAAGGTCGTGCCCGACGTCTCCGGCTGGCGCGACGCACGCATCCGCGGGCATCGCAACGACAACCCCATCCGCGTCACGCCCGATTGGGTGTGCGAGGTCCTCTCCGACGGCACGAGGCGCAAGGATCTCGGCCCCAAGCGCGACCTCTACGGGCGCCAGGGCGTCGGACACCTCTGGCTCGTCGATCCGGCGGCGCGGGTGCTCGAGGCCTTCGCCCTCGAGACGGACGGGCGCTGGAAGCTGCTGGCGAGCTTCGTCGACGACGCCGTCGCGCGCGTCGCGCCCTTCGAGGAGGTCCCGATCGCGCTCGAGCGGTGGTGGCTCGTCGACGAGTGAGCCGGTCCGCCGGCGGGCCTCGCCACGCCGCCCGATCAGGTCGAGGGTCGTGATCGCCCAACGTGCGGGTGTTCGCGATGCCATGCGCGCCCGACGCGAGCGACAGCCTCGCCGAAAAGGGGCCGTCGGCGTCCCTTGAGACCGTGACCGCCCTGGCTCAGACCCCAAGCTCCACGCCCCGCCCGACCCGCGACGCAGGCTCGGGCGAGCACGACGGGCACCCCCGAGGCACGGCCGACTGGCCGCCCAGCCCGTCTTCGGGGAGGGTCTAGCCCCGCCAGAGCACCGCGAGCGCGATCGCGTCGAACGGCTCGGCGCGCACGACGTCGTCGCCCTCGAACGTGCCGAGGAGCGAGTAGCGCCCACCCTCGAGGCGATAGACCTCGAGCGTGCGCGGCGACGGGCAGAGCAGCCACAGGTGCCGGACGCCCTCGCGCCGGTAGATGCGCATCTTCTTGCCGCGGTCGGTGGCCTCCGTGCTGGACGAGATCACCTCGAACACTCAGT